>NZ_JAWJZB010000007.1:0-151317 GCF_032970865.1 Veillonella absiana | reverse complement strand
CTTGACTAGGTACATACTCTGTTGGTCTGCCTCGATGTGTCGTCTTAGTTGCAGTGCCACGTTTTAATTCGTAGCCCTCAGTACTAGGTGAGCAATTAAGTGCTTTTGCAATCTGGCGATAAAAGTAACCTTGCTTATGGAGCGCTTTGATTTCGCATCGATCTTCAAATCTTAAGTGTTGTCCTCTTTTGCGAGGTAGGGTATTAATGGTATTATTTAGGTGGTCCATAGTGATTGCCTCCGGTTAATTTTGTGTCGTAACTTAATTTTACCATTGATGCAATCCTATGGATCTTTTTATTTAGTTTTAGTGTTTAATTTCATTCTACAATTTACGTAAACTTTCATTATTTTTATTAATGCAGCACATAAACCCACTAATATCAGCACTCTTTCACTTAAGCAAAAAAAATGATGACTTAAAATATAATTAAATATATCTAAAGTCATCGAACTATCGTTTCTTTTTTATTATTTTGTATTGGTGGGCCCACCTGGGATCGAACCAGGGACCGATCGGTTATGAGCCGATTGCTCTACCCCTGAGCTATAGGCCCAATAGATAATCTACCTAACAATTATACTGAACTATACCTAGACTCGTCAAGCTTTTAACATCATAAATCGTTGAATCATAGCGTCTTCATTAAAGATACCTTTCGTAGTAAGGGTTGTAGTTTTACTATCCGTGCTCTTCACACCACGGGCACTCATACAGCTATGGCAAGCAGTAATATGTACAATTACATCGTCCGAACCGGTGGCCAAGGAAATCACCTCGGCAATATCCTCGCCGATTTTTTCTTGTAATTGTAATCGTTTACAGCAAAGTTCAGCAATGCGAGGAATTTTAGACAAGCCAATGACCCCTCCTTTGGGCATATAACCGATACTAATATTCATGTTATACATCAATGCCATATGGTGTTCACAGTTGGAAAAACAAGTGATATCTTTCACCACGACCATCTGGTTCGTGTCCACGGGGAATGTTTTGCCATGCATCTTGGCGATATCTGCATTGCTATATTGAATGCCTGCATACATTTCATGCATCATATGGGCTACCCGTTTAGGTGTTTCAAGCAATCCTTCACGATTCGGGTCCTCACCAATGGCCTCTAGCAATTGGTACACTAGGGATTCTATTTTTTTCGTATCTATTTGACTCATAAATTAGCTACACCCCCTTCTCGTTCGGATCCCAAATAAATTTATGAATTTGCAGCTGTAACCGCACATTTTGCAAATTATGGTCCTTCATATAGTCCACAATAGTTACCGCCTCTATTTGCCCCCATATAGGCGACACATAGGCTTGTGCTTTCGTAGGATAGGTCTCAAGAACACGACGCATTCTGTCTAAATCCTGCGGTGTACCTACTACAAATTTCAACAAATCACGCTCAGTGGCGGCTTTCATAATATCTCGATTCATAGAGTCCTCAGCCAATGAGGACGGGCCCTTGTAATCGTAGGTGAAAAACACATTGTCCCGGTGAAAGCTCGGCACAATGGTGCCATTCGTCTCTATATTAAAATCATATTGTTTGTTTCGTTTCGTTAACTCATCGATGAGCTCTATGACCTCTGGTTCCTGCAATAATGGTTCGCCACCAGTGATAGTAACACGGTGATTGCCTAACTGTTCTATTTTGTCAGTCACCTCTTGGACCGTCAATTGCTCATAGTCCACCTCAGGACCATAGCTATAGGTCGTATCACAATAGGAACAACGGATATTACAATCATAGAGCCGTAGGAATGTGCATAAGAACCCTTGGCGAGAACCTTCCCCATCAATGGAAGCAAACATCTCAATCACGTTCATAAGTCGCAATATTTCCTTCTGATTCTTGTACTTCTACTTTAAAACATGTTTCACCTAATTCATCAGCAATCCATTTCGCCATGTTCTCAGCAGTTGAATTAATATCCCCCATCACATCGTTGATATGTTGGTGATCTAAACGACCGTGGATTTTTTCCTTGATGATGGTAAAATCGATGACCATACCATTGTGATCAAGTTCCTTGGACCGACAATGAACAATAATAATCCAATTATGTCCATGTAAATTTTGACACTTACTAGGATAATCTAATTTGAGTTGATGAGAGGCGCTCACCTCTAGCCGTTTGGAAACTGTATACATATTTATCTCATTTCTATTAATTCATAATATTAGCGAAACACCTAGCCAACATCCATATATGTTGTCCGGACCGCGCTTACTATTTAACAACTAGGGTTAGTATTTGAAAACCATTTCTTATTATAGCACAAATCGGCCCATACATTGTATGGGCCGTATGTTTCATATCTTCTATTATAAGAAGTCTTTAATTTTATCGCGTTTGCCACGATTACGTAATTTTGTTAACGCTTTGCCTTCAATTTGACGAATACGTTCACGAGTTACGTTAAAATGTTGACCTACTTCTTCAAGTGTACGCGGTTTACCATCTTTCAAACCGAAACGAAGCAGAAGAACTTGTTGCTCTCTTTCAGTAAGGCATGTAAATACGTCCTCAATTTGCTCACGAAGCAAAATATAGCTCGCTGCATCATCTGGAGCGATAGCGTCTTGGTCTTCAATGAAATCGCCTAAATGTGAATCTTCTTCTTCACCGATTGGTGTTTCCAAAGATACTGGTTCTTGTGCGATTTTTTGAATTTCGCGAACACGCTCTACCGTAATCCCCATACCTTCAGCGATTTCTTCTGGTAATGGTTCGCGACCTTTATCCTGTAATAATTGACGAGAAATACGAATCAATTTATTGATTGTTTCCACCATATGTACTGGAATACGGATAGTTCTCGCTTGGTCAGCGATAGCACGAGTAATGGCCTGGCGAATCCACCAAGTAGCATAAGTAGAGAATTTGTACCCTTTATGATGGTCAAATTTATCTACTGCCTTGATTAAACCAAGATTACCTTCCTGAATCAAATCCAAGAATAACATTCCACGACCAACATAGCGTTTAGCAATACTAACAACGAGACGAAGGTTGGCATCCACCAATTTTTTCTTGGCTTTTTCACCTAGCTTGATTTCCTTATATGTGGCATCTTCTTTCGTAGCTGCTTCGATTTGCTCCGCCAATACGATTTCTTCTGAACCAGATAACAATGGCACTCGGCCAATTTCCTTGAGGTACATACGTACAGGATCATCAATGTTAACTCCTGTATCGATACTCAAATCAATATTAATATTTTTTTCCGAATGTGTGTCATCATCGTCTGCCACAATATCTGTATCATCAGCAGCTTCCACTGCTTCATCTGGCACAACTTCAATATTTAACTTGGTGAAAGTTGTATAAATATCATCCAATTGCTCTGCCGTTAATTCAGTTTGCTCATGAAGAGCATCTGCTATTTCTGCTTGCGTCAAAACTCCCTCTTGACGGCCTTTTTCGAGAAGTTGAGCTACAATCTCCTCAATTTGACTTTTATGTTCTTTCTTAGCCACAGCGCTCTTCCTTTCTCAGTTTCTACCTAGATTACTTCTATTTTGACCATTCATTAATAATTTTTTGAATTTCCTGACACTTGTGTAATTCGCCAATGAAGGTCGAATCTCCTGCACGATTTAGTTGATCAGCTAATCTTGAATGAAATTTATATTGCTCCCGTAATGATCTGAGCCTTACAGATCTAATCAAACCACGTAACCGCGCCATGTCACGTCCTGTATTTTCAAGTATCATGAGTCTAGCATATTCCGTATATTCTTCTTTTGTTAATGTTTCCTCTACAGTCGTAGTATCAAAACCATTGTGACTAGAATATATAGACCCTAACTTTTCTATTATAGCCCGATGTTCAATATTTTGAAAGTCCTCTAACGGTAAATATTGTAAAACTTCCTGTAAACTTTCACCATCATTAATGGCCATGGCCATTAATTGTTCCTCATCAGGGGATACGGCCTGTGTCATTTTTGTCACTGATTGTACCTCAGTAGGCAGTTCAATATTGCCCTTTTTTGTGTAATTGCGGAAATATCTAAATACCGTACTGTTGTCGAGCCACAATGGCATCGCCAAAGACCGTAACATATCCTCTCGTTGTGTTTGACTCTCCGTATGGGTAATGTAAGGGAACATATCCTGTAATACAGCCTGTTTCCCATCAGAGTCATTTGTATCATGTTGAAGTAATGACTCATTCAATAAATAATCAAAAGGCTTGATGGCCTTGGACACCAATTCTTCAAAGGCCTTTGCCCCGTGATTACGCACATAATCATCAGGATCCTTACCATCAGGCATGGCTAGTACACGCACTTTAAAGTCTGTATTTTGCAACAACTCAATGGCTCGTTTAGCTGCCTGTTGCCCTGCACCATCCATATCATAAGCCAATACAATTTCATCAGCTTGTCGCATTAATAAATGTCCATGGTCATTCGTATACGCCGTCCCCAAGGAGGCTACCACATTTGTTATACCCTTGTTGTGCGCTGAAATAACGTCCATATACCCTTCAACGAGTATAGCCTGTTTCGTTTCACGGATGCGTTTATAAGCCTTATCAAAGGCAAAGAGCAATTTTCCTTTATCAAAGATAGGTGATTCTGGAGAGTTCAAATATTTAGGAGAACTATCATCCATCACGCGCCCACCAAATCCAACGACACGACCTTTACCATCCATGATAGGGAACATCACACGATTTCGGAAGAAATCATAGGCTCGTCCCTCAGAGTTCTTACGGGCCAAATTGAGTTCCAGTAACACAGAATCCTCAATGCCACGCTCGCGGAATGCTTTATACAGTCGATCCCAACCTTCTGGGGCAAACCCCAATCGGAAATTATCAATCGTTTCCTTTGTGAGGCCTCGTTTTTTAAGGTACTCCAAGCCTACCTTACCAAGAGATGTTTGAGTTAAACAATTATGGAAAAATGAAGCTGCTAATTCATTAGCCTCATATAATTTCTTGCGATGCAACTCACGCGCTCGTTGTTGTGGTGATAATTCTTGCTCTGGCAATGCAATATTTGCGCGATTAGCTAATTTTTCAAGAGCCTCTGGAAATGTTAAGTGTTCTATTTCCATCAAAAATTTAATAGAGTTTCCCGATGCACGGCAACCAAAGCAATAATAAAACCCTTTCTCTGGTGATACGCTAAAGGACGCTGTTTTTTCATTATGGAATGGGCAACAGCCCCAATAATTCTGTCCTTTTTTCTTTAAGGCTACATGCTCGGATACAACAGAGACAATATCATTGGCATCTTTAATTTGTGCAATTAGTTCATTGTCAAAATATCGACTCAATCCTAACACCTACTTTCTACCTTAAACCTTACTTTATATTCGATAGCGACCTATAAAAATATTCGATAGAGACCTATAAAAGTCCTCTATGTATTTGCTAATTTGCTATATCAGTATGGCATATATGCTATAACTCTATGATTTGTATTTAATACAATAGACAATACTA
This sequence comes from Veillonella absiana, assembly GCF_032970865.1. NCBI lineage: Bacteria > Bacillati > Bacillota > Negativicutes > Veillonellales > Veillonellaceae > Veillonella > Veillonella absiana. The sequence goes on along the minus strand of NZ_JAWJZB010000007.1, from coordinate 145,850 downwards.
CGTCAGAGTACCTGTGTTAACCATGAATTATATATCCCTATACTGATTAAAGATTTATATAGTCCTGTACTGATAAAGATAGGCTGCAATGCGAACATTGCAGCCTAGATTCTTTAATTTATAATCTAATATTAGAGTTAAATCACGTTTGTAATCTCGCGCTAATATTAAATTTTATTTTGCGTAATCTACCACACGTGTTTCACGGATGATAACTACTTTGATTTGACCTGGGTATTCTAACTCAGATTCAATACGTTTGATAATGTCACGAACTAACAATGTAGATTCTGCTTCATCAATACGATCAGGTTTTACTACGACACGAATTTCACGACCCGCTTGAATAGCAAAACATTTTTCAACGCCGTCAAAGGATTCAGCGATTTCTTCGAGTTTACTTAAGCGTTTCAAGTAGTTTTCTAATGTTTCACGACGAGCACCTGGACGAGCTGCAGAAATTGCATCTGCTGCAGCCACTAATACTGCTTCTACAGATTGGAATTCTTCGTCACCATGATGGGCACCGATACAGTTTACTACAAGAGCGCTTTCACGATATTTTCTAGCTACATCAACACCGATTTGAACGTGGGAACCTTCAATTTCACGGTCAAGAGCTTTACCAATATCATGAATCAAACCACCGCGTTTAGCGAGGGCTACATCACAACCAAGTTCAGCAGCCATAATGCCTGCCAAATGGGATACTTCGATGGAATGTTTCAATACGTTTTGACCATAGCTTGTACGATATTTCAAGCGGCCAAGAATCTTGATAATTTCAGGATGTAAGCCATGAACATCAGCTTCAAATGTAGCCTGTTCACCAGCTTCTTTAATCGTTTGATCTACTTCTTTACGAGCTTTAGCCACCATCTCTTCAATACGAGCTGGATGAATACGACCGTCTACAATCAATTTTTCAAGAGCAATACGTGCTACTTCACGACGAATTGGATCAAAACCAGATAAGATAACTGCTTCTGGTGTATCATCAATAATCAAATCAATACCAGTCAATGTTTCAAGGGCACGAATGTTACGGCCTTCACGACCGATAATACGACCTTTCATTTCATCATTTGGCAATGCTACTACAGATACTGTAGATTCTGCCACATGGTCAGCTGCACAACGTTGAATAGCTACTGCAATAATTTCTCTTGCATTTTTCTCAGCTTCATCTTTCGCTTGCTGTTCCATATCTTTTACCATAACAGCTGTTTCGTGACGGATTTCTTGTTCCACATTGTTAAGCAAAATGGATTTTGCTTCTTCAAAGGTCATACCAGAAATACGTTCCAATTCAGCCATTTGTTGATCGTGTAAAGCTTCCACTTTTTCACGACTTGCATTTAAATCAGATTCTTTTCGATGTAAAGATTCTTCTTTACGTTCGATAGTATCTAATTTTTTGTCAAGAGATTCTTCTTTTTGAAGAATACGACGTTCCATACGTTGTAATTCCGTACGACGATCTTTGTTTTCTCTTTCTACATCAGAGCGAAGTTTATGAATTTCTTCTTTCGCTTCGAGCAATGCTTCTTTCTTTTTAGACTCTGCTGCCTGTTCTCCAGCGGCTACGATACGAGCTGCCTCTTGTTCGGCTTGGTTGAGCTTACCTTCGGCAATATTTTTACGTAAAAAGTAACCAACACCTAAACCTATGAGAACCATTACAACAGCGATTAGACTATATTCTAAAATGAGTCTCACCTCCTTCTGTCAAAAAAATAAGAGCCGATAACATCGGCTCTTGGGTTGCCGTATATTAATTCATAAAATTAAGACCCTATAAATATATATAAATAAGGCTATTCTAATTTTATGCTTAAAGCCCTATTCTGTCAAGAATTAAGGCTTTAGTTCATTACATACAGCACGTATAATAGCAGGGGAAAACCCTCGATTTTTTAATGCACTAATCACTTTCGATTCATTTACAATTCGCCCCTCTGCAAGCTCATTTGTAAAATCACTATACATTGATTGGCATACCACATCTTTTCCAAATTTACGTTCTACCACTTTAAAGGCAGCCGCCATTTCATCATACCCTTGAATTTGACTCGGCGCCTCTAATCCACGCTGTTTCATTTTCTGTTTGATAAAAAAAGCTCCGTATTTCTGTTCTTTCATCATGTAGGCCAAGACTTGATCCGCTAACCGTTGGTCATTCAAATAGTCGTATTCAATCATCTTAGCCTCAACTTGATCGATGAGCTCGTTGGAGATATTCTTACGACGCATTTTCTGTCGCAATTCATAACAACTCAAGAAACGTTGCCCTAAAAAACGAAGGGCTTGATCCATCGCTTGTGGTAATGTTATGTCAGTATCCATTACTCTTGCTCTTCGTGAACTTCTTCACCGATTACATCGATTTCTTCAGGCCCTACAGCCAATGTGTCGCGGATGATACGATCGATTTCAAGTGCCACTTCTGGATGCTCATTCAAATAGGCTTTTGCAGATTCTTTACCTTGGCCCATACGTTCCCCATTATAAGAATACCACGCACCAGATTTATTGATGATATCCATGCTTGTACCAATATCGATGAGTGTACCTTCCTTAGAAATACCAGTACCGTACATCAAATCGAATTCCGCCACTTTAAATGGAGGTGCCACTTTATTTTTAACAACTTTTACTTTTGTACGAGTGCCTACATTTTCATTGTTTGCTTTAATCAATTCACCTTTACGTACATCAAGACGTACAGAGGAATAGAATTTCAACGCACGACCACCAGTTGTTGTTTCAGGGTTACCGAACATAACACCTACTTTTTCACGCAATTGGTTGATGAAAATAACAACAGTTTTGGATTTGCTGATGATACCAGTCAATTTACGAAGGGCTTTACTCATCAAGCGCGCTTGTAAACCTACGTGTGCATCGCCCATTTCACCTTCGATTTCGGCTTTTGGCACAAGCGCTGCTACAGAGTCGACTACGACGATATCTACTGCTCCACTGCGCACTAGAGATTCTGTGATTTCCAATGCTTGTTCCCCATTATCTGGTTGGGAAATCAACAAATTGTTAATGTCTACGCCCAAATTACGAGCATATACTGGATCCATCGCATGTTCTGCGTCGATGAAAGCTGCAATACCACCTTGTTTTTGCGCTTCTGCTACAGCATGAAGAGCTACTGTTGTTTTACCAGAGGATTCTGGACCGTAGATTTCGATTACACGGCCACGAGGGAACCCGCCCACACCTACAGCAAGGTCAATCGCCAAGGAGCCTGTAGAAATAACTTCTACATTCATTTTATCTGCTGCTTCACCAAGGCGCATGATGGCCCCTTTACCAAAGTCTTTCTCGATTTGTTTTAACGCGTTATCTAACGCTGCTTGTCTGCCGTCTACTGCCATTATACAGTTCCTTTCTCTTTCATATAAGTATATACATAGTAAAGTGCAAGCTCTGCTGCACCTTGTCTAATTTCTTCACGACTCCCAATAAAGTTCGCCTTATGGGCCACTGTTCCATGAGGTCCTGTTACACCAAACCAAACAAGACCTACCGGTTTCTCTTCACTGCCCCCACCAGGGCCAGCAATACCAGTTGTAGATACTGCATAATCAGTACCAGTAACGCGGGCTACCCCTTCAGCCATAGCCCTAGCTACTTGTTCGCTCACAGCTCCATAGGTATCGAGTAATTCTTGAGGAACCCCTAGTACTCGATGCTTGATATCATTGCTGTAAGATATAACACCACCCATATAATAAGCACTACTACCAGATGTGTTGGTAATAGTTTTACCAACGAGTCCAGATGTACAAGACTCTGCAGTACTAATGGTAGCATTAGCTACTGTAAGATTTTTACCCAGTAGATCCTCCATAGGTATATCTAAGGAACGACCTACGTGAGTCCCTAAACGATTTCGGATAATTTCATCCCATGGTCTTAATAGAGCCTCAGCCTCTTCTGCTGTATTAGCTTTAGCAGTGATGCGCAACTCAATATACCCTTTTTTAATGAGGAACGCGATAGTCGGATTCGATTGTTCTTTCACCAAATCCATTAATCGATCCTCTAAATCGATTTCACGAATACCATAAATACCATAACGATACGATTTTACGACACCTTGGGATCCAAAGCGTTCCTGTAGGTATGGCACCACCGAATCTGTAAACATGCCCTTCATTTCACCTGGCGGTCCTGGCAATAAAATGAATGTTGTATCCTCAACCTCTAGTGTTACCCCAGGGGCTACGCCTACAGGGTTACGCAATACACCAGCACCTACTGGTAAGATGGCCTCTCTACGACTCGCCGCCGTCGGCACTTCTCGATTAACGCGCTTAAAGAACTTTTGGACCTCCGTCATAGCCAATGAATTAAACTCTACCTCGCGGCCCATAGCGCTAGCCAAAACCTCACGAGTAATATCACCTTGCGTTGGACCTAGTCCACCAGTACTGATGACAATATCGGCCCGTTCTGCGGCGCGTCTAAATATTTCAGCCATACGACCACGATTATCACCAATTGTCGATTGATAGGCAATGGTATATCCTAATTTATTAAGCTCCTGTGCCAACCAAGACACATTAGTATTCACTGTATCGCCTAATAATAATTCTGAACCTGTAGAGACTAATTCTACAATCATTCATATCACCTCATTTACGAGTCACTTTAAATTGATTGTTTTATTGATTAACTGGACAAACCACCACATCGTAGGCAAAGCCTTGTTCTACCTGTACGGTCAAAATATCGCCAGGCTGCAAGTCCTCACCACAATCCTCGATGTACATATTACCATCTACATCAGGGGCTTGGGATTTCAAACGACCCTTGGCCAATAAAGTACCTTTATCGCCTGGTTCTATTTCCTCAATCATAGCCTCATCAATAGTACCTTCTAAATCACGGTTATTTTCTTCTGAAACAGCTGCTTGGAAGGACATCAATACATGATAGCGTTCTTCTTTAACGTCCTCTGGAATTTGGTCCTCACGAGCACCCGCCGCTGTACCATCCTCACGAGAGTATGTAAACACGCCCATGTTATCAAATTTGATTTCTTTCACAAAATCGCACAATTCGTTAAACTGTTCCTCTGTTTCACCAGGGAATCCTACGATAATAGATGTACGCAAAGTAATATGTTTCTCTTGAGAACGAATTTTCTTGAGCAATGTTTCAATATCTTGACGTGTATCAGGACGATTCATTTGTTTTAAAATATCGTTATTCACATGTTGTAATGGAATATCTACATATTTGCAAACCTTTGGCTCATTAACGATTAACTCAAGTAATTCATCAGAGAAGAACTTTGGATACAAATACAACATGCGAATCCATTCAATACCTTCAACTTGAACGAGTTCTTTAATCAAGGCTGTGAGCATAGGTTTACCATTATTAAGGTCAATGCCATAGCTAGTAGTATCTTGAGCAATCAAAACGATTTCCTTTACCCCTGCAGCGGCGAGTTTTTCCACCTCTGCCTTGATAGATTCAATAGTACGACTACGGAATGCGCCACGCACCTTTGGAATGATGCAGAATGTACAACCATTATTACAGCCTTCTGCAATCTTTACATACGCACTGTAACGAGGTGTCGTTTGCATACGAGGCATACGCTCATTATAAATGTTCGTAATGCTATCCATGATGCAACAACGATTTCCTTGTTCAATAGCCTCTACGGCGGTCATTACTTGATCCCACGCACCAGTACCAATCAATGCATCAATTTCAGGGATTTCTTGGAACAATTCATCTTGGTATTGTTGACTCAAACAACCTGCTACAATTAACCCCTTGCACGCGCCAGTTTGTTTATGTTGCGCTACTTCAAGGATGGTATTAATGGACTCCTCTTTGGCCTTTTCAATAAACGTACAAGTATTGACAATAATAAGATCTGCTTCGCTTAAATTTTCTGTGATGCTATACCCATTATCCTTCAACAGGCCTAACATAACTTCCGTATCTACTAAATTTTTAGCACAACCTAGGCTTACATAACCTAATAACTTACTCATTCTATATCCTTTCCTTACGATGTGTATCTAACACACTTGGTTTATGGTATTTTTAACCTACTTAGTTCATTTGTCCATGAATAGCTCTACTTGGCTTACGGTTCTTTTCTAAAACGCACCTGGCTAACCCATTGATTCAATAGTACCTTTTTGCCTTCCACCGTATATCCGCCTTGTACGTCCCATAATACTAGCCTACGCCCTAACGAATCTTTTGGATCAGACATTTCTGGATTTGTGAAAGCAAAATGGAAATTATGCCGAATCATAAATTGAGCCGTTTCTTTTGCCAACAACCACTTGATAAACTCCGTACTCTCAATAGTATTCCGAGTACCATCAAGAACGGCTGCACCAGTCAAATAGAAAGAAGTTCCATCCGCCGGAAAAATGACTTTCACTGGATAGGAATGACTCATATATTGAGCTGCATCCGAGTAATTACCAATCCCGATATCCGTCTCCCCTAACGCCGCTAAGCGAACTGGGGTGGATAAAAATTTAGCATGTTGAATAACATGTGGTTTTAATCCATTAAAAAATTGAATCGTTGATGTCTCGCCTTTTGCTTCGACCATATTGTATAACAAGTTTGCTGCATTTTGAGATGCTACAAAATCTGTTACCACTACACGCCAATTACCAGGCTTTGCTAATGTGTCCCAAGTTGTAATATAACGCCCTAATGTGTTATAAAATGTATCATTTTGCGTAAATACCACCGGGTCATACCAGGTTCCAACCCAATAGCCATCTGTATTTTTAAACCGTTCTGCTACAGTATCTGCCGATTCCGTCACGATTGGTCTAAATTGATTTTTTGAAGTTCCTAACACAAGGTTATCCTGTGAAGTAATAACAATATCACCATTTTGCTCACCCCAAGGCCGTGACAACACCGTTGTCATTTGCTCTTCTGTTAGTGGCATTACAGTAATTTTGATATTTTTTTCTTCTTTATATTGATCAGCAAGAATCGTGGTGAGCGCATTTGGTAAATCTGTATAAACCACTAGCTCAGCCTTTACAGGTGCTTGGGCCTGTTCCTGCTTTTCCTTCCAGCTATACCAAAATCCAAATGTTAACATCCCCAATATAAAGAAAAACAAAGCAAAGGGCGCCTTCCATCGATTCATAATGTATACTCCCTATTGTTAGAATTAGCTATTGAATCTAAAACTCCTGCCAATGTTCCTGGCAGTGAACAAAATTTTTATTTCTGTGAAAGTTTTGTTTCTTTTCCCAAAAATCTATCGATTTTATGAGAAACTACCTTCTGAACGTTTGCGACCGCCGCTTGGGCGATTGTTATTTTGGCGGTTACTATTTTGTCGATTATTGGCACGGCCCGAGTCATTTGAACGATTCCCTCGTGCCCCACCATTACGGCCCTGATTACCAGGTCTACCGCCTTGGCGTCCTTGTGTGCCTACATCGTTATTACCTGCTCTACCACCTGGGCGACCTTGTGGGCCTGCACCGCTAGCTCTGTTTCCAGATTTACCAATCGGACGTGGTGGAATTAAACATTGTGGTCCAAAACCAATGAGATCTTGGCGACCTGCTTCAATGAGGGCTTCCTTTACTAAGTCATAATTTTCCACATTTTTATATTGCATCAACGCACGTTGTTTCGCTTTGTCACGGCCTTTTTTAGCCACGTACACAGGACGTCCATCGAGAGGATTGATACCTGTATAGTACATGGCAGTAGACAAGCTGCCTGGTGTAGGAATAAAGTCCTGCACTTGTTCTGGATACATATGTTGATCTCGTAAAAATTCTGCTAGTTCGATAGCATCCTCTAAACTACAGCCTGGATGAGAACTCATAAAGTATGGTACCAAATACTGCTTTTTACCAAGTTTACGATTAGCTTCTTCAAACCATTGTTTGAATTTGAGAAATTCTTTCTTTCCCGCCTTGCCCATCATCGTTGTAACACGATTAGAAATATGTTCTGGTGCTACTTTTAATTGACCACTCACATGGAATTCGCAAAGTTCTTTCACAAACTCCTTATTGTTATCTGCTAATACATAATCATAGCGCAAACCAGAACGTACGAATACCTTTTTTACACCTTTTAATTTACGCAATTTACGCAATAGTGAAAGATAATCATCATGGCTCGTATTGAGTCTTTCACAAGGTATTGGGGCTGCACAAGTTTTACCGCGACAGGCACCAAATTTAGCCTGTTTCTCGCAAGCTAGGTGACGGAAATTCGCCGTTGGACCACCTACATCATGGATATACCCTTTAAAGTTATCCATATCAATCATAGTTTTTGCTTCATCAATCAAGGATTCATGACTGCGATTTTGAATAATACGCCCTTGGTGATTTGTAATAGCGCAGAAAGAACAACTGCCAAAGCATCCTCGTTGGCTCGTCAAGCTGAACTGAACCTCACTCAAAGCAGGTACGCCACCTTTTTCATCGTATCGTGGATGCCACGTACGAGTGAATGGCAATGTATAAATTTCATCCATCTGTGCCTGTGTTAATGGCAAGGCCGGTGTATTTTGGATCAAATAGCGATCACCGTGTTTTTGTGCAATAGGATGTCCATAATATGGATCTTGCTCATCATATTGTAAACGGAACGCCTTAGCGAAGGCTTGTTTATCAGCTTTCACATCCTCAAAGGATGGAGTCAGCACATAATCCCCCTCAAAGATATCCTTATCCATATAACAAATACCGCGAATATTCGGCAAAGATTCTCTAAATTCACCAGAATCAAGAGCATCTGCAAGTTCAGCAATTTGCAGTTCCCCCATACCATAGATGAGTACATCCGCCTTGGCATCCTGTAAAATAGAACGCCGAACAGTATCAGACCAATAGTCATAATGGGCAAAGCGCCGCAAAGACGCCTCAATACCGCCGATGATAACAGGCACATCACTATAGGCCTCTTTCATACGGTTCGCATACACCAATGTAGCACGGTCTGGACGATGACCAGATTCCCCTCCTGGAGAATAGTCATCATCACGACGTATTTTTTTTGCTGCCGTAAATTTATTCAACATAGAATCTAGATTTCCTGCCGTCACAAGAGATGCTAATCTAGGTTTTCCCAATAGCTTGAAGCTATTCACATCATTCCAATCTGGTTGTGCAATAATACCAACGCGATACCCTTTATGTTCTAAATAACGGCCAATCACAGCTGGTGCAAAGGACGGATGATCCACATAAGCATCGCCACTGATGAGCACAAAATCAAGCTCTGCCCACCCACGCTCTTGCATATCTCGTGGCTCTGTTACTAAAAAATTATTCATGTCCCTACCTTATCCTATAGAAAGAATAACCAAATTAAAAATAATACTATGAGAACCAGGATGGTTCCAAGCACCATACGTTCTTGGGCCATCGTTTTTTGACGTTTACGTTGACGTGTTTCAAGAGAAATACGTTTTTTTTCCACCGTATGCTCTTCATATTCAGTTTGTAATTGCTCTTTTTGTGCTTTCTTGCGTTTACGATCTAAGGTCCGCACCGTGAAAGCATGTTTCTCGCCAATCAAATCCTGATAAGATACCACAAGACGTTGGCCATCTAAGCCAAGATAATTCGCATAATTACGAATGAATCCCTTCGTATACACATGACCAGGTATTAATTTAAAGTTACCATCTTCAATGGCCTCTAAATAGGCAGATCGGATATGTAATACTTGTTCTACGTCTTTGAAAGTCAATCCACGTCGCACACGTTCACGACGAAGTTCTTCCCCTATAGATGCCATTGGACAGCTCCTTTCAACATATATTTTCACCGACTATATACAATTCCTTCAAAAAGAGTCGTATGAGTCCGGTCTATCACGTATTTAATTACCCTCACCTTCCGTATTACTGGATTGAGGGAAGTATTTTTCTTTGACTTGAGCATGACTCATCAAAATATCACGAGCCTTACTGCCCACATTAGGACCAACGATTTTCAAATCCTCCATAGTATCTACGAGACGCGCTGCTCGTGTATAACCAATTCGGAATCGTCGTTGTAACATAGACACAGAGGCCTGACCAGAGTCCATCACGAGATCAACGGCACGTTCCAAGAGCTCATCGCGGAATTCCTCCTCTTTCTTCTCTTCTTTGGCCTCTTCTTTCTCCTCTGCCTCTGTTACAGTATCATCATATTCAGGCTGACGCTGAGCTTTCACAAAGGAAACAAGATGTTCCACCTCATCATCACTGATGAAAGCACCTTGAATACGCACTGGTTTATTAGACCCAATTGGGGCAAACAACATATCACCTTTACCAAGTAATTTTTCAGCCCCCGCCATATCAAGAATGGTACGGGAGTCGATTTGTGTAGCTACGGCAAAGGAAATACGGCTTGGTACGTTCGCCTTGATTGTACCAGTAATTACATTAACAGATGGACGTTGTGTCGCCAGAACCATGTGCAGACCAGCAGCACGAGCCATCTGTGCCAAACGGCTAATGGATTCCTCAATGTCTGCTGGTGCCGTCATCATCAAGTCGGCTAACTCATCGATAATAATAAGCACTAATGGCATCGCTGTTTTAGGATGTAATTCGTTATACCGTTTCACATCACGCACGCCTGTAGCGGCGAATGTACGGTACCGCGCCTCCATTTCACGAACAGCCCAACGGAGGACAGCTGCCGCCTTTTTCATATCTGTTACAACAGGTGCCATCAAATGAGGAATACCATTGTATGTAGATAATTCAACCATTTTAGGGTCAATAAGGATTAGCTTAACTTCCTCTGGTTTACGGCTGAATAAAATACTAGAAATCAATGTATTAATACATACGGATTTACCAGAACCCGTTGAACCGGCTACCAATAGATGCGGCATTTTTGCCAAATCTGTGATAATCGGTTTACCTGCAATGTCCTTGCCAAGGCCAACGGGAATGCCTCCACGAGCGCCTTTAAAGTCATCACAGTCCAATACATCCCGAAGATGTACAGCAGATATCGATTTATTAGGTACCTCGATACCAATAGCAGATTTGCCCGGAATTGGAGCCTCCATACGGATATCTGCAGCAGCTAGGCTCAATTTCAAGTCATCTGTAAGATTGACAATTTTACTAACCTTCGTGCCTGGTGCAGGTTCTAACTCGTAACGAGTTACCGCAGGACCTTGTGTGGCATTAACAACTCTAGCTGTAATACCAAAACTTTTCAATGTAGTTTCAAGAAGACTCGCATTATGTGCGACTTCTTCACTCGCGACTTGACTGACTTCACCTTTAGCAAGAATTTCTAAACTAGGGAAATGATATTCCCGTTCAATAGAACGATGAATCTTACCTTCTGTAGACACCGCGACTGCTGCAGTATCCTCTTCAGTTCCCTCAATCGAAGGTACTATTGGTACTATTGGTGCTATTGGTGCTATTGGTACTGCATCGACAGTACGAACATCCCCCTCCCCACTCTCGATAAGAGAGCGACGAACAAATGGTTTTTCCTCTGTAGGGGCGTGATTGTCAAATTCATCATATTCATCATCATAATTCGTATCATCAAAATCGTCATAACCACTATCATAAGATTCTGGTACCCCATAATTGATAGCACTAGTAGGTGAGGTTACGGTCTCTATATCATGTAATGGTTCAAATGTATCATCCACTGAAATCGCTTCAATTTCTGGCTCTACCACATCGAAAGCATTATTATCACCATATACATGATTTGTATCACCAAAATCAGAATTATTAAGAGTACTCATTGGCCCCACTACATAATCATCTGTAGATGGTCCAGCTATGTTTTCTACAGATGGTACCGATGTATTTTCAATTGTTACCGTTTCTACAGGTTCTATTGATGCAGATTCTACTGATGCAGATACTGATGGTGCAGATACTACAGAATCTACTGTAGTATCCATATTTCTTGCATATGGATTTACGTCATTAGCATTTACAGTACTATCCGCAGTTACATTGTCTTGATGGGACTCAACATTAAATCCACGTTCTGCTAGCGCAGCTTTTGCACTATCTGCTACTTCTTCAAATCGAGTATCTCGTTCACGGTTATAAGCACGACGCTCAGCAGCCGCTACTTTACGTTGTTCATTCCAATCCTCAAGAAGAGTTTTCATTTCACGAGCTTTTTCAGCAGCTGCATCCTTCATCACTTGTGCTTGTTCTGCTGCAATATCTTTAGCTACGTCAACGCCAACCTTAGCTACATCTACACCGACTTGTGCTGTGTCCTTCGCCTTGTGAAGACCTTTACTCAAAGACAAGCGGAAAATAAGCATCCCAAGGGCGATTAATAGGATTACATCAAGAATGATAGATCCTATTTCCCCAACGATAGTACGCAACACCATTGCTACAAGGCCACCTATAAAGCCACCTTGATTCAATAAATTTACTGTATATAATTCTTGCCCTGCTGGTACACGCCACAATGGGACGAGGGCCATCAAGAAAATAAAAAACAATGTAAATAATACGCCTCGTTTTGTAAACGATATAAAGCTGCCACTATATAACAAGCGCCAGCCAGCATATAACCAAGCTAGACAGGGAATAATTCCACCTAACCCGAAACCATATTGAAAAATACCTGTCAAAAACTCGCCTACAATACCTACTTTAATTCCAAAGAAACCAATCAAAGCCACGATACCAAAAGCGATGACAATTAAACCTTTCACCTCTTTAGAAAGAGAGAATCCTTCACTAGATTGACCCACATTCGCCTTTGTAGGGCGCTTACGAGTTGTTTTTCTCGCAGTGGTCGTTCTCTTTCGTCTAGGTGCGACCTTTTTTTCGTCTGCCATATCTATGTTAATCCTTATCTCTCAAAACTGTGCACAAATACACCTGGCTCTATACAGGCGTATGATGCAATCTATATCAATGTGTCATATATACACTTAAATATCATTTAATTATACCATATATTGTAGTATATTGTTTATTTTCTATATAGTTTTTTATTTCTTCAAACCAATTCTACGTTCCCAGTCATCCAGTAAGGATTCTTCTCGACCTCGTCGATGGCCCTCGTAATACTTAGCTTTCACCAATGGATCAGGCAAATACTGTTGTTTTACATAGGCATTCGGATAACTATGGGCATATTTATAGGTCTGCCCATGACCTAGTTTGATAGCCCCACTGTAATGAGAATCCTTCAAATGATCTGGCACCTGTCCACACTCCTTGTGACGTACATCAGCAATAGCCGCATCAATACCCATGTATGCACTGTTACTCTTAGGCGCAAGCGCTACATAGACTGCCGCTTCTGAAAGTATAATACGCGCCTCAGGGAATCCCACCAAATGCGCCGCCTGTGCTGCTGCATTAGCAATCACAAGCGCTTGTGGATCAGCAAGCCCTACATCCTCAGCAGAACAAATGACGATACGACGAGCAATAAAATTAGGATCTTCACCAGCCTCAATCATACGTGCTAAATAGTGCAATGTCGCCTGTACATCAGATCCACGCATACTTTTAATAAAAGCAGAAATTGTGTCGTAATGATTGTCACCTTTTTTATCGTAACTATACACCCGACGGCCTACGACCTTTTCTAGCACCTCCAGGGTAATCGTTCCACCCTCCGGTACCATGGCCGAAGCCTGTTCTAAAATATTGAGGGCCATGCGACCATCACCATTAACGAAAATGCCGATTTCCTCAAGCAAATTGTCCTCAACATGTAAATGACGCTCCCCGATGCCTACCTCAGTATCCGTGAGGGCACGATGCAAAATTTGAGCAATCGCCTTAGGAGTTAATAGTTCAAGGGTAATCAAACGTAATCTAGATAATAAAGGACGATTTACCTCGAAAAATGGATTCTCCGTAGTGGCACCAATCAAAATGATGGTACCATCCTCAACACATGGTAATAGCACGTCCTGTTGACTCTTATTAAAGCGATGAATTTCATCGAGGAATAAAATAGTTCGCTGTTGCAACGAACGAATGCGCTTACGCGCCTCTTCTATAATCTTACGCAGTTCACCAATGCCTGCATTGGTAGCGTTTAAATTTACAAAATGACTGTGACTGATTTTGGCAATAATACCCGCCAATGTCGTCTTACCAGTCCCACAAGGGCCATAGAACAACATAGACGGAATTGTATTCTGTTCAACCATGGCGCGCAAAAAAGTTCCCTTACCCACAGCCTTTTCTTGGCCAAAGAAATGATCCAAGCTAGTTGGTCTCATTCTTACCGGTAATGGTTCATACTTATTCACTTCAATAGTATCAAACAAACTATCCATTGTCGTCACTCCTCATATAATAAAAAAACCGCCCTTAGGCGGAAAGAACCCCACCATGCCGTAATGTACCGCGTTTTGATCCTGCAAGAGCAGGTGGGTGTCCGCCTCATAACATTGCGTACTCCGAAGAGCGTCGTGCCGCTATGAGAGTTTGAACTCCCGAAGTAGATGTGTTGGCTCAAAACTGCGATATCACACGCACACAGCAGGGATATCTTATGGCTATATAATAGCATTAATATATATACATTTCAAGACTTGACAATTCAGAATTTATGCATATTAACACCAGTTTTTACACAATAAAAGAGCCCCCCTATATATGTTTCGCAGAGACATTGCGCCGTAGGCGCTCAGGAGCGAAAAACATATATAGGGGGGCGATATAGTTGTTACACTAAGCTTTGAGTTTCTTCTTCAGTATCGGGTTTGATATGAAGTTCTTTCAACTGTTTCGCTTCTACTTCAGATGGAGCTTGGCTCATCAAGTCAGACGCGCTTTGTGTTTTAGGGAACGCAATTACATCACGGATAGATTTGCGTTTTGCCATCAACATTACCAAGCGGTCAAGACCGAATGCACAGCCACCATGTGGAGGAGCGCCGAATTGGAATGCATCAAGCATGAATCCGAATTTGGATTTTGCTTCTTCTTCAGACAAGCCGATAGCTTTGAATACGCGTTCTTGAATATCGGATTGATAAATACGCAAGGAACCACCACCGATTTCAACACCGTTCAATACCATATCATAAGCGATAGCTTTTACAGAACCTGGATCAGTTTCTAATTTATCAAGGTCTGCTTCACGAGGCATTGTGAACGGATGATGCATTGCTACGAAGCGTTTATCTTCTTCGCTGTATTCGAACATAGGGAAATCAGTTACCCATGTGAATGCCAACAAGTCTTCATCAATCATATTCATGCGGCGAGCCATTTCAAGGCGCAATTCGCCAAGAGCTTTAGCTACTGTTGCTGGTTTATCAGCAATCATCAATACAAGGTCGCCAGGTTGAGCGTTCATAGCTGTACCAATATTGCGAATTGTATCTTCACCCAAGAATTTCATGATTTGAGATTTAATGGAACCATCTTCGTTGAAGCATGCCCATGCCAAACCTTTAGCGCCATAACGGCCTACATAATCAACAAGGTCATCTAGTTCACGACGAGGGATACCAGCATCGCCAGGCACAACGATACCTTTTACAACGCCACCATTATCGATAACGGAACGGAATACTTTGAATTCAGTATCTTTCACATATTCAGTAACGTCTGTGAAAGCCATGTCAAAGCGAAGATCTGGTTTATCAGAACCGTATTTATCCATTGCTTCGTCCCAAGTGATACGAGGCATTGGCAATACTAAGTCTTTACCCATTGTAGTTTTGAATACATGAGCTACCATTTGTTCCAACATTGTCAAAATATCTTCTTCATTGATAAAGCTCATTTCAATATCGAGTTGAGTAAACTCAGGTTGACGGTCAGCACGCAAATCTTCATCGCGGAAACAACGAACGATTTGGAAATATTTTTCATAACCAGCAACCATCAAGATTTGTTTGAAAATTTGTG
Source organism: Veillonella absiana (assembly GCF_032970865.1). Lineage (NCBI taxonomy): Bacteria > Bacillati > Bacillota > Negativicutes > Veillonellales > Veillonellaceae > Veillonella > Veillonella absiana. The sequence goes on along the minus strand of NZ_JAWJZB010000007.1, from coordinate 129,958 downwards.
GAGATTGTGGCAATGCATAGAATGTACCTGCATTAACACGGGAAGGCACCAAATAGTCACGAGCACCTTCTGGTGTACTCTTAGTCAACATTGGCGTTTCGATTTCCATGAAATCATGGTTATCGAAGAAGTCGCGCATTGCTTTTGTTACTTTATGACGAAGGATCAAGTTACGTTGCATTTCTGGGCGACGAAGGTCCAAATAACGATATTTCAAGCGGATATTTTCATCAACGTCCACATCGTCTTGAATGTAGAATGGAGGTGTTTTGGATGAATTCAACACACGTAATTCTTCGCAGTACATTTCAAATTGACCAGTTGGTAAGTTTGGATTCACTGCATCCGCATCACGTTCTGTAATTTTACCACGTACGCATAATACGAATTCGTTACGTACGTCTTCTGCTTTATGGAAAGATTCCATATTATGATCTGGAGATGCTACGATTTGTACTACCCCAGAACGATCGCGAAGATCGATAAAAATAAGTCCGCCATGATCACGACGACGTTCAACCCAACCGCACAATACGACCTCTTGCCCTACCTGTTCAGCAGAGATAGTACCACAACTATGTGTGCGGTGTAACCCTTTCATTGTTTCCATTCTTAATGTCATCCTTTCACCAAAGAAGTAATATGTTCAGAAATAGTGCTGAGTGGCACTGTTTCCTGTTCACTCGTTTCCATGAATCGTACAATGGCCTCGCCATTAGCTAATTCATCATCACCCAATATAATAACATATTTTGCGTTAATTTTGTTAGCATATTTTAATTGGGCTTTCATACTCTTGCCTTGACCATCCATTTCGCAAGGAATGTAATGCTCTCTCACAGATTGTACAATTTTGAAAGCCTCTACCTTCGCCGCATCACCAAGGGCTACGACAAATACAGATGGATCCACTGCTGGTTCTGGCAATAGATTTTGTTTTTCTAAAGCCAATAACAATCGTTCCATACCCATGGCAAAACCAATGGCTGGTGTGGATGGTCCCTCTAATTGTTCTACAAGGCCATCATAGCGACCACCACCGGCTACAGCACTTTGGGCGCCTAATGGGGTATATTGTACTTCAAAAGCAGTTTTTGTGTAGTAATCGAGGCCACGCACCAAACGTGGATTCAAATTATATTGTACATTGGCTGCATCCAATAGAGTTTTTACTTCCTCGAAATGATCATGACATTCCGTGCAAAGATGTTCATGAATTTCAGGAGCCCCTACGGACAAATCCTTACAAGTTTCATTCTTACAATCCAAAATACGAAGCGGGTTTTTATATAAACGCTCTTGGCAATCTGGACATAATTGTTCTTTTTTAGGTTCAAAGAAGGCAATTAATTTCTCGCGGTACGCTGGTCGGCAATTTGGACAACCTACAGAGTTTACCTCTACATTTAAATCCTGCAAACCAAAACTACGCAACAATTGCAAAATCATACAAATAACTTCGCTATCCACTACTGGAGATTGAGAGCCTAATACCTCTGCCCCAAATTGGTGGAATTGACGGTAACGCCCTGCTTGTGGTTTATCATGACGGAACATAGGTCCGATGTAAAACCATTTGGTAAGGCCTTCTTTACCATATACTTTATTTTCTAAATACGCACGCACTGCAGATGCTGTGTTTTCCGGACGCAATGTAAATGTTTGGTCTGTATGATCCCCCGTAGAGAATGTGTACATTTCCTTTTGCACTACGTCAGTAGTTTCACCGATACCGCGCAAAAATAATTTTGTATCTTCAAATACAGGTGTGCGAATTTCATTAAAACCATAGGTTTTGCAAATATCGCGCATATACTGTTCTATGAAATGCCAGTTACCAATTTGTTCCGGCAAGAAATCTTGTGTGCCCTTTGGTTTTCTAATTGCCATTTACACGACCTCCCAAAACGATTTGCATAAAGCACTACGCTTATCTAATAATTGTTCTATTGTGCGAATGTATACATCCACGTCTTTTGGCATGTGCTGTTTTTTCTGACGGAACTCTGGAGCGCGCATCCATTTGGATGAACTGCCAGGTCCCATGGACAGCACAGATTGTCGTTCCTCCATCATGCGAATATTATAATCACATGCATGGCCTTCCAAGGTATAGCCAATATTTTCTAATTGTCCCGTCATATATTGTTGACGATATAAATAATATGGTCTGTACCCAGCGGTTTCAAGTCTTTCACGCGCTACATTTACCATATGACGAACTTGTTCTTCATTAGGCAAACGCTGTTGCATATGACTTTCATAAAGAGGGCTACCTTTTTTTAATGCCAATGTATGAATTGTAACATTTTCCGGTAGGCTCCGACAAATATAATCCATATTTTCTGTCATATCCCTGTCAGTTTGTTCTGGCAAGCCAGCAATGAAATCCATATTCACTGCCAGAGATGTATGACGTTTCACATATTGATAGAGGTCGTCGATATCCTGCGCCGTATGACCACGCCCAATACGCGCTAAAATCGCATCCTGCATAGTCTGTGGATTTATGCTGATGCGATTCACCTCATGACGAACCATGGTATTAATTTTTTCAGGGGTCACCGAATCAGGACGACCTGCCTCAACGGTAAATTCCCTTCCTTCCGGTACCAATGGTGAAAGCTTCGCCAGCACCCGTTCAAATTCTAGGTCTGGCAAAATCGTCGGCGTACCGCCCCCCATATAGAGGCTCATAACATCCAATTCGTGCTCCTGTACCATATGTGCCATATGATCCATATCGCACTCTAATGCCTCAATGAATCCATTGTGGTTGCCATAGTTTTGCCACATACCATAGGGGAAAGAGCAATACACGCAATGGGTCTGACAAAATGGAATACCACAATAAAGACTCACCAGTGTATCCTTGATGATATTAGGATCTACATAAGGACGTTGAAACTCACCGATGTCTGTAAGCAAACCGAGTTTCTCTGGAGACACAGAAAACTCTGCCTCTATCCAATTCGCTACCGATGCCGCATCAGGAGCTTTATCCCGATATTTATGAAACAGCTTGGTCGGTCTAACACCAACCAAGCTGCCCCATTCATTATATGACGCCAAGCCTTGTAATCCTCGTAAATAAGCCAACAATTGTTGTCCCATTTTACGACGACCTATAGATGTGACATTCCCATGAATGACAAATGGTTCTTGACCACTGACATTCACGGCAAGTGTGTACAAGCGAGCTACCTCTTTACCGATGAGCGTCACTTGAGGATTCACTTTGTTTGAAAACAATCCGGCAGCCCCGCAATTATGAGCAACTACGGAACCTAGCGGCAATGGTCCCTCGTAATGATAGCTTTTAAGCATGGTGTGTTGGTCCGATAGGCTCACCTGCAGCTTTCATTTTTTCTTGGCATTTACTGCAATAACCATATACTTTTAATTGGTGATCAATAGTGTGGAAATTTAATTTTTTAGCGATAATAGATTCTAATGTTTCTAACATATCATCTTCAAATTCGCTAACTTCATTACATTTCACACAAATCAAATGATGATGGAAATGAGCAAATTCTTCGTCATTCAATTCATAACGATTACGGCCATCACCAAAATCAAGACGTTTTAATAAATCAAGTTCTGTGAATAAATCAAGTGTTCTATAAATCGTAGCCAAACCAATTTCAGGGGCCACTTGTTTCACCAGACCGTATACATCTTCGGCACTCAAATGATTTTCTTCAGCATCAATAAATGCTTGTAAAATCGTTTGACGTTGGGTAGTCAACTTATATTTCTTATCTTTGATACGCTCTTTTAATTTTTCCATTGTAGAATTCATGTTATTGCTCCTCCTTGTAAAACTTGTTAAAATACCATAATTTTTCCATAATAATTTGAATAATTGCCGTAACAGGTACCGCTGTCATCATCCCTATAACCCCATATAAGGAACCACCAATAAAGATGACTGAAATGATAACTACCGGATGCAACTTAATAATGTGCCCCATTACTTTAGGCATAATAATTTGTGAATCTATCATTAAAATGATGAAGTAGGTGATAGCTACTTTCACCGCAAGTGTGCCCCCTATCAAAGCCGCCAAAATAATGGCTGGCCCCGCACTGATAAAAGGCCCGATGATAGGCATCCATTCTGCAATAAACGCTAATAGCGCTAACACGAAAGGATACGGCAAATCATACGCAAAGGCAACTATAAGAATAATAACAAACATGTTGGTGGCCAATACGAGCTGACCTCGCAAATACCCCCCTACTGTTTGGTGAATCTGATTGAATGCATCATACAGATGTTTTGTTGTCGGTTCGGGAAACACATTGATGATAGAGCGTTTCAGCTGGCGACCATCCTTGAGTAAATAAAATGTAATAATCGGTACAAGTAATAACTCTAAGAGCATACCTGCGAAGGAAAATACAGCCGTAATCCCTTGCTGTGCCAATTCTACACCATAATTACCAATACGAGTGATAGCCATCCCTACAACTGCTTCAATTTGTGGTGGCAATCCCGTTTCCCCAGATCCTGTAGGAATGAGTTTCGTCAATCCATAAACTTGTGACATGATAGATGGAAAATTTGCCACCAACCGAGTAAACTCAGTTAAAAATGGTGTTAATACTAGAATCGTCGCTAAATAAAGTAGCAACGCCACTAGTAAAAATGCTGGTAAAATGGCTATAGATCGTGGTAGCCAAGTGAGGCCAAAGCGTTTTTGTAACGTATCTTGCATGATGTTTACCAATGGTAACAAAATGAGTGTTAGCACAAAAGAAACAACAAATGGTAACGCCACAGCTTTGGTTCCCATCAAGAGCAGTATAGCCATGATGCTAATCATCGTGACCCGTAGCCAATATTGAATTGAATGTTTTGCCATAGGTGCCCCTTTTTCTCAATATTCGTACCTAGGAATTCGTTATATCCGTATCCATCCCGTATCCATCATAATGACTATGAAAATATTAGGCAATCCAGTTATGCCCCCACAAATGGATTATATTGCTTTTCATAACCAATTTGCGTTTCTGGACCATGTCCCGGATACGCTACTGTTTCCTCTGGCAAGGTGTACAACTTGTCCTTAATAGCATTAATCAAAGTGTCATAATCACCACCATCAAAATCTGTACGCCCAATGGAGCCTCTAAATAATGTATCCCCGACGAATACTAGAGCACCATCCATATAGTAACAAACACCACCTGGTGTATGACCTGGTGTTTCGTACACAGAAAGATGAATATTGCCTAAATCGAATGTATCTCCTTCTTTTACAGAACGAATATCTCCTGTAACCGTAAGGTTCTGTCCATAATTAGAGCTCAAATTAAGATCTGCATTAGTGAGATACTCCCGGTCGCCATCATGAATATATACCGGTACAGGATATTGATTAATAATCTCTTGTACACCGCCAATATGATCAGCATGACCATGAGTTAATAGAATCGCTGCAGGTTCTAAATTATGTTTTTCCAAACTTTCTAATACATCAGCTGTAGCTGGGTCAATAATATATGCCTTGCCTAGTTCTTTGTCCCCCACCACATAACAGTTGGTTCCTAGTGCCCCTAATGGCATACGCATCAACGCAAGTTGACTAAAATCTGTCATTAAGCACCTCCATGTGCACGTTGTACCGTGTATACATCGCGAACACGGCGCAACTTAGTCATTACAAATTCTAATTGTGAGATATCTTTAATCTCTATAACCAAACTAATATTAACGTTCTTCGTATCGTCATCGACCTTCGCGTTAATATTGGTAATATTAATTTTTAATTCTGAAAGTACCGCCATCACTTCCATTAAAATGCCGGTGCGATCATAGGCATGAATTTCTACACCTACATGGAAGGAATCGTTTGTCGCTTGATCCCAAGACACTTCAATCATACGTTCCAAATCTTCAGGAGTATGACCTATACTTGTACAATCGCCACGATGGACGGAGATACCGCGACCTCTTGTAATATAACCGATAATTTCATCACCTGGCACTGGATTACAACATTTGGCCATCCGTACCATGAGACCTGCTTCACCTTTTACAAGAACACCAGTACCAGCCTTAGATTTCTTAGGACGGTGAGCCTTAAGTTTTTCAACAATTTCCTCTGTAGTTTGTTTAGCTTCTTCTTTTTCCGTTTCCTTCTTATAGAGTTCTACGATACGAAGAAGAACAGTACTTACTGGAATTCCACCATAACCACAAGCTGCGAATAATTCATCAGGTGTACCAGCATTAAGCATTTTAGTAACTTGCTCGATGCGTTCCTGCGTGCCCACTTGCTTCCAATTATAATTAAGACGTTTCGCTTCTTTTTCAAGAGCATCCTGACCTTTTTGAATATTTTCTTCTTTATTTTCTCGTTTGAACCAGTTACGGATTTTAGATTTACTTTCACTAGAACCAACGATATTGAGCCAGTCTAAACTAGGCCGTCCAGTTTTAGATGTAATGATATCCACGATATCACCATTTTTCAAGGTGTAATCGAGGGGTACAATTTTACCATTGATTTTAGCACCCACACAACGATGACCTACATCAGTATGTACACGATATGCAAAATCAAGCGGTACTGACCCATTTGGTAATTTCACTACATCGCCCTTAGGAGTAAATACGAATACCTCACCAGAGAATACATCTAGTTTCAATGCATTCACCAATTCCTTAGGGTTACTAGTATCTTGCCATTCCAGTACTTGACGAAGCCATGCAACCTTTTGATCAAAGTCCTTGTCTCCATTTTTATTGCCTTCTTTATAGCGCCAATGAGCCGCTACCCCATATTCAGATACACGATGCATATCCCACGTACGAATTTGGATTTCTACAGGTTGCCCCATAGTACCAATAATGGTAGTGTGCAAGGATTGATACATGTTCGATTTAGGCATAGAAATGTAATCCTTAAATCGATATGGCAATGGTTTCCAAATACTATGAGCAATACCGAGGACTGCATAACAATCTGGAATTGTGTCTACAATAACACGCACCGCATACAAATCATAAATTTGGGACAAATCTTTGTTGTCCTTTTTCATTTTTTTGTAAATACTGTAGAAATGCTTTGGACGCCCTTTAATATCTGCCTTGATATCTGCATCGCCCAAAGCCTTTGTTAATTGCGCCATAGTATCATTAACAATAGCTTCCCGAGCTTGGCGTTTTTGTTTCATTTGATCAACGAGATCATAATATTTATCTGGCTCCAAATAACGGAAAGACAAATCTTCTAATTCCCATTTGATATTGAAAATACCTAATCGATGAGATAAAGGTGCAAAGATTTCTAATGTTTCCTTAGCAATATGTTTTTGTTTATCACTGCGCATATACTTTAAGGTACGCATATTATGCAAACGGTCACCCAATTTGATAACGATAACACGTACATCTTTTGCCATAGCCAAAATCATTTTTCGATAATTTTCTAATTGTTGATCTTCTTTAGTAACGTATTGAAATTGGTTTAATTTCGTTACACCATCCACAAGGAACGCCACTTCTGAGCCAAACAATTCTTCTATATCTTCTTTTGTATAGGATGTATCCTCTACCACATCATGTAACAGAGCAGCTATCAAGGTTTCATGGTCAATTTGTAAATTGGCCAATATTTCTGCCACTGCCAATGGATGCATAATATAGGGTTCGCCAGAGGCACGAGTTTGACCCTCATGGGCTTTATCTGCTAACTCAAAGGCTTTCATAATTTGAGCACATTCCTCGTCACTCAAATAACTATGAACGAGATCCATGAATGCTTGTAATTCTTTTTCTTTATTAAAGGTACCTTCTTCGATAATCACTTGACCTTCTTCAGTGTTAATCATGGACTCACCTCCTGCTTGCTGTATGTTAAAAATGTAATAGATGTAACCAAATCAAGTTTTCCTTGCACTTGATTCCAACGATACATTGGCAATCCATCATCATTTTCATCTTCTAAAATAATACCGAGTTCCTTAAATACTTGTAATGCCATCATAGCGGACGCATGATTTTGATTCTTTGGATGCCGCCTTAGCACCTCTTGTTCCATCTGATATTGTGAAAGCCTACCACCTCTAGCAATTTGTTTTACCACTAAATACATTTCTCGTAAGCCTTCTGTGGTGAGTACAATATGTTGCTCACCTAAAAGTTCAATATCTTGAATCATCAGTTGTGGAGATACATAGCCTTGCCACTCATTTTTTTGCAATGAAAATGCGACTTTCACCATATCCCCGGCAAAAATTTGTTTAAATAGGTCGGGCCGATTCCATGCAATGGCATCAATAGAACCTTGAGCAGTTTTCAAAATAACCTTGCAATGTTTTTTTAACTGCCCCATAAGTATCACGTCTTGCACCTCTGCACTGGTAACAGCAAACACAGGTGTACTATTTCCCATACCATAAGGTTCAAGAGCTGCGATATTATCTATAATTTCTACATCAATATCATTCACTGGCAATGTGGTATCAATATTGACTATAGGAACATAATCCTCTGTTGTTAGTTGTTTTCGACAATAACCATCAAGACGTTCACGCAATTCATCAATATGTGCCGCATCAATGCTAAATCCAGCGGCCGCCGCATGTCCACCAAATTGCAAGAGAAGATCTTCACAAAACTTCAATGCCTCATAGACATTAAATCCTTCGATACTTCGGCAAGAACCTTTACCCACTCCATCATGGATGGATAACACCATCGTTGGTTTGTAAAACTCCTCTACTAGACGAGAGGCAACGATACCGATAACCCCAGGGTGCCATCCTTCACCACCCACAACAATGATATGATCAGCCTTGTGACCTTGATTAATCACATCTTGGCGAGCCATTTCATGAATATGTCGTTCCAATTCCTGGCGTTCCACATTTGTAGCCTGTAATTCATCGGTAATATCTAATGCTTTCTCAGCATTGGTAGTAACTAATAATTCCACAGCACGCGTCGCATGAGATACACGGCCAGCTGCATTCAGTCTAGGTGCCAATGTATAGCCAATATGGCCTGCGGTAATTTGTTTTCCTGTAAGGCCTGCTACACTGATGAGGGCATTAATACCGATATTCGGGTTCTCCACCATTTTAGCAAGACCTGCTTGTACCACAATACGGTTTTCACCTACCAGTGGTACCACATCAGCTACGGTCCCCAATGCAACAATATCTAAATCCTCACGATACCATTCACCCGTTTTACGCAACCAAATAGCTTGGGCCAATTTAAAAGCCACCCCTACACCAGATAAATTTTTATCTTCATAGAGACAACCCGGTTGTTTATGGTTTATCACCGCATCAGCATTTGGAATTTGGTCCGGTGCATTATGATGATCTGTAATGACCATATGAACGCGACCCTTCACTTGCTCCACAATATCATATGAGCTAATACCACAGTCAACAGTAATAATGAGTGCTGTTCCCTGTTCAATAAGGTGCTCCAAGGCTTCTAAATTTAGGCCATACCCTTCGCCTTGTCGTTCTGGAATGTAATAGCTCACATTCGCCCCTAATCGGCTAAAAAAACGATATAACAAGGACGTTGCTGTAATACCATCCACATCATAATCACCATAAATGACAATAGGCTTGTGTTGTTCCAGTATATCCTCAATGAGAGCTACACCTTCTATCATGCCCTTTAATGTGAAAGGATCTAGTAAGCTATCCATAGAGCCATACAAAAACTGTTGCCCACTGATGCTATCAAATCCACGGTTAACCAGCAATTTAGCGACAACAGGTGTAACCCCTAAATCATTAACCAATCTATTCTCTTGTGTTGTATCTCCAGATTTAACTAGCCATCGTTTTTTAATCATAGTTTATACCACACATAACCCCTAATTTATAAGGCCATTTCATAATCAATATTACTTAGGCCACATACTTATTATCATTATCATTTTCTATATTATACCCCTTATCATTCAATAAATAAAGGGAAATATAATTTTAATTCTCAAATTATTATTTTATTTTTCTCAACAAAATAGACACCATTACACAATTCGTATTGATAATGGTGTCTATCCTTATAAAAGCTAGCTTATACCCTACTAGGTATAGCCTTGTCATCATATTGTATTGTCTACATCGACAAAAATCAAACCGTAGTAAATCACTCTGTATAGGTTTCAAATCGTATACTACTGTTAAATTAGATACCTCATCAAATAGTCTAGAATCGGAAATCCCGTTCCCCATCTTCCATTTGTGCAATATATTGTTGCACTTTATTCTTTACAAGATCATTTTTGATGAGATCCATTTGGCTTTCAATAACCTTTTCCCCATCAGCCTTAGTCGTTTCAGAACCATAGTCCATGATATATTCCTTCAACGTCATCAACGCATTCGGTTGACAACAGTTATGAATTTGACCAGATTTCGCCAATGCCATGAAACGGTCACCCGTACGTCCCGCACGATAGCAAGCAGTACAGAAACTAGGTACATAACCAAGGTGTAATAACCAGTCTACGATTTCATCAAGGGAACGAGTATCGCTACGATCAAATTGCGCCGAATTGTCTTCTGGGGCTTCTTCTTCCTTGTAACCACCAACGCTAGTACGAGAACCACCACTGATTTGAGAGATCCCAAGTGCTAGACCGCGTTCGCGCATACTTTGAGTTTCACGGGTAGACATAATCATGCCGGCATATGGTGCAGATACACGAAGCAAGGCAACGATTTTTTCAAATGTATCATCAGGAACCGCATTGCTAAAGTCCTCTACATCAATATCATCGGCCGGACAAATACGAGGCACAGAAATTGTATGTGGACCTACACCAAATACAGCTTCCAAATGTTCCGCATGCATCAACAAACCAACGAAATCGTAACGATAATGCTCAAGGCCGTACAATACGCCGATACCCACGTCATCGATACCACCTTGCATAGCACGGTCCATTGCTTCTGTATGATATGCATAATTACTCTTAGGACCTGTTGGATGCAATGCTTCATAATTTTCTTTATTATATGTTTCTTGGAATAATGTATATGTACCGATACCAGCTTCATGAAGTTTTTTGTAATCTTCTACTTCACAGGCTGCAATATTTACATTTACGCGACGAATTTCACCATTTTTATTTTTAATGGAATAAATCGTTTTAATGGATTCCAAGATATATTCTAATGGATTGTTAAGAGGATCTTCACCGGATTCAATAACGATACGTTTATGACCAAGTGCCTCTAGGGCAATAACCTCTTCACGAATTTGCTCTTGTGTCAATTTTTTACGTTTAATATCACGGTTTTTAGAGTGGTATGGGCAATATACGCAACCATTGATACAATAGTTAGACAAATAAAGTGGCGCAAACAATACGATGCGGTCACCATAAATGGCTTTTTTAATGTCCTTTGCCAAGGCAAATAATTTTTCTTTATACTCTGGCAATGGACATTCTAGCATAACGGCTGCTTCTCTATGGCTGAGCCCTTTGAATGTGGCTGCTTTTTCCAAAATCGCATCTAATAATTCGCGGTTCTCCTTATTCGCCTCTGCATAAGCGAGCGTATCTAATATCTCTTGGTGAGAAATAAATTCCTCTGCCTTGGGAGATTTCACATCATACATAGTACTGACCTCTTTTCTTATATAGGCACTTGGCCTTGTTTGTATAGAATTACACTGTATATTATAACTCTATCTTACAGTAATAAAAGCCTTACAGTAATAAAAGCTGAAAATATTATTTAATACAACATTTCAAGCATAATACACAAGAATACTTTTTATATTTCTAAAATATTCTATTTATATTAGTATAGCACTATTCATAGTACTATTCCTACCAAAACCAACAGGAATTTAAGGGAAATGTATATTAATTTCTGATAGGTGTTATGAAAATATGTAAACCTTTTACGGCAGTGTCAATCACGGCAAAGGATGTTAGTCTTGGAATCCAGTGGTCACTTAGTCTCTCGTTCCGAACGCCTTCGGCGTAAGTCACTCGAGTACCAAGTAACCACCGGATTCCAACGCTGTGTACGATTAGCTATCATTGATACTACCGTAAAAAATTTTACAACATCGACAACTAGTAGGAGAAATTAATATATATTTTTTCAAAGGAGGGGATCGCAGGAAAGACACGGACAACTAGAGGTAATTAGCTCTACATTGACGGAACTTGTACAAGAATGGTTTCGACATTTAGAACGAAACCTCTACACCAAAGTTCTCCCCCGCCCTTGATACGGCAGGCATCTCAAATTTTCTACGGTATATACAAAAATAGCAATGACATTAGCGAGGAGCGCCTTACGCGAAGGCGTTTGAAGCGAGGCGCTGATGTCATTGCTATTTCTTATGTTTTACTACTAATAAATTTGAGATGCCGGAGTACCACTTATTTCCCCCATGCGTCGTAAATAGACTTCATGGACTGTTCTTTGGCAAGGATTCCGTGGGCATTCCACACAGTAGTATCTACTTCCTCCACATGGCCCTGCTGCACCGCGGGAATTTTATGCCACAATTCATCTCGTTTCATACTTTCCAATCGATTTTGGGCAATTTTATTATTTTGTTTACTGCTAGGACCGTAGCCAGAGCTGATGAGCAAATAATCGGCTTTCATATCCGGTAATCGTTCCAATGAAATGGCATTATTCGTCGTGCTGAAATCGGCCTCTAACACCATGAGTGGTGGATTGAGATTTAGCAACTCGTACATAAAACGATTGATATCATTTTTAGAATACGGATACAACCGAATTTCCTTATTGAGCACGCGCAGTAACGCCACTGTTTTATCACCAATATGCTCATGCAAGGCCATGCGATAGAATTTCGCCTTGGAATAATATTCGCGTAAACGAAGCTCCCCTGTCTCAGGAATGCCGAGGGCCATGGACAATGCCAAAAGACTCGTTTCGTCCTGCCGCAAATCGAAAGCCGCCGTTGGGGCGATTTTATTCAATGCGTTGTACACATTTTGATCGAAGGAATCACGCATGATAATCAAATCCGGTTCTTCCGCCTGTACTTGTTCGTAATTGATAGTCTTGCTATCGTCATTGACGCTGATGACGTTAATATCCTTCGCAGACAATTGTTCGTATAGATAATGGTTAGGGTTGTAATTCCCTGCTAGAAATGGAACGTCTAGTGCCAATATAGGGTCTTCCATACGAATGACCACGATTCGCTGATGCGTCTTTGGCATCACTGTGGTCCCGAATTTATGCTTCACCGTGATGGTATCGCCATCAACTGTAACGAGTTTTTTAGCTTGCGCCATTTTATCATCGAAACGCTTAGCAAATTCTACGTCTATGGCTTCCGATGTATTTTGGCGATGCAACATGCCTTGCACCTTAGGGCTCAACTGTCCCATCACTTGCGCTGATTGCTCATTCGTTTGATTAATGTTGCAACCACTTATGGTGAAAGCTACCGCCACTATGCCAACCACACTGCACAGTTTAGAGAATGTATTTACGTTCATATTACACCTCTTGAGAACCTTGTGCAGATAGGCCACCAGGAACTTGTAAAGGGGCGCCACCACGAATGTGTGTAGATGCATCACTGTCACCAGATACAGTACTTTCACCAGATACATTTGATACAGCACACACAGGAATGCCTGCCAATGGTTCTGCCAGTGGATCCCGTGGAGCTGGTATTTCTAAATTAGCTTTCACAGAATATGGAATGGAGAACGGACGGTTCGTGCGTGGATCGTTCATAATAGTGGAATCGATGCCGAACACGTCGCAGAGCATGTCGTTATTGAACACATCATATGGGGAACCTTCGTACAAAATGGTACCCTTGCGCATAGCTACCAAATAATCGGCAAAGCGCGCAGCCTCATTCAATTCATGAATGACCATGATGATAGTTTTACCATATTTTTTATTTAAATGGTCCACCATGTGGAGCACGTCCAATTGATGAGATACGTCAAGAAAGCTAGTTGGTTCATCGAGGAACAGAATATCTGTATCCTGCGCGATAGCCATAGCAATCCAAGCGCGTTGACGTTGACCACCGGACATATGTTCAATACCACGATCAGCGAACTCTAACAAATCCGTTTCTTTCAAAGCCCACTCAACCATTTCGCGGTCCTCACGGCTCGTGCGAGAGAACAAGCTAGATTTGTGGGGCGCACGACCATACATAACGAGTTCACGCACAGTCAGTGCCCCTGGAGCCGAGGGGTTTTGTGGCAATATCGCCACTTGTTTGGCTAGTTGACGACTATCCATAGCATGCATGTTTTTACCATCCAACAATACCTCGCCACTCATAGGCTCGATGATACGACAAATCGTTTTTAATAATGTGGATTTACCGCAACCATTGGCACCAATCAAGGCTGTAATCTTGCCCTCAGGAATGGACAAGTTCAAGTTTTCTATGATTTTATGACCATTGTAACCAGTGGTTAAATTTTTAACTTCTAATTTCATAGCAATCTCCTTCTCAATCCAATCCTATGCTTTTGCTTTTGCTAAAATATACAAGAAGTACGGCGCACCGATTAAGGACACGACGATACCCACCAAAATTTCATCAGGAGCCACAATGGCACGGCCGAACCAATCGGCAGCGACCACAAGAATTGCGCCAATCAAGGCCGTCACAGGCAGATAATAGGAATGATCCGCCCCTACTAATCGACGAGCAATGTGTGGAGAAATCAGCCCCACAAAGCCGATGCTGCCACCGATGGCTACGCAGCACGCGGCGAGTACAACAGCAATCATCAAATAAATAAATCGAGCACGGTTAATGCGAATACCAAGACCGATAGCCGTTTCATCAGCTAAACTTAAGATATTCAAATCCATATGACGTGCATATAGCACGAGGGCTAGGAAAATGACGATAGGCGCCAATATGGCCACATGATTCCAGCTATTACCAGAAATGCTACCGATAACCCATGTGTTCACCATGTAGAATTTATTTGGATCCAAGCGTACTACCAAGAGCGTTTGGATGGCATGAATGCCGGCACTCAAGGAAATACCGGTTAATACTAGCGTATGCGTAGATAAAATGCGTCCACCACGATAGGATAGTCGATAAATCAACGATGCTACCGCCGTTGCACCAATGATAGCCACCATAGGCATAGTCCAAATACCTAATGAATTATTGCCATTCGTGAAATAAATTAACAATACCACACCGAGGCCTGCACCAGCATTAACGCCGAGCAAACTTGGACTAGCCAACTCATTACGAGCTATGGTTTGGAACACGGCACCAGATAGTGCTAGGCCCATACCAATCAAAAGGGCCAATACAGAACGAACCATACGGAAATCAAAGACCGTTAAGTTTTTTGCTTCTGAACCATTGCCGAGCAATACATTAAGTAATCGAGTGTCACTCACATCAGTAAAGCCCGTACGCAAGTGACCATATAAACAACCAACTAATATCACTACCAAGATGACAGCAACCATATAAAAACGTTTCTTTACAGTCATTATCTGCCACCCCCTCTTCTATTTGCCAAGTAAATAAAGAATGGTACGCCGATGATGGCTGTGATAGCACCTAAAGGTGTTTCATAGGTAGGATTTACTAGACGAGTTAATACATCAGCTACCACCACAATGACAGTCCCTACAAGCGCAGAGAATGGTATGACACGACGATAGTCGATACCTACCATTTTACGAACGATATGTGGTGTAATGAGACCAACAAAACCGATAGGACCAGCTAAAGCTACGGCAGATCCACTCAGGATTAATACCGTAACCCCCGCAAAGGCACGAACGCGATCAAGATTACTACCAAGGCCGATAGCCACCTCTTCACCAAAGCTGAGTAATGTAACAGATTTTGAAATGCTGATGGCAATGAGTAAACCAATCATCGTCCAAGGCAATACGAGGAATACTTGCTCCTTGTAGTTGATTACGAATGTACTCTTTTATCGCACCTTCGTATCTCCCGACCGTATCCACATAATATCCTCTACACCAGAAATGACGATTTCCATACTTATATTTTAAATGTGCGTGTTTATCAAATATCATGAGGCTACTCTTGCTTTTCAGATATCCCATAAACGACGATACGCTTAAATGTGGGGAATCGCTACTAGCATATGGATATGATCTGGGCAACATTCAGCCTCTAATATCTCGACATGTTTGCGATTGCATAAATCTCTAAGTATTTTACCGATATCAACTTTCAGTTTTCCATAAATCGCTTGTCGTCTGTATTTTGGTGCAAATACTATATGATATTTACATCTCTATTTCGTATGTGATAAACTTTTTACGTCATTCATTGACACTGAACCTCCTTTGACTAATGATGTGGTTGCCAGACCATCATCATTGTATCACGGGAGGTTCTTTCCTTTTCTATAAGAATATTTTTACCAACCCCCAGTTGAACTGGGGGTTTATGTCATGCCTGTTCGGCGACCAATAAAAGTATCAATATCTATTAAACTTTCTAAATAGATATTGATACTTAATCACGCAATATATGTTGCTATGAGATAATCTTACCTAAATCTAGGAGAACATTATTTATACCCTATATTGCTAGGATCATATACAACCAATATGCCTATCACAACACAGGGAATTAAATTTGAAAATGATTCTAATAAACAACGCTTTTATATCAATCATAATATCAAAATTTTGCAAAATTTTCAATATTAAATATCATTATCTATTTCTATTATTCATTGCAATTATCTATATTAATCATTGTTTTGTTTTTATATTTATCAATTGTACTGTATTATGATTCCCAATTTACATATAAACCAAATTATCAACAACATCATATAAACAATTATAATTATCATAATATATGTATTTTGAAAAAAATCCACTATGAATACTATGTCAGCTAAAAGATATATCTGAATCCTCACAATCAGAATAAATTTATGTGCCTATTCCCTTATTGACATTACTCTTTGTATACATCAAAATAACTATAAACAATAGATTCAGCTGACGAATAGAGGTATTATTATGAATTTAATTCAACAACCCAGTACAATAAATTTTTTATCAGGCAGCATCATTAAAGTTGATTTTGATAGTTGTATAAATAGTGAAATTAACGGACTACATTATGCAGTAGCAATGAACACAAGCAATAATGACAACTCTAGTATTACTGTCATTCCCTTACTACCATTACAGCCGCAAGAAGATCCTACCTTATTACATGTCAATGAGGTCTATTTAGGTGATGAACTATTCGTGTTATTAAATGATAGACTGTCCACCACTACTAAAGAAATTAATGCGCGTATAAAAGAAGAACGCAACCTATTAGGATCCGAATGTTTCATACTTCCTAAAGATACGTTGAATGAAAGCTTAGGTACAATTAAAAAGTTAGAGTCTAAACGAAGTGTAAATAAACAGATGGTAGATGAAATCAATGCATTTAAACAAGGTTGTGTTGCTACGATCAATCAAATAACAGATATCAAAATAACCAGTATTGTAGCGCCGAAAGATGAGTTTGACGTGGAATATGAGGTTACACTATCACCTAGTGCAATGCAATTAATTAAAAGCAATTATAATTTTTTGACAAATATATAGACAATTTAGAGTATATGCCCTAATTACACAAAAAAGCCTAGTAGTCAAAGACTACTAGGCTTCTATTTGTGTAATTAAGCTTCTACAGGATATACAGAAACTTTACGGTTGTAACGACCAGCGCGTTCGAATGCAACTTTGCCTGGAACTAGAGCAAACAAAGTGTCATCGCGACCGATACCTACGTTAGTACCAGGGTGGAAGTGAGTACCACGTTGACGAACGATGATGTTACCGCTTTTAACTACGGAACCATCATGACATTTAACGCCAAGACGTTTGGATTCACTATCACGACCATTACGAGTACTGGACACACCTTTTTTATGTGCGAACAATTGTAAATCAAAAGTAAACATGAAGTTCACCTCCTATTTTTCGTGAATTTGGACAAACTTTGGATACTGTCGACTAATCTCTTGTAAACCAAGAATCATAGTTTCCAAAATATCCTGGCCACTCTGGTTTAATTCACCAGTGAGGACCATATCACATTGACCAGAACTATTGCTGTAATCACCTGGTTGGTGAGCGATTTGTGTGAGTCCCAACATCGCTGTTGCGGATAACACTGAAACGGCTGCACAGACAATATCATAGCCATGATCATCATATCCGGCATGACCCGAAATGTCACAACTCGTTACCAAGTTGCTTTCATTACGGTGAATTCCAATGGAAATCATAATTAAGCTTGGATAGATTCAATACGAACTTTTGTGAACGGTTGGCGATGGCCTTGACGACGACGGTAATTAGATTTAGCTTTGTATTTGAAAACTAAGATCTTTTTAGCTTTACCTTGTTCAAGAACAGTACCTGTAACTTTTGCACCGTTTACAAGTGGAGTGCCAACTTTAACGTCGCCGTCATTGACTACAGTTAATACTTCGTCAAATGTTACAGTTTCGTCAGCAGTTGCTTCCAATTTTTCAATAGTAATAACATCGCCTTCAGCAACGCGATATTGTTTACCACCAGTTTTAATAATTGCGTACATGTGAACACCTCCTTGTTATCGAACTCGCTGAATACGGTATCCCAACCCGAAAGTCGGGCGTTTCTAACCTCTTCATGCGGCTGCAAAGTCCAGCGCGAACCGAACTATGACTAATTAATTCTATCCTATCTCATACAATTTGTCAAATCAAACCTACAATTATCCCTAGATGTTGTAGTAGAATTTTCAATCCAATCAAAATCAATACAACACCACCGATAATTTCAGCATACTCGCCCACAAATCGCCCCATGAATTTACCTAAGTAAACACCAATCATCGACATGGCAAATGCTACGAGACCAATAATACTTGATGCTTCCCACACATTAACCGATAGAAATGCAAATGTTAATCCAACCGCCAAAGCATCAAGACTGGTTGCGACAGCGAGCATAATCATTTCCCACATGCCTAGTGTACGCTCATTAACAGGCCCCTGTGACTGCTCTGCATGAGCTGCACAGGTACATTCACCTCTACTCTGTCGAATCATAGAAATACCTAAATAGCTAAGCAAAATAAAGATAATCCAGTGATCAAATTCAGAGATGATATCAATAAATTGTGATCCCACAAACCATCCGATGAGGGGCATGATAAATTGAAAAAGGCCAAATAAAAAAGAAAGCACAATTTTTTTGTAGCTTTCACCCTCTGTTAGCATTAACCCCTTGCCTATGGCCACGCCAAATGCATCCATTGCTAAACCTACAGCAACAAGAAAAATCTCCAATAATGTCACAATATTCACCTACCTGCTATGTGACAACAATACTTACTGCTTTTGTATTCTTTGTATTTTGTTATTATATCACATTTCGACAGTAAACATTATGAAAGTTACGCCCAAACGCTATCTCGATATCTCATAACATACTGTGGTGGTCAATGAACAGAATTAGCTAGAAAAGCTTTAATGCTTTGATTGCCGTAATGTAGAGAAACCTTCGATTGCTATCCGTAATTTTCACAGCCAATATAGTAAGAGCCCGCCTATATATTTTGCAGCGACATTCGACTTCGTCGTTAGGAGCGAAAAATATATAGCTGGGCGTCCTCGTCAGGAGCGAAAATATATATGAGGGCTACCTTGTTAAGAGTCTCAAATTTAGAGTTGGATTTTATGTAATAGCATTAATCACTTACGGCAATCAAAGAATACGCCTCTCTGCTGATTTGTTCATTAACCACCACAGTAATCCTTCTTCCTAATTTTTTAGTAAGTTTCTCACACGCTTGTTTGGTTAAATATCTAGCTACCTCTGGGTGTACTTCTACTTCAATATTCGTGCGCAAACGTTGAGAGCGATACAGCTCATAGATACGTCGCACAATTTGCATATACACAGTTTGCCCAGATAACATGTAGCCTGTACCACCACAAGATGGGCACGTATCAAACAATAGAGTTTGCAAGCCTTGGCGGGCACGTTTACGCGTCATTTCCACAAGACCTAGTGAACTGATACCACATACAACAGTTTTCATTTTATCTTGCTTAGCTAATTTGCCTAACAATTCTAGCAGTTCTTGTTGATGAGCCTTGGATTTCATATCAATAAAATCACAGATAATGATACCACCGATATCTCGCAATCGAAGTTGGCGACAAATTTCTACAGCCGCTTCTTTATTCACAGCAAAGGCTAAATCCTCCGCTTTATCAGATTGACCTGTGTAATGGGCGGAATTCACATCCATCACGGTTAGAGCCTCCGTATGATCAATACGGATGGAACCACCAGATGGCAAATCTACATCACGATTAATAAGCTGTTCTAATTGCGGTTCAATGTGATTAGCCTTAAAAATAGATTCAGAACTATCATGCAAGGATACCGCCACACGCTGTGATGCTGGGCCATGACCAAGTAGTTCTTCCAATCGTTTTAAACCATGCGTGGAATCTACAACGATTTCACGCACATTGCGATGGGCATAATCACGAATCAAGCGGAACCAAAAATCCGCATCACTGTATAAATCAGTACCGCTCTTGGCTACCTTAAATCGTTTTTGCACATGCTGCCATGTTTGCCACAAATATTCCATATCTTGGGCAATTTCTGCATTGCTTGCCTTAGTAGCGGCCGTGCGGATAATAAATCCACAACCCCGTTCCAAATAAGGCGTGGCTAATTCCTGTAATCGCGCACGCAATACTTCATCTGTAATCTTCTTGGAAATATGCATACTTTCAGAATATGGCAACAATACCATAAAGCGGCCTGCTAAACTCACATCGGCAGTAACGCGAGCACCTTTGCCAAGCATTTCTTCCTTCACCACTTGTACAAGCACTTGTTGGCCTACAAATAAATTACGGAGAATTTTAGTTTGTTTTCCCTGTTGTAAATTGAGGTACGCATTTTGTGCGCCCCCAATATCTACGAAGGCCGCTTGCATACCAGGTAAAACATTTTTCACAGTACCTTTATACATATGGTTTGCCATGTGATTCGTCTCAGGCCGTTCCAGCACAAAATCGACGAGTTGCCCCTCATCATTCACAACGGCCATACGCACTTCTTCATCCATGACATTTACGAGGATTCTATTCACGATGCGCCTCCTTTCCAATCTATTTGTAGATTATAGTTTCATCAATGTTAATGTCTCTATTATATGGTAAAAGCGGTGGCATTGCCACCGCTTTCATCACATTACTATAGGCCAAGACTATCGCCAAATAGATTTTCTCTACCTCTAGCAAAATAAATTTACTCAACCTCTAACGGAGTCATTTTCCCCTGCTCGTTTTCCACCATAATATGTCTGCGATGGATTTCATAAGCATCGGTAATTGGCCAGTTAAATTGATCACGACCTAATGCCCATACCTCACCAGGTTTTACAGTACCTTCTGGATAGATGCCAATGCCCATCACAAGGGTTACCTTGCCATCATGAAGATGTGCTGTGATTGGTTCTTTCACAAAGTGTTTCACATCAATGGTACGAACCTTTTTAGGTGTCACCTTTTCGTAGCTAATTTCAGGGGCCTCGTTAAATGGTTTTAATAATGCATCCCAATCTGCATCAGCAGTCACAGGGCCAGTTACCTCGTACACAGCATAATTGCAAATAGCCATCATTTTTTTCACCTTATCAGGCATATAACGACCAGCTTGTACAACAAGACCTAGAGGTGCCACACGGTTCAAACGGTCCTTGATGTTTTCCAAGGAGTCTTCCTCTAACATATCCATATCTAGATATTCTTGCGCTGCCGTAATCCCCAATGCCAAGGCGGAGGAGAAACTAATTTTCATATGTGGATTAAAACCTTCAGAGTATGCCATTTTAATGCCTGCACGACGAATCATGCGTTCCACGGCTTGAGCATAATCGAGGTGGGACAAGAATCGTAATTCTTCGCCTTTACTTAAGGCCAAACGTAACTTTTTCAACTCTGCCACCCTCCTTATAGTCAATAATCGCTGTATCAAGTTCAGGACATACATTACAGCCACGACAAGCATCACGACGGCAGTCTCCAGTGAGTTTCGCTGCCACAGCTTGTTCCCATTCACGTTTCAAGAATGGTTTTGTCACGGTATCATCCAAATGATCCCATGGCAATGGTTCATCAAAATCACGCGTGCGACGTGCATAATACGCTGGATCGATACCACAATTTTCAAAGGCTTTAAGCCATGTTTCATAACTAAAATGTTCTGTCCAGCCATCGAATTTACAACCAAGTTTCCATGCCTCTACGAGAACCTTCGCCAAGCGACGATCCCCACGAGCAAATACTCCTTCCATATAGCCGGTATAGCCATCATGATAGTGATAGGAAATATTACGGTTATTAATCAAAGATTTTAAGTATTTTTGTTTACGATGGATTTCCTCTACATCCTCTTGACCATACCATTGGTATGGAGAATGTGTTTTTGGTACAAAGAAGGATACACTCACCGTTACAGAACCATTGCGACGACCTGTAATTTCACGATGTAAATCAAGAACTTTGTACGCCAAATCAGCAATACCTGCCAGATCTTCATCAGTTTCTGTAGGAAGGCCTATCATAAAGTACAATTTAACATTGTGCCAACCAGATTTAAAAGCATTTGTACAAGCGGCCATCAAATCTTCTTCTGTAACGCCTTTATTAATAACGTCACGCATGCGTTGCGTACCCGCTTCTGGGGCGAATGTTAAACCACTCTTACGAACTTGTTGTACTTTTTTAGCAATATCGATGGAGAAGCTATCTATACGTAATGATGGCAAGCTAACGCTCACTTGTTTATCCTTAAATTCCTCCATGAGCATGTCTACGAGCTCTGGCAATTTTGAGTAGTCCGCAGAACTCAAGCTCATCAAGGAAATTTCATTATAACCAGTATTGGCCATTGTTTCCTTAGCAATTTCAAGCAAGCGTTCTGGCGTTCTTTCACGAACTGGGCGATATAACATACCGGCCTGACAGAAACGACAACCACGTGTACAGCCACGGAATAATTCGAGAACAGCACGGTCATGGACGATATCTAAATACGGTACTACTGGTTTTGTTGGGAAATATACATGTTCTACATCCTCAACGATGCGTTTTTTAATGGTTGCTGGTGCCTCTGGTGCGAGTACGTCAAGTCTTTCAAAATCGCCATTATCATTGTACACAGGATTGTACAATGCGGGACAGTAGGTACCTTTAATTTGAGCCGCCTTGCGTAAGAATGCCTCCTTGCCGCCTGGAAATCCCTTTGCTTTTTCAGCTTTGTATAATTCGATGAATTCACCTGTCCATTCCTCGGATTCACCAAGGGACACGATATCAAAAAAATCGGCGATTGGTTCCATGTTGTACGCACAAGGGCCACCGGCTAGTACCAATGGGAATGACATATCGCGATCTTTGGCATACATTGGCATCCCCGCCAAATCCATCATGTTTAAGATGTTAGTAAAACTCATTTCGTATTGCAAGGTAAAACCTAGAATATCAAAATCACGAATTGGAGTTTTAGTTTCCAAGGAAAACAATGGAATATTGCGATTACGCATTTCTGCTTCCATATCATGCCATGGTGCAAATACGCGTTCCGCCACAGCATCTTCGCGTTCATTCACCAAACCGTATAAAATTTTAATGCCTAAATGGCTCATCGCCACTTCGTATACATCAGGGAAGGCCAACGCCATCGTAATGTCCACATCTTTGTGGTTCTTAACGATGCTGTTCCATTCGCCACCTGTATAGCGCGCTGGTTTTTGCACATGCTGTAACCAAGCCGTATCTAACTGAATCATAGTTCCTCCGTCTTGTGAAAGACTTCTTTCATGTAAAATCATTCATATAGCAAGTTCATTTCAATGAGTTATATGTCTCGCATTTTCCCATTGATAGATTCTATGCATTTACTTTCATTTAAAACATATATTTTTTACGCTGCATTGCAATATTCAAGAGCAAGCCAATACTGAGCATATTCGTGGTCAATGCGCTGACACCATAGCTGATGAAAGGCAATGGAATCCCCGTTACTGGCATAATACCAGTGGTCATGCCTACATTGACGAGCACCTCAAAGGTCAGCATTGAGCCAATCCCCGTAGCCAATAACATACCAAAGGTATCATTACAACTATAGGCCACACGAATGCTACGGTAAATTAACATAAATAGCAATAATAATACAATAACACATCCAATAAAACCTAGTTCCTCACCGATTACAGAGAAAATAAAGTCCGTATGATTTTCCGGCAGGAAGTTCAATTGACTTTGAGTCCCACCAAATAGGCCTTTTCCCAAAATCATGCCCGAACCAATGGCAATTTTAGATTGGATAATATGATATCCGGAACCAAAGGGATCGATATCAGGGTTCAAAAATACAAGAATACGTTGTTTTTGATATTCTTTCAATACAAACCATCCTAGTGGAGCAAGTAATACAGCAGCACCTGCCACAATTTGTACTAAGCGCATACGAATACCAGCTACGAAAGTCATACCGATAAATATTGCCATATACACAAGGGATGTACCCAAGTCAGGTTGGGTAAATACAAGTAATGTGGGAATGCCTACGTAAATAACACAAGGTAATAATTCTTTAAAAGAATTGAGTTTGTTAATACGACTTTCTAATAATTTAGCCATACAGATAATCATCAATAATTTTGAAAACTCTGATGGTTGAATCGTAATCGGACCAATTTGAATCCATCGTTGCGCCCCCAATGCAGATGTACCTACCACCATTACCGCGAGAAGCATCACTATAGTGAGCACATAAATAGCATTCGACCAATCTCTGAGCTTGTGGTAATCAATCCACTGTATGGCAATAACAATAATAGCATTCACAAGGAAAAATATCGTTTGCCGTGTCACAAGGTCAGACAACTGTAGTCCATCTTGATTGACGTGCGTGGCACTGCCAATAGCAATAATACCAGTGGTCACCAACAAGACTGTACAAATTACGATAGTCCAATCCCAATCACGCCAAATACGTTGCCACATGTGGGCCTCCTATCGGCGACGGCGCCATTTACTTTGGCGTTGTCTCATTAATAATTGTGTGTTTCTATGTACTGGATTTTCTTCTGTAAAAGTCACCACTTCTGTTTCTTCAGGTTCCAATGGCTCTAACTCAATATTATCAAGTTCTACATTCTCGGTTTCCACTACAGGATCTTCCATAATAGATTCCTCAGCCTCTTTCATGGTAGCTTTCTCAATATGTTCAACCAGTTCCTCGAATAATGCGATGGAACTAGCACCTGGTTGCTTGTGACTTTCATAAGCCTGTAAAATCTCATGATCCTCCCAGGTATGGCCGGATTCAATATAAGAAATTAGAGGTTTCAGCATCGGCATAAAATTGTCATCCTGCAATGTGTGCAGCTGCCCCTCTTGAGTATAATGAATAACATTCTCTGCATAAGGCAAAACGGTACCAATATACTCGGCCCCTAGTGTACGCATCATGGTTTCCATATCTGTATCCACTTGGATTTGTTGCATCGCATTAAAAACGATGGCGTAATCAAATTGACGTTTTTCACGGCATACTTGAATGACACGACCTGCATTGCGCAAGGACACCCATAATGGTTGTGTAACAATTAAAATACGATGTGCGAAATCAAGAATCGCATCGGCTCCACGGCCAATGCCGGCAGGTGCATCGACGAGGACATAATCATATTCGTCGGCCAGCTTTTTTATTAATTTACGATATTTATTGCGACCTACATCCTCCCAGCGAAGGGCCTGACTAGCCGGTAATAAGTCTAAATTTTTATGAATAGGAATAATCGCATCATTCGCGAGTTCTCGATCACCACAAACATCAGCGACATCAAAAATAACTTCATTTTGCTTTCCTACCACAAGGTCCAAATCACGAAGACCAAAATCGCCATCTGTCATCAATACACGATGACCTTGTTGACTCAGTGCCACTCCCAAACAAGCCGTAACCGTGGTCTTACCAACGCCACCTTTGCCTGATACAAGCGCTATAATTCGTCCCATTCTATATCCTCTCTATCAATTATTTTCTTCTATCACTCTAGTACTATTCGTAGTATTCGTCCTATTTGTACCATTAGAACTACCATTCACAAGTTTTGCTTTCTGTACATTAAAAAAGGCTGCTAAAATATCTCGAACAATTGGGCCTGCAGAACCGGCACCAAAGCTACCTTGTTCTACTAAGGCAACCACAACGATACGGGGCTTATCATATGGAGCATACGCTACGAACCAGCCATGGTCTTGACCATGAGCATTTTCCGCCGTACCCGTTTTACCCGCTACAGAAATAGGGAATCCCTTAAAGATATCACCTGCCGTACCACCTTCAGCCGTTACGTCACGCAACCCGTTTCGAACCAAATCCATAACATTCTTAGGTACTGGCAATACACCTAATTTTTTAGGTCCAAAAATTTCAGCGGGCGTTCCGTCTTTATTATCTACACGGCTCACCACATATGGTTGGTACCGAATCCCACCATTGGCAACTTGACTAAGTAATACTGCCATTTGTATTGGCGTTACCAATGTAAATGATTGGCCGATGGCCGCATCAAAGGTCTCCCCTAAATACCAGTCTTGGTCAAACACTTTACGTTTATATTCAGGACTCGCCAAATTACCAGCGGCTTCACCATATAACTTAATACCTGTTTTCTCGCCTAAGCCAAAATATTTTGCATATTTGTCAATATTCTCAATGCCTACACGATTACCCATTTCATAGAAATATACGTTATCTGATTTTGCTAATGCCGTATTAAAATCAAGCCAACCAAGGGCTTCTCCTTCAGCATTTCGTTTGTCGATGAGCCAGTGACGACCACTATCAAAAATTTGTTCTTCCGGCGTTACCTTTTTTAAATCAAGGGCTGCCACACCGGTAACGATTTTAAATGGAGATCCTGGCGGATATTCACCAGATATAACTTTATTATCAAAGGGATGATTCTTGTCGTTATTTAATTGATTCCACTGTGCAGTGGTAATGCCTAGGGAAAACCAATTGGGATTAAACTCTGGGCTACTCACCATGGCAAGAACAGCCCCTGTATTAGGGTCTAAGGCTACTACTGCAGCACCTTGAGCAGGAATTCCTTGAGCACGCAATTGATCAATTTGGTTACGTACAGCCTCTTCAGCGGCCTTTTGCAGGTTCACATCGATAGTCAAATGAATATCAGAACCAGGTATTGTATTTTTACGCTCTACCTCTTCAACAGGGCGACCTGTGGCATCAACCTCTAGTTGTTTACCACCATCAACACCACGGAGCACATCATCATACATACTCTCTAAACCAGATCGACCAAGAATAGTACCGGCCCCTACTAAGGTGTTAGGATTTTCCTGTTTAATCTCAGCTAACTCTTCTTCACTTACTTCCCCCACATATCCAAAGAGTTGTGATGCCATCGTATTATATGGATAATAACGCAAAGGCTCTACATCAATGGAAATGCCCGGCAATTCATGGCTATGTTCCTCGATATTGGTAACCACGTCCATAGGTACGTCCGTAGCAATACGAATTGGTTCATATCCATCTTTATTATCGGAAATTTTCTTTTGAATCTCTGCTGCAGGTTTATTAAGGTACCCTGCCAATTTTGTCACTTCTTCTGGCGCCACATCTTTACCACTAGGCATAATGGATACTGTATAAGCAGGTCTAGAACCTACGAGAATCTGGCCATTTCGATCATACATAATGCCACGAGCAGCAGTCATTGTTACCATGCGCAAACGGTTGCCTTCGGCCTTTGCCTGGTAATAACCACCTTCTATAATTTGAAGGTAGAACAACCGAGCACCAAGAATTAAAAATACCAATGTTATAAGATAAAAAAGCACATCAAAGCGCCCTGTTTTTTTATTTTTATATAAGCTTTCGAGCACTTCGGTGCCTCCTTTCCTACTCACAGAATTATATATCACACGCAGTATACCTATGTATATCTACCACATATACTGTTCTTTTTCCTCTAATTTCCATAACATGAAATGGATAATTACACCTAATCCCCCATTTAGCAACATCGGTGGTAGTACCATATGCCACATGTATGGTAAAAAGGAAATATCCGCACGAATCATATACAACATCCCCATCCGCACAAGGCCATCTACAATAGTACTCAATACTACAAGGATGAAGGAAATATACCATTGCTCCTCATATATACGAGCTTTCACAAAGGAGAGTAAATATACAATAATCACATAAGGAAACATGTGCAATCCAAAGAAATTAGAAATTAACACATCATGAATCAGTCCCCCCACGATGGCCACAAATAAGCCCGTACGACGTCCGTTCAACAATGTTAGCAATACAACCCACACGAGGATAAGGTTTGGCAACCAGCTCGTATGAAACACCATAGGAATTACTTGGGCTTGTAAATAAAACGTAATAATTCCCAACAACACATAGGCTAAGGTTCTCATTGTGCCACCGTCCCCTTAACGCCCTCTACTTGGTCACGTTGCGTTTGCGGCACCAATTTAGGTTGTAAATTTGGTTTTTCTGGGGAACCTACACGAGCTGCCGTGATAACGAATACCTCCTCTAAATGGTGAAAGTTCACATTCGTATCCACAATAGCATTTTTTACAAAACCTTCGGCATCGTTATTAATCGTTTCCACGTGCCCTACAGGAAGCCCCTTTGGATAAATACCACCATAGCCGGATGTAACTAATTTGTCCCCTACAAGAACATCACCATCACGAGCAATATTTACCATGTTTGGCTCAGATGGATTATTACCATTACCTTTTACAACGCCAGATAAACGAGATTCTGGTCGTTGTACGATAACACCGATGGCCGTACGAGGGTCAAGTATTGTTTGAACTCGTGCAGAATGAGGATATACGTCGGTCACAAAACCAACAACCCCACTCGGTACGATAACCGCCATATTCACCTCAATGCCTTCGTTGGAGCCTTGATCTATGGTGAATGTATTTGTCCAAGCCCCAAAATCACGTGTCATCACAGAGGCTACGACTAGGTCATATTCAGAATGACTATTTTGAAAGTTCAACATTTGGCGCAAACGGATATTTTCCGCTACCACCTCATCATAATTAGACTGTTTCTGCGTCAACACAGCATTTTCTTCTTTCACAGACTCCATATCTAGTGTTTTACTAATGGCATTATCGATGACCTCAATGCCTGTATGGATATTAGATAAAGCACGAGCTGTACCATAGGAAAATGGTGTCGTAATTTGTTCTAATGGTACGGTCACGAAAGGAATGCTAGTTCGTTGTTTCCACGCATAACCTAGTAAAGCTAATAAAATACAACTGATAGCAACAAAGACAACCAGTTTACGATCAGACTGTATCATCAAGCCCGCCCCTTTCTATGTTTTGACGCTACCACAAAGCGTTCCATTTGCTCTAAATTGCGAGCCCATTCAGATAATCCTTGCACTACACAATGCTCTGGTTCATTCGGAATGCGCACAGGAACCCCTATTTCTGAAGAAATGCGTTCTCCTAATCCCGCGAGTAATGCTGTTCCACCCGTAAGAACCATGCCATATTGCATGATATCTGCAACCAACTCTGGCGATGTTTGGCGGATCACATTTTTAATTTCCGTCATAATACGTTGCAATGGTTCTTGCAAAACTTCGTATACTTCGGAACGATGTATGACACTACGTTTAATAAGACCATTTGTCATATCGCGACCTTGGAATGTATATTCCTCATCATCAAGCGGTGCCAAGGCACTACCAAGATTACGTTTAATATCCTCTACGGTTTGCTCTGCAATCATAACGGAAAAACATTGACGAATATATTGTAATAATGCATCATTCAAATCATCGCCGCCAAAGCGAATGGTTCGACTCACCACCACCCCACCAAGGGACATAATACCGATATCTACGGTACCACCGCCGATATCCACAACCATATTGCCACGCGCCTCTAGTACCGGCATACCACTGCCAATAGCTGCCGCCACAGGTGTTTCAATGAGGTACACTTCACGCGCGCCCCCTTGAATGACTGCATCCATTAACGCCCGTTGTTCCACGTCCGTCATACCACATGGGGCTGACAAAAATACACTCGAACGACGTACGGAATTAGAGGCTTTATGCATAAAATATTTCAACATCGTATGGGTAACGCGATAGTCCACAATAAAACCATCTTTCAATGGTGTTAATGGACGCCATACGTCAGGCATACGTCGTACAATACGCTCCGCCTCTTCCCCAACAGCTACGATTTCTTCTTGTTTTGTATCAGTAGCCACCATAGATGGCTCTTCAACCATGCTATTGCGCCCCCCTACAGCGGCACGGGTAAACATGGTTCCTATATCTATACTTACATCTCTACCAAGAGATGAAAAAATTGAACTCATTTAGTTCGTCTCCTTATTAACGTCGTTATCTATCTGTAACGTCATCATTTAATTTTAGCATAAAACCGCCATTTTTTTAAGTCCTGAGTTCATGAAAGAACGCATAAATCAAGTAAAATTACCTCATCTTAACAAATCAAATGACCTCGTGTAATCCTTATGACTCTATCACGTATTTTTATGCTATTCCAGAATTCCTAACGATATGCTAACACCTAATCTCTAAATCTAGACAGAGTAGCATTCATCACCTATAATAATATTTATATACCACTTATGTTAACTACATATATTTTACAAATTGACGGTATCTTGTATAAATTCAAGCTATCTACTGTATTATACCTATTTACTGTTTCACAGTATCTATTTTGCATAGCACCTATGCATACAATTATGAAACACTGCTATTTTAATTACTATCATAAATGTTTCACGAGGAGGTTTTCATGTCTAACACATTCAATACGTCCACAAGACGTCTCGTTCTAAATGGGGTCCTCATGGCCCTCACCATCGTTGTCACTATGACAAGCAAAGTACCCATTCCGGGCGGATACGGTTACGTGAATCTGGGCGATGCCGTAGTACTCCTAGCCGCTTTATTATTGGGTCGCAAAAATGGTGCCTATATTGGTGGCATTGGCTCTGCTTTAGCCGATATATTTCTTGGATACCTCATGTTTGCCCCACTTACCCTCATTACAAAAGGCCTAGAGGGGTACCTCTGTGGTTATATTTATGAAAAATTCCCATCCCTAAAAGCCTCTGTCATCGCCAGCATCGTTGGTGGTATTGTAATGGTTACAGGCTATTTCATTGGTGAAATTTTTATGTATGACTTAGGAGTGTCACTAGCAGCCGTGTGGCCGAACATCATGCAAGCCATCGCAGGTGTAATTGTAGCACTCATTTTGTTTGGATTGTTACGAAATAGATTATCATAACAACACAATCCCCATGTATATACTCTCTAGCTCCGAACGCCTTCGCGTAAAGTCGCCGCGAGAGTACATACATGGGGATTTTATTTTATATCCTTATCCACTCAATTTCGTAACAATCCAAACACCGCAACTACTACAACAATTTACAAGCGATGGTTTGCATGATGTACGGATTGGGGATAAAACTAAAAGGCCCACAACTAGTGCTTCTAACATACATCCGATGAAGATGACGAAGAAACGATAGTTGCTCTACCAGAAGTATTCACTACCTTCAAGCGCGCGCCTAGTTCTGAGCACACTAATCATCTGTCGATTATGTATATATCAAGCCTAATAAAAGATTATTAACCGAGCCTCTATGTCCAGGCATTTAAATCCCCCACCCCCGCCATACATGCCTATGTTACCGCGAGAAATCGCGCCATTAGATAAAATAAAACCCATATAGTTTCGCAACGACTTTACACCGAAGGTGTTCGGAGTCAGAAACTATATGGGTTTTATTTTGTATCAAAGTAAACCTTCAGAACACAAACTTGTAAATTCTTGATCTCCGATGATTACATGGTCCAACACGGGTATCCCCATGACTTTCCCAGCCTCGCAGAACAGTTTTGTCATTCGTACATCTTCTGGACTTGCCTTGCTATCCCCAGAAGGATGATTATGAATTAAAATAATAGCCGCTGCATTACAGGCAATAGCTCTACGGAAAACAGAACGTTGCTCCGCGTAACTGGATGTTAAACCACCTGAGGATATTTCTTCAACTTTAATGAGCTTATTCTTGGCATTAAGCAATGCCACCCACACATGTTCCTCTGTTTTGTGACGCAATCGTTCCATCACATATTTTGCCACAGCCTCAGGGTTAGAAAAGTCTTCATAATCTTGTTTTACTTTCAGCTGCCCTAAACGTCGCCCCAGTTCGACAGCAGCACAGAGAGCTATCGCCTTGTCTGTACCGATGCCCTTAATGGATTCCAATTCTTTCACCGTCATGTGATTAAGACCATACACACCATCAGGGAAAAATTGTATTACTTGTTTTGCCAAGGATAATGCAGATGTACCTTTATAGCCGGTTCTCAGCAATATAGCGATTAGTTCCTCCATGGCCATATGTTCGGCGCCAACGGAGACAAATTTTTCACGAGGACGTTGATAAGGAAACATATCTTTCACACATAGGGATGGCACCACATTGCCATCAGTTGACATTATTTCTTGCATAGCCACACACTCCATACAAAAAAACACTTACTTATTATCCCAACATTTATTACGCATATATGTATTACTCTAATATATATTATCCAAATATTTGACGCAATGTATCATATACTTGTTCCACTGGCAGGCCTACTACATTTGTATAGGATCCTTCAATACCAGTAACCCACAAAGCCCCTTTTCCTTGAATCCCATAGGCACCCGCCTTATCCATAGGTTCGCCGGTATCGATATAGGACTCGATTTCATGGATGGATAATGTTTTAAAATGAACGAACGTTTCATTATGGAATACCCATTCTTGATTACCAATCACAATGGCTACACCCGTAATAACTGAATGAGTATCACCAGATAGGGCATGAAGCATACGCCTAGCGTCTTCCTTTGTAGCTGGCTTGCCAAGAATTTCACCATTATGAACAACGATAGTATCCGCACCAAGTACAATAGAACCATCAGGCACGCCGATAGCCGCTTTTGCTTTGCCCAGGGCTTGTGCCTCAACCATGTCTACAGGGCTTGAAATAACTTCATTTGATTCCTCATAGGCACTTGCTACCACTGTATGTGCAATGCCTACTTGATCTAACAACTCGTGTCGACGTGGCGAACCACTGGCAAGATATAAGCCACTCATTACGCTTGCTCCTTATCTACAGTTTCTGCCTCTTCAGCAGCTTTCATAATGGATTCGTAATATGTTTTTACATCTTCGCCATGTTTTACCGCATCAGCACGCACGGCCGCATAGAATACGATATCTTCTTGAGGCACACGCACACGATTTGGTACGAACTCATTAAGTTTTTCGAAAAATTCATCCTCCGCCTTGAGCATAACACGCGCATTCTGTACTTTTGTCCCCTTAACAATAGAGTAAATCAAGGCCCATACTGGACGCGCATCAGAAGTGGAACATTTTCTGTATTTATAGCGTAATTTAAAATTACTCAACAACTCTTGTTTAAACGCATATACGCCGTCAATCATATCATAATCGACCTCAAAATGGCGTTTACGGAATAAGGATTTTTCCTCAATAACAAGTTTATCTTCTGTCAAAATATAGGTGTAACGCCCTACGGCTTGTTTTACGATTACAATTAGGGCCACCACTTCAACAAAATATTCAGATAACAAAAATGTATTATGTATAATATTTTGGTATGTCGTATAACCAATAGCGCAGAGCAATAAAACAACAAACACGGCTACTAGAGCAGTAGCACTCTTCGCACGCTGGGATTCTTCTTGATACAAAATTTTCATCGGAGGCTCCTTATTCTACACAATTTAATTGGTCCTGATGAAAGCTAGCAACACGGCCATATATACTAATGTACAAAATTAGCACATGTTACATAGATTTTCATCACAATATTGCGTCATACACTACATCGACAACTAAAAATAAAATCTATTCCTATTATAACGAAATTACAAGGTTCTGACTATAGAAAAACCCTCTTATATCCAAGATATAAGAGGGTTTTGTGCTCCTATTAGTCACCTAAGTGACTAGCAGAAACATTTCACTATTTACCGATTAATGTTGCAGTAATACGTTGAGTATCGCGAGCAATCATGATTTCTTCGTTTGTAGGGATAACGAAGATTTTTACTTTAGAGCCTTCTACACTGATTTCACGTTCTACACCACGGCAGTTGTTTCTTTCAGTATCAAGACGAGTACCCAAGTATTCCAAACCATTACAAATTTCATCACGGTTACCGATACCATTTTCACCGATACCAGCTGTGAATACGATAGCATCAACGCCACCCATAACAGCTGCGAAGGAACCGATTACACGACGAACTTTGTGGTGGAACATATTCAATGCTAATTGAGCACGTTTATGACCTTTGCTAGCTGCTTCTTCAATAACGCGGAAGTCATTGGAAACGCCAGAAATACCCAATACGCCAGAACGTTTATTCAACATGCTGTCGATTTCTTGGTAGTTCATGCCAGTTTTGTCCATCAAGAATGGAATGATAGCAGGGTCAATATCGCCAGAACGAGTACCCATGATCAAACCGGACAATGGAGTGAAGCCCATGGAAGTATCGATTGAACGACCACCTTTGATGGCTGCCAAGGAAGAACCATTACCCAAGTGACAAGTGATGATGCGAAGATCGGACATGTGTTTACCCATCAATTCAGCACAACGTTGAGCAACGTATTTATGGGATGTGCCATGGAAACCATAACGACGGATACCCCAATCAGCATATGCTTCATATGGAAGACCATACAAATATGCTTCTGGTGGCATTGTTTGGTGGAATGCAGTATCGAATACAGCTACTTGTGGAACGTTAGGCATGATAGCTTGGCAAGCTTCGATACCTTGAATATTAGGTGGGTTGTGCAAAGGAGCGATAACAGCACATTCATTCAATGCGTCCATAACTGCTGGAGTAATCAATACGGAGTCAGCGAATTTTTCAGCACCATGTACTACACGGTGACCAACAGCGTCGATTTCGTCCATGGAAGAAATTACGCCATATTCTGCGTCAACCAAGATGTCTAGCAAAATTTTCAAGGCTTCTTTGTGGTTAAGAATTGGTTCTACGCGTTCCAATTTTTCAGCGTCAGGACGTTTATGAGTGAACATAGCATCTTGATCACCAATTTTTTCAAATAAACCTTTTGCTAATTCACGTTCTGTTGCCATATCAAGTAATTGATATTTCAAGGAAGAACTACCGCAGTTAACTACTAATACGTTCATCGATTAACCCTCTTTCTTTTGAGTAACTTGAATCTTATCTTCGATTTGTTTGCTGATATCAGCACCTACCTGATCATCCGTCGGATATTGGTAGACTATATTCCACAACACGTTCTTATCTAAGAATACATATTGTAAGAAACTAAATTTTTTACCTTGATTTGTGAAAGTAGCACTTACTTTTTTAGCTGGTACTCCATTCAAGCTCACGGTATCTACTTTTACATCGCCTTTAATTTTCTTAAATTCTACTACACTTTTCATAGCAAACTCATCCACTGTAGGGAGCGCTTTTGTGGCAGCAGGGCGACGCGCCTCAACTTGAATCAACATATGGTCTGATGCAGAACCATATACATCAATAGGATAGCCGTCATTACTTGTTATTGTGGCTGTACTCTTACCCATTTCATAAGGTAGCGCAACCGTAATTTCAGATTGTCCCGATTGGATAACCTGATTACCAAAGCTGTATTTATCCATTACATTGGTGGATCCACAGCCAGCCATAATCAATAATGATGCCCCTAACAAACAAGTTGTGATTGCTTTGGTTACACGTTTATTCACCTGTTCACCTCACATCAAAATTAAATTTTACACCTAATTATAGCTTTTTTTTGGGATAAAATCTATCTATTTTGGGTAAAACCATTGTATTTTTGCTATTCTACCTTTATATTTATAGTATGATTCCTGTACATAGATTGGTGAAAGAGGCTTATTTTACATGAAAATCATCGGCATCGTCGCTGAATATAATCCATTTCATAATGGACATTACCATCAATTGCATATGCTCAAGCAAGCGCATCCAGATGCCACAATCATCGTTGTCATGAGTGGCTCCTTTGTGCAACGTGGCATGCCAGCCTTTTTTTCTAAATTTGATCGCACTCGTTGGGCTTTGCACGGTGGTGCAGACATGGTGCTAGAATTACCAACCATTTATAGCCTCGGTAGCGCTGAAATATTTGCGACCGGTGCCGTTCGACTTCTTTCACAATTAGGGGCTACACATATTTCCTTTGGCGCTGAAAACACCGATGCGACATTACTCAAGCAAATCGCTACGGCCGCCCTCTCTGATGAGGTACAAGAACACTGTCGCACATTCCTGCAAGAGGGTTATGCCTATGGCACCGCCCTTCGTCTTGCCATCACCACAGCATATCCAGAGGCTCAGGATAGTATCCAAGAGCCCAATGCACTATTAGGGATTGAATATTTACGGGCCATTCAAACGCATCATTTACAAATGGAACCATTACCGATTTTACGGACTAGTGCCCATCATGAGGCAATACTCTCTGATGAATTACCATCTGGAACAGCCCTACGAAAATTACTATCTACGATTACGTTAGCCACCAATAAGGGCCAACAAACATCCATGAACTCTAATTTGCAAGATTCCCTTACCCCTAACATACAAGAATTACTATCCTCATATTTCCCAGCATCAATTTGCTCTGATTTAGAGACTACACTTAATAAAGGCGAACATCTCGATGGAGACAGATATGATAACCTTGTCCACGGCATCAATCGGACCATGACAACAACAAGATTATCTGCATTAGCAGACTTTACAGAAGGTATTGAAAACCGTTGGCTCCACGCAGTCAACGCCTCCAACTGGCAATCCGTTAGAGCCAGTATCAAATCAAAGCGATACACCTATGCACGCATCGATCGCATGGCTAGCTACACTGTATTTAACCTCACAAAAGCCATTCTCTCTAAGGCTCATTTGGAGGGACCAATATATACACGTCTCTTAGGTTTCTCCCACAGTGGTCGCGAATTATTAAAACGTTGGTCAAAACAGGATAGCCCATTACCATGTGAAGTTATTCAAAAATGGGCCCCAGTGTATCAAAGTGCACAAGGATTTAAGCAGCAACTCATGGAGCTTGATACACAAGCGACAGATATTCAACACCTATGTTTTAAAACAGACGCATCCCGTTTAGGTGGTAAGGATTATTTGTATAGCCCATATTATTACAAAGGCTAGAATTATCTTCCAATATATAGCACATAAAAAGGTAAACATGCTCATCAGCAGCATGCTTACCTCTTTTTTATTTATATTCTTGTTGTCCTTCTTCGATTTGCGTTAATACCACGCTGTCTTCCCCATCCACTTCAGATACATTTACATGTACATTTTCCAAGTGGGAGGTCGGTACATTTTTCCCCACATAATCCGCGCGAATTGGTAATTCACGATGGCCACGATCAACGAGAACGGCCAATTGAATAGCCCGCGGTCTACCAGCATCCATCAATGCATTTAATGCAGCCCGAATCGTCCTACCCGTATACAACACATCATCAACCAAAATAATTAACTTCTCGGTAGTATTAATGGTACAAGGATTTCCTTGCTTGGGTCTATAATCACGATCATCACGATACATCGCTACATTAAGGGATTCACATTCAATCCGTATCCCTTCGATACTTTCAATTTCACGTTGTAATCGCTTGGCTAAATAAACGCCCCGTCGTTCAATACCAACAATCAAGGCATTAGAAATACCTTTATTTCGTTCTAAAATTTCATGACTAATGCGACGAACAACGCGCATCACGCCATCGCTATCCATCAGTATACGTTGCTCATCCATAGATGTCCCCTCATGAAAATAAAATCTACTAAAATTTTATAAGTCTATTTCTTAATCAAATGATAGTTCTTAGCATACTCCATACAATCTTGGAAATCTTGTGGCACTGGTGCCTCAAAATGCATACTTTCACCAGTGATAGGATGTTTAATATCCAATGTTTTAGAATGCAAAGCCTGTCCATTAATAGGGAAGTCCATTTTACGATAACCATAGAAAGGATCATTGACGACCGGGTGACCAATATGGGCAAAATGAACGCGAATTTGGTGGGTACGGCCCGTTTCAAGGACACATTCTACCAACGTATGGCTACCATAGCGTTCAAGCACGGTAAAATGTGTAATAGCTTCTTTGCTGTTTTCAAATACAACAGCCATTTTCATGCGGTCCTTAGGATGACGACCAATAGGAGCATTGATAGTCCCTTTTTCTTCCACAATATTACCTTGAACAATCGCCCAGTATGTACGTTTCGCACTATGTTCTTTCACTTGCTCTGCGAGTCCTACATGCGCTTGATCATCCTTGGCAGCCATCATGACACCCGATGTATCCTTATCAAGGCGATGAACGATACCAGGGCGAATTTCACCATTAATGCCGGACAAATCCTTACAATGGAATAGCAAGGCATTAACCAATGTGCCTGAATAATTGCCTAGCGCAGGATGCACCACCATTCCACGAGGTTTATTGACAATCACAATATGAGAATCCTCATATAAATAATCAAGTGGAATATCCTCTGGTAAAATTTCTACTGAATGGGGCTCAGGAATTTCCACAGAAATCTCAAAGCCCGGTGTCAATCGCATATTCGCCTTGCCTTGTTTCTCCCCTACTTGCACATGGCCATCCTTAATCAAAGATTGGATAAAACTGCGGGACCCTTCTATACGTTCTGTTAAATATACATCTAATCGCATACCCTCTTGTTCTGGGGCTACAATAAATTGTTCCATTCATTACTCCTCTGTTTTCGTGAATACATAATAGGACACGAGAACTACACCTACACAAATACCAATATCGGCCACATTAAAAATAGGCCAAATTCTAAAATCAAAAAAATCAACTACGCCATGCATAGTATAGCGATCATATGCATTGCCTAGGGCGCCACTAATGAGCAACGAGGCACCTAGCTTTAAATAATTTGGCCCCTCTTGTATATGCTTGTGAAAGTACCAATACACCGCTAATAACACAGCCACAACGACTAAGAAAAATATCCGTTGATCCTCAAGCATACCAAAGGCAGCACCGCGATTAATAATATAAGTCATATGAAATATATTTTGGACAATTGGCATTGATTCACCTAAATAGAAATGCTGCATCACCCAAGACTTTGTCCATTGATCTATAATAAAGTTACATATAATAATAAGATAAAACAAAAGTAAATCCTCTATTCTAATTAATACATCCCAAAATATTGAATCAGTACTATTAGTGTACAGTAAAATCTAAAAAAGAGCAAAAAAAAAGCCCTCACATGAGGGCTAATTTTATTGCTAAAATTATTCAGCGGAGATAACTGCAACTGGGCAAACGGATTCGCAAGAACCGCAGTCGATGCAAGTATCATTGATTTCGTATTTAGTTTCGCCTTCGCTAATAGCACTTACAGGGCAAACAGAAGCGCAAGAACCACATTTAATACAACCGTCAGCAATAACTCTCATGATGAACCTCCATAACATATAGATTAAAACTTTTATTATTATCAATTAAAGAGGCACTTGCCTCATTTCTTGTTCTCATTATCACACAACATTGAATGATTGTCAATTAATTCCCATCAATTTTAGAATTATTATTTTGCATGATTCAATGCCACTTTTCACATAAAATCTAATTATTTTCACCATTATGATATTCTATATCAATTATATTAATTACCTATCTATATCTAGAAATTTTAATAACCGTATTATCATTTAACTTTACATTATCATTTAATTTTACATTCTCATTTAACTTTACATTCTCATTTAAGTTCGAGAGCATAATTATCAATATTTATTATCATTATGTTACCTACCATATTTCCCTATACCCTTTAGCCTCTAAGCTAACTCATTTATACTGGGAGAATATATTAGCTATATAAAGAGCGTTCAAAATATTTAGGTCTCCCCCATATTTAAGAGAGAACCCAGTTCTGAGCGAAGTAAAACGACCCGCTCAAAAGAACGGGTCGTTGTATGCTTATATTTAGGTCTATAAAACTACCAATGTTTAGCCTATGTCCTGATTATTTACCAGGGAAGAATGGCCATACCATAGGGATGATCAAGATACTTACGATGAAGCAAACGATGATCAAAGGTACACCAGCTTTTACATAGTCCATGAATTTGTATTGACCAGGGCCTAATACTAATGTATTAGGAGGAGTACCTACAGGTGTGCCGAATGCACAAGATGCAGCTACGCCGATAGCCATCAATACAGCATGAGGGTCAGCGCCCATACCTTTTGCGATGGCGATACCAATTGGTGCTAACAATGCACAAGATGCAGTGTTAGACATGAATTGAGTCATTACGCAAGAAAGGATGAACAATACTGCTGTTGCAAAGTAAGGGCTAGGATCAGAACCCATAACACCCAATACTGCGTTAGCAATTAATTGACCAGCACCAGATTTATCCATAGCGCCTGCTACTGGCATCATACCAGCGAACAAGAAGATAGTAACCCAGTCAATAGATGTGTAGGCTTGTTTTTCACCTAAACAACCAGTCAATACACAAAGCATAGCGCCTACTACAGCTACTAAGCTCAAAGGTAAGTTAATACCAAAGTTAGATTTTAAAGTATCGCCAAGAATCATAAGAACGATAACGCCGCCCAAGATAAGGCCAGAGTATAATTGTTTCTTAGGATCATTGGATACTTTGTCAGCGGAAACTTCTTGTTCTACTTCGCCAACATCTTCGATGATGTGGTTAGGCAAGAAACGTTTGCCAATTGTCATCATGAATAAAATTGTAGCGATTGTCAAAGGAATACCAATCCAAGCGAATTCAAAGAAACCGAATGGAGTAATACCAGCTTTGTTTAATGCACCATTTACGATGATATTAGGAGGTGTACCAACCATTGTAATGATACCACCGATACCAGCCGCAAATGCTAAAGGCATCAATTGACGAGAAGCAGGAATTTTAGCAACGGAACAGATCCCTACTACTACTGGAAGTAGAGCAGCTGCTGTACCAGTGTTGGACAAGAATGCAGACATTGTAGCAGTTACTGCCATGATTGCAAACATCAAACCATTTTCACTAGTACCGGCTTTAGAAACTACTGTTTCACCGATTTTTTGAGCTAAACCTGTATAGAATAGAGCACCACCAACTACGAACATGCCTGCGAACAATACTACTGTACTGTCGGACAAGCCGGAGAATGCTTCTTGGGAGCTAATAATCCCCATCAAAGCCAATGCAATTGCACCACCAAGGGATGTAATTGCTAGTGGAATAATTTCAGTAACAAAGAAAACTGCCATAATTGCGAGTACGATAAGGGTTTGTACTGCAGGACTCATACATCATCATCTCCTTTTCAAGAGGATAGCACTATGTATGTTTTGTATAGTCTAGGCCTTGCACATATCATAGAATATAGAGAACATACCCTACGACGCCGATTGCACCGGTCATGGCTGCTGTCACACAGTACCCCTCCTGCGTCTTTGGATAACCAAAGTGAAGGGCTTCACTAATGAGACCACGACGGTTAAAGAAGGAATATTTAGTTCGTTTTTGAAACCAAATTGCCTTTCGTTCGGAACCGATTAGTAGTGCAGTAATTAAAAATACAATAAGTGCCCACACAAAGCATATGAAAATTTTCGTTTCAATAGAGAACATAATTTACCTCGTTATTATAAGCATACAATAAACATTGGATCCTAGAATAGATTTGCCTCAGTCTCTTTGCCGTAGTACAACTTATTGATAAATCCATCGTACGTAAATACAAATCGATGGGTATGAAATCCACCTTTAGGTGTACCCCTAAGGGTACACCTTGTGGTGAGTTTCTATGATGTCATTATTTTGGTGCTAGCATAGCAAGCATTGTACCTGC
Organism: Veillonella absiana; assembly: GCF_032970865.1. Classification (NCBI taxonomy): domain Bacteria; kingdom Bacillati; phylum Bacillota; class Negativicutes; order Veillonellales; family Veillonellaceae; genus Veillonella; species Veillonella absiana. The sequence continues at coordinate 87,769 of NZ_JAWJZB010000007.1, read as the reverse complement.
TGCTACAGCTGTACCAATAACGCCAGCTACGTTAGGGCCCATAGCATGCATGAGCAAGAAGTTAGCTGGGTTAGCTTTTGCACCCACGATTTGGGACACACGAGCTGCCATTGGTACCGCGGATACACCAGCGGAACCGATAAGTGGATTAGTTTTACCACCATCAAACATATTCATCAATTTACCGAACAATACGCCTGCAGCAGTACCACCGATGAATGCTACCAAACCAAGACAGATAATAAGAATTGTGTCAAGATTCAAAAAATGTTCAGCACTCATAGTTAAGCCAGTACCAGTTGCCAAGAAGATTGTTACAGTATTGATCAACGCATTTTCAGAAGTATCTGCTAAACGAGCTGTTACACCGGATTCACGGAACAAGTTGCCAAGCATCAACATACCTACAAGGGATGTAACGGATGGTAACAATAAGGAAATGAAAATAGTTGTAACGATTGGGAATACAACTTTTTCAAAGCGAGTTACTTCACGTAATTGTTCCATCACGATTTCACGTTCTTTTTGGGTAGTGAATAATTTCATTACAGGAGGTTGAATCAATGGAACCAAGGACATGTAGGAGTAAGCCGCAACGGCGATAGCACCTAACAAATGAGGAGCCAATTTAGTTGCCAAATAGATAGATGTAGGGCCGTCAGCACCACCAATGATACCGATAGCAGCTGCTTCTTGTGGTGTGAAGCCAATAACCATAGCACCAGCCAAGGCAATGAATACACCAAATTGTGCTGCAGCACCTAACAACAATGTTTTAGGGTTAGCAATCAACGGACCAAAGTCAGTCATTGCACCTACACCTAAGAAGATCAATGGTGGGAAAATTTCATGAGAAATACCAGCACTGATTAATGCCATTACACCTTCTTCAAAACCATTACGTGGAATGTTTGCCAATACACAACCAAATGCGATAGGACCAAGCAACAATGGCTCGAACTCTTTTGCAAATGCCATGTAGAGAAGAACTAAACCCACGAGAATCATAATCGCATTACCAGGTTGGAAAGCGGAGAAACCACTATCAGTCCAAACAGATGTAATCGCTACGATAAATGCATCCATGTGCGTTCCCCTTTCATATTAACTATAAAATTGTTAATGAAGACAGTTGCCTTCATAATCATAATTAGCCAAGAACAACCATGTCGTCGCCAGTAGCTACAGTTTGGTTAGCAGATACGCGAACTTCTGTTACGGTTGCATCATGTGGAGCTGCGATTTCATTTTGCATTTTCATAGCTTCAAGAATAAGAAGAGTTTCGCCTTTTTTAACTTGTTGGCCAGCAGATACTGCTACGGACAAGATTTTACCAGGCATTGGAGCTTTTACAGTTTCAGCGCCTGCTGGTACTGGAGCTGCTGCTTTAGGTGCTGGAGCTGGAGCTGCTGCTGGAGCTGCTTTAGGTGCTGGAGCTGCTTTAGGTGCTGGAGCTGCTGCGCCACCTGCTTTTACTTCATTTACTTCTACATCATAAGCTGTACCATTTACTGTAACGTTGAATTTTTTCATCTTAAAGTTTCCTCCTAAAAATGAGTATAAATTTTACATACTGTACTTAATTTAGATTAATCCTAACGATTGCCGCGTATGCGACCTTCCATTTTCCAATTATAACTAACAACTGGACGAATACAAGCGATTTGATCCTTAGAATAACCCATTGCTGATAGGGCACCAATGATTACGGCTACAGTTTCCTTATTAACCACTTCATTATTCGCTATAGCATTGTTCATAACAACTTCCTCCTAAGAATGTTTTTAGTTTCTACCGCTTAAACGACCATCAAAACGCCATTGAGCGCTTGTAGCAGTTGGACGAATAGATGCGATTTGTTCCGATGAATACCCCATCGCAACAACTGCGCCAACGATAGCTGCTACTACTTTTTCATCATTAGTTGTTGCTACAGTAGTCGGAGCGGCTGCCACTGGAGCTGCTGCTACTGGTGCTGCTGATTCAACTTTTTTTTTCTTAGTTGGATCAATCATGTGAATGATTTCCATAAGAACGCCTAGCAAAATCAATACAGCGAATACGACTGTCATATTGATAGCCATAATCAACCAAGGGTTAGCAGTTTGACCTTCCATAAAAGTTCCCCTTTCCAATAATTGTTTTACATAAGAAAGGTATTTCCAAATACGACATCTTATCTAACTAACTAGTAAATGCATATTATAATGGAATATTACCATGTTTCTTAGGTGCACGAGCTTCGCGTTTGCTTGCTAACATTGCAAGAGCGTTGATAACTGCTGGGCGAGTTTGTTTAGGTTCGATTACGATATCTACGAAGCCGCGTTCAGCTGCTTTGTATGGAGTAGCGAATTCTTCAACGTATTTAGCAGTTTTTTCATCTTTATCCGCATCTTTTTTGAAGATAATGTTTGCTGCGCCTGCAGGACCCATAACTGCGATTTCAGATGTAGGCCATGCTAATACTTGGTCTGCGCCCAAATCTTGGGAACACATTGCCAAGTAGGAACCGCCGTAAGCTTTACGAGTGATAACTGTAATTTTAGGTACAGTTGCTTCAGAGTAAGCATACAACATTTTAGCGCCATGACGAATGATACCGCCCCATTCTTGATTTGTGCCAGGCAAGAAACCAGGAACGTCAACGAAGTTAACGATTGGAATATTGAAAGCATCACAGAAACGAATGAAACGGGAAGATTTGTCAGATGCATTGATATCAAGACAACCAGCCATTACTTTAGGTTGGTTAGCAATAATACCTACTGTTTGACCATCAAAACGTGCGAAGCAAGTGATGATGTTTGTAGCATAGAATGCTTGTACTTCATAGAATGCACCATTATCTACAGTTGCTGCAATTACATCTTTCATGTCATAAGGCATGTTGCTGTTATCTGGCAACAATGTATTCAAGGATTCTTCTTCACGAGTAGGGTCATCACCAGTGTCAACTAATGGAGCATCTTCCATGTTGTTGGATGGCAAGAAACCTAACAAGTAACGAATTTGTTCGATGCAATCATCTTCGTCTTCAGCTGCAAAATGAGCTACGCCGGAAACGGAGTTGTGTGCCATCGCACCACCAAGAGCTTCTGCTGTTACTTCTTCTGCTGTTACAGATTTGATAACTGCTGGGCCAGTGATGAACATTTGAGATGTGTTTTTAACCATGTAGATGAAGTCAGTTAATGCTGGGGAATATACAGCACCACCTGCACAAGGTCCCATGATTACGGAAATTTGTGGAATAACACCGGATGCATTAGTGTTTTCGAAGAAGATTTTACCGTAGCCAGCCAAAGCGTCTACTGCTTCTTGAATACGAGCCCCGCCGGAGTCATTGATCCCAACAATAGGAGCGCCCATTTTCATAGCTAAACGTTGTACTTTTACAATTTTAGCTGCATGCATTTCGCCAAGGGAACCACCTTCTACAGTGAAATCTTGAGCAAACGCATATACTAGACGTCCTTCAACTGTACCGTAACCAGTAACAACACCTTCGCCTGGAAGATCTTTTTTCTCTTGGCCAAAGTTTACACAACGATGTTTAACAAATTGATCCAATTCTACGAAAGAATTGTCATCGAACAATTTTGTCAAACGTTCGCGAGCTGTCATTTTGCCTTGAGAATGTTGTTTCTCGATACGTTTTTCGCCGCCACCTTGTTTAACGTGAGCAAGCTTTTCGTGCAATAACTCGATTTTTTCCTGCACTGTTGCCATTATAGCACCTCCAAATAAAAATTAATAACACTATTATTTTATTTCATACGTTGACAAAGTTCAAGTAGAACTCCACCAGTTGCTTTTGGATGCAAGAAAGCAATCGCAGAACCACCTGCACCGTAGCGAGGTTTTTCATCAATCATTTTAACGCCTTTTTCCATCAAATCAGCGATTGCAGCTTCGATGTTATCAACGCGCAATGCGATATGTTGGATACCATCACGACCGCCATTTTTTTCGATAAATTTACCGATAGGGCCATCTGGAGTAGTAGTTTCCAAGAATTCTAATTCTGCGTCGCCGCATGGGAAGAAGGAAACTTTTACTTTTTGTTCTTCTACAACTTCATCTTCAGGAAGATGTTGAATACCTAATGTATTTTTGTAAAATTCTTTTGTTGCAGCTAAATCATTAACACCGATACCGATGTGGTCCACTTGTAATACTTTAAATGCCATGTTACTTATCTCCTTTGCAAGGCTAATAGATTTTATACCCTGTAGTCGCCGCCTACTTGAGCACTTTTGCCATAACATCGCTAACAACAGTATATGGATCGTTTTCACGAGCATTCACTGCGTCAACTTGGCTATTAAATTCATCACTAGTAATAACTTTCTCAGCTACATAGCGACCAATTTGTTCATTAATCATTGCTACGATTTCATTTCTAGTTCTTTCAGCACGGCGTTCTTGAAGTTCGCCAGAATCTTCTAAGAATTCAAAATGTTCATCTAAGGCTTCAATTAATTCTTCTACACCTTGATCTTTACTAGCAATAGTTCTCTTGATTGGAGGTCTCCATTTTACTTCGCGAGAATCAAGGTCAAGCATCATTTCAATTTCTACATTGAGTCGATCGCAACCATCTCGGTCAGCCTTATTAATGGCAAATACATCACCAATTTCAAGAATACCAGCTTTGATGGCTTGAATATCATCACCAAGGCCTGGTACCAATACAACCAAAGTCGTATCAGCATTTTTTACAATATCAACTTCAGATTGTCCTACACCAACGGTTTCGACAATGACAATATCCATGCCATAAGCGTCCATTAGTTTTACTACATCTGCAGTTTTTTTGGATAAACCGCCTAAACTACCACGTGTACCCATACTGCGAATAAATACATTTTCGTTCAAAGTTAAATCATTCATACGAATGCGGTCACCCAAGATAGCGCCACCAGAGAATGGACTAGTTGGGTCAATAGCAACGATGCCGACTGTTTTACCTTGATCTAAATAATGTTTTACAACTTTATCTGTTAATGTACTTTTACCAGCACCTGGAGCACCAGTGATACCAAGAATGCGAGCACGACCAGTTTTGGGATAAATGGATTGCATGATTTCAATAGCATTATCATACTCATTTTCCACGGCTGTGATAGATCTCGCCAAGGCAAGACGGGAGCCTTCGAATAGTTCTTTAACTAAATCCATGGGCTGCACCACCTATCTTAAATACGAGAAAACAGAGGGAGGCTCAGTGATTAAAGCTTCAATATGAGTCCTTCCCTCCTATTCTCTAAATTATAACGTTTTCGTCGAACTCTACTGTTCTATATGAAACTCTATAAGAACAAATTATTTAACGTGTTCGTTAATGAATTTAACGATGTCGCCAGTTGGTGTGCCAGGAGTGAATACTGCTGCAACGCCAGCATCTTTCAAACCAGGGATATCAGCGTCAGGAATAACGCCACCACCGATAACAAGAACGTCGCCCATACCTTTAGCTTTTAAAAGCTCAACGATTTTAGGGAACAATGTGTTGTGTGCGCCAGAAAGAAGGCTTAATGCTACAACATTAACGTCTTCAGACAAAGCTGCTTCAACAATTTGTTCAGGAGTTTGGCGAAGGCCTGTGTAAATAACTTCGAACCCAGCATCGCGAAGTGCGCGTGCTACTACTTTTGCACCACGGTCATGACCATCAAGACCTGGTTTTGCTACGATTACTCTAATACGTTTTTCTGCCATGATTATATTCCCTCCGAACTAAGCGTTTTATTATAATGTTGCATGTGCTTGGTATTCACCGAATACTTCGCGCAATACATTACAGATTTCACCCAAAGTAGCATATGTTTTAACTGCATCAAGGATTAAAGGCATCAAGTTAACGGATTCGTCAGCTGCACCTGCTTTTAATGCTGCTAATGCTGCATCACAAGCTGCTTGGTCGCGGCTTGCACGAACTTCTTGAGTTTTCTTGGATTGGTTTACACCAACGGAAGAATCTACACGAAGAAGACCTTCTGGAGCTTTTTCTTCAACTTGGAATTTGTTTACGCCAACGATTGTACGTAAGCCAGATTCAACTTCCATTTGCCATTTGTAAGCAGATTCTTGAATTTCTTTTTGGATGTAACCTTTTTCGATAGCTACAACAGCGCCGCCTATTTCATCGATTTTTTTGATGTATTCAGCAGCTTCGTCATAGATAGCGTTAGTCATAGCTTCTACATAGTAGGAACCGCCCAATGGGTCAACTACGTCAGCTAAACCGGATTCGTAAGCAACGATTTGTTGAGTACGAAGAGCTACTTGTACAGATGCTTCTGTAGGAAGTGCCAACGCTTCGTCACGGGAGTTAGTATGTAAGGATTGAGTACCACCCATTACAGCAGCTGCAGTTTGAAGAGCAACACGAACGATGTTGTTATCAACTTGTTGTGCAGTCAACATGGAACCAGCTGTTTGAGTATGTACGCGAAGCATCATGGATTTTGGTTTTTTAGCACCAAAACGGTTTTTCATGATGTCAGCCCACAAACGACGGGATGCACGGAATTTTGCAACTTCTTCTAATACGTTGTTATGCGCATTCCAGAAGAAGGACAAACGACCTGCAAATGTATCAACGTCAAGACCAGCTTTAAGAGCTGCTTCTACGTATGCGATACCGTCAGCAATTGTGAAAGCGATTTCTTGTGCAGCTGTGGAACCAGCTTCACGAATATGGTAACCAGAAATGGAGATTGTATTCCATTTTGGAACGTTTTGAGAGCAATATTCGAAGATATTAGTGATCAAACGCATGGATGGTTTTGGAGGGAAAATGTAAGTACCACGAGCAGCGTATTCTTTCAAAATATCATTTTGAATTGTACCCATCAAAGCTGTGGAAGGTACGCCTTGTTTTTCAGCTACTGCAATGTACATTGCCAACAAAACGGATGCTGGAGCGTTGATTGTCATGGAAGTGGAAACTTTACCAAGGTCGATACCATCGAACAAGATTTCCATATCTTTCAAGGAGTCAATCGCAACACCTACTTTACCAACTTCGCCTTCGGAAATGATATCGTCAGAGTCATAACCGATTTGTGTTGGCAAGTCGAATGCACAGGAAAGACCTGTTGCACCAGATTCGATTAGGTAACGGTAACGTTTGTTGGATTCTTCAGCAGTTGCGAAACCAGCATACATACGCATTGTCCAGAAACGGCCACGGTACATTGTAGGTTGTACACCACGAGTGTATGGGAATTCGCCAGGCATGCCTAAATCTTTTTCATAATCGAAACCTTCGATGTCAACTGGAGTATACAAACGATTGTATTTCAAGTTTTGACGTTCAGGTGTTTTTGCAGATTTTTCGTCGCAAAGTGCATTGTATGCAGCGATTTGTTCTTTTAAGCTTTCGTAAGCCATGTTTTCATCATCCTCCTAAAAAACAGTTATTTTTTCATGCTTCCAGTTTCTGTGAAGCGTTTATGCCAAGAAAGAGCTTCGCCTAACAACATTGGTGTATGGGCATTCTTTGTTTCAGCTAATGCTTTTTCTAGGTATTCAGTTAACATAGGTTTGTAGTCAGGGTGTGCACAATTTTCGATGATTGTACGAGCACGTTCCACTGGGCTCAAACCACGGCAGTCAGCTACGCCTTGTTCTGTACAGAAAATCATAGTGTCATGTTCGCAATGATCTACATGAGATACAAATGGAACGATGGAGCTAATGTCTCCACCTTTTGCCACAGAGTTAGTACAGAAAATAGTCAAGTATGCGCTACGAGCGAAGTCGCCAGAGCCGCCAACACCGTTCATCATTTTGCTACCCATAATATGAGTAGAGTTAACATTACCAAGAATATCAAATTCGATGGCTGTATTCATTGCAATTACGCCAATACGTCTTGCAATACCAGGGTTATTTGAAATTTCTTGTGGACGAAGAATAATTTTTTTACGATATTCGTCAATGTTATCATAGAAACGTTTTAATCCATCTGGGGATGGGGATAATGCAGTACCAGAACATACAGTTACTTTGCCTGCATCAATTAGATCAAACATGCCATCTTGAATTACTTCAGTGTAGATAGACAAATCTGTGAAAGGACCTTCTGCTAAGCCACTGATTACAGCATTTGCTACAGAGCCTACGCCAGATTGTAATGGCAATAAGTTTTCTGGCAAACGACCTTCTTTGATTTCGTTTTCAAAGAATTTAATCAAATGATGGCTCATAGCCTTTGCATCGTCATCAATTGGTGCTAGTGGACGAGTCTTGTCAGTGATATCACATGGAACAACTGCAACAATTTTGTCAGGGTCACAAGGGATACCTTCTGTACCGATACGGTCGCCAGGTGTTACCAATGGAATTGGTTGACGATGTGGAGGGTTAATAGGTTCGTAGATGTCATGCATGCCTACCAAGGATAAAGGTTGGCTTGTATTTACTTCTACAATAACTTTCTTAGCTTGACTAACGAATGTTGGGGAGTTCCCTACGGAAGTAGATGGAACAATGCTACCATCTTCGTTAATACAAACTGCTTCGATAATGGCAACATCTAAATCTCCGTAGAAACCATAGCGAATATTTTGTGCCATTGCGCTTAAGTGCATATCAATATAATTGATTTTGCCACTGTTAAGTGCTTTGCGAGTATCGCTGTTAGTTTGGTAAGGGAATCTACGATGGATACCATTTACTCGAGTAAGAGCGCCGTCAGCTTCGTCACCAACAGATGCGCCCGTCCATAAATCAATCTGGAATGGATCACTTTCCATTCGTTTTGCCAGAGCTAAAGGTACAGCTTTTGCATAACCAGAAGGAGTAAAGCCGGAAATACCAACTTTATCGTTCGGGTTAATCAATTGTGCTGCTTCTTCTGCTGTGACAATTTTAGCCTGGAGCGCTGTATTCTTTACGCGATCTAGGATGTCAGTCATCACTACCATCTCCTTTTACAGTTAATAGTTAAAACAACAGTTTGATCACTTGGTCTAAAACGTTCCTTAAACCGACTCAATCGTAAGTTTTTTGCAACTCATTGTCAACCGATATTACAAAATTGCATAATATGCATAAAATATTCAGCATTTATAGGTTTTGTATAACTTAAACTCATAGAGTTGACTGCCCGTGAATAAGTTTTATTCACTTCGTTATAACTCACAGGAATTATCGATATACTCTATATTCATCCTCATCGATACTATGATTATCTGCTACATGAAAATACTCAATATTTCATAGGTACACAATAAGGCTGCTATAAACTATATCGAATTTTTTCCGTTTTTTCCCGTATAATATAAATATGAGTTATATTTTTGTTTAGACCTTATCTGTTTATATTCGACATCAATGACACAAACTCCTGCATAGTATCAATAATTAGTCATAAAAATTTTATTTTAATTTTTTCTAATAATCATCATATGTATAAGAATATTTCCACTACATAATCTGTAGAAAAAAAGCAGCCTATTTTGACATAGACTGCTATACATCACTTATGAGATTTTTCATTAACTTTCATAAAAGCCCCTACCCAACCAAGCAACTGCCAAAATACAACGGCCACCTGATGGCTATAGAGTTCAAAATCCGATAGACCACTTACAAGAATGGCAACAACTAGCGTCCCCACACCAATTTGTGCAGATTTTCTAAATCCATCACCATCCAGCCGTAATGCGGCCACCGCATGTCCTATAATGACAGTCATGAACAAGATAAATCCAGGGATACCTATTTCAGCAAGCATATTGAGATACAAATTATGGGCATGATACATCAATATCACTGGTGCTTGAATAAAGTAATTATAATCAGGATACACAAGCCAGAAAGTATTCCATCCGATACCAAAGATTGGATGTTCCGCGATGATATATGTCGTACTATCCCACAAAGCCCAACGCAATGCAACAGACGTGTCCTGTCCATGGAATAATGACCACAGACGCCCCGCAATTTCACCTTGATAGAAATAAAGCACAATAGGAATCCCTAAAAGAGACCACAGAAGGCGTCGCTCTACCACAATCCCCCAGTATAGGACCATAGCCGCAAAGCTCACCCAAATTCCACGGGAGTAGGTAAGAAGCATAACGAGAAATACTACGATGGCTACTGGTAAAATTTTATACACCTCTTCATAACGCTTTGCCTTGAAGTAAGTCAACACATAGCTACCAGCTACACTGAGAACCATCAAAAGATAAGCTCCTAGCAAATTAGGATTTTGCAAGGTCGATGACATGCGACGCATCAATTTAGGGAATTGTTTAGCATCTACCCATTCATGCATATGTACATTAGGTACAAATACATACTGATACACTCCAATTACGCAGACCAACAAAGCACTACCGAGGAAAAATTGTAAAAATATTCGCCACTGCCAATATTCGGACATATAGGTTCGCATCAGGTAGTAGATGCCCCCACAGGCCACAACTTGATAAAGCCATCCTACTAGGGACCAGTCCCTATGCTCTGATATGACGGAGGATACGCCTACCCATAGTACATAGGCTACCACAGTGCATGACAACCACCCTGTAGGTCGTTTAATGAGATGTTGACGCCCTTGATCATATAGAGATAATACTATAGCCGACCATAATAAAATATCACCTACTAATGGCTCTAATGGCATAAATAAGGCCACACCATATATTAACTTTTCAATGTACGGCCTTATACCCTTATCTGTTACAAGTAAGGGGCTATGATGATCCATAGTCCGACCTCTGCTTTCTAAACATACAATATGTTACAACAATTATAATTATTATAGCATGTTACGTATAGTGTATACAAAAAAACGTATTGGCCGCAACCAATACGTTTTCTATATGTAATTCAAGAATACATTAATGAGAATCTTGTTGCTGTAACCAGGCTCTAGCTTCACCGAGAATATAGAGTGACCCACACACAACGATAGTGTCTCCACTCTTTGTTGTTTCAGTCGCTGTAGTCAAAGCATCAGACACAGTAGTAGATACTTCTACCTCAGCGGTCTTTACCATGTCAGAAATCGTTTTGCCAAGGGCTAATGGATTTTCAGAACGTGGTGTCGGTGCTGGCACAGTATATACGGTATCTTGCGGTTTTACTACCTCACGAATGATGGCTTGTTCGTCCTTGTCAGACAAAATGGCCATAATGATTGTTTTAGGTTCATCTTTAAAGAGTTCTTTATACGTCATGCCAAAGGCTTCAGCGCCTGCCGCATTATGAGCACCATCAAAGATGTACGTGCGGTCATTGTGCTTTTTGATTTCAAAACGACCTGGCCATGTGGCGCGAGCAAAACCTTCGCGCATAGTTTCTTCACTGATAGAACTATCTTGGTCCATCAATAGACGGACGGTCATTAATGCACAAGAAATATTAACGGCTTGATGAATCCCTACTAGGGATGTAAATAACATTGCTGGCTGCCCATCCTCTGTGCTAACAGTCACCATTTGGCCTGTTTTCATAGAGCTACGACTACCAATGCCAAAACGTTTGTTAAACACATATAGTGGTGCGTGTTTAGCAGTTGCTTCATCCTCTATGACATTGAGGGCCCCACCTTGAGCCGCAGTCACTACAGGAATACCTTCCTTAATGATGCCCGCCTTGTGATGCGCAATTTCCTCAATGGTATTACCACAATAGGCCTGATGATCAATGGATACATTCGTAATCACAGATACTACTGGTGTTACCACATTCGTAGAATCTAACAAACCGCCAAGACCTACCTCTACCACCGCATAATCCACCTCTTGCTCTTGAAAGAACAAAAATGCCGCTGCTGTGAGGATTTCAAATTGTGTAGGTGCTTCGATGCCCTTTGCAATAATGGCATCCACCGCTGGTTTTACTCGTTCAATGAGTGCGCCAAAACCATCTTCGCTGATGTTGGCATCATTGATGTGCATACGCTCTGTATAGGATTCAAGGTGAGGCGAAGTAAATCGCCCCACCCTGAGTCCACTATTAAACAAGGCATATGACACATACGTAGTTACAGAGCCCTTACCATTCGTGCCGGTAACATGCACAATTTTATAGCTCTTCTCTGGATTCCCCAATTCAGCGAGGAGCGCAGTGATGCGTTCCAAGCCTGGTTTAATGCCAAAGAATGATGCTTCTTCTAAATATTGCACAGCTTGTTCGTATGTCATGGATACCTCCTATAAAGTTTTCAAGAATTCTTCACGTTCTAACAAGGCTTGTTGTTTTTGTTTGTATTCAGCCAATTTTTCTTGTTCTTTTGCCACAACCGCTTCTGGTGCTTTGTCCAAGAAACCTTGGTTATTCAATTTACCTTCTAGACGGGAAATTTCTTTTTTCATTTGTTCTTTTTCTTTGTTGATACGTTCACGTTCTTTGTCGGCATCAATCAAATCTTTAAGAAGCAAGTATACTTCTAAACCATTAACTACGGTTACGGTAGCATTTTCTGGTTTAGCATCTGTGCTATTAAGGATAGTTACTTTTTCAGCCCAGGCTAATGTGACGAAATAATCACCATGTGCTGACACTGTGTCCATGAGGGACTCATCAGTAGGTGCCAAAATAACTTCTGCTTTTTTACCTAATGGTACATTCATTTCTGCACGCATGTTACGAATGCCTTTGATAGCATCCATCATCACTTGCATTTGACGAGCTGCCTCTTTTTGTTCTGTGAAAGGCAATGCTGTTGGCCATTTAGCTACAACGATGCTGTCCCCTTCATGAGGCAAATGTTGCCAAATGTGTTCAGTTACAAACGGCATGAATGGATGTAACAATTCAAGCATATGGCGAAGGATATTAACCAACAAGTATTGTGCAGTGGCACGGTCACGACCGCCTTCTTTATTGTACAAACGAGGTTTTGCCAGCTCGATGTACCAGTCACAGTATGTATTCCAAATGAAATCATATACAGTGCTAGCAGCTTCACCTAATTCAAATTTATCTAGGTTTGCCGTGATGTTTGCAACGGCATCATTATAGCTTTCAATAATCCATTTATCCGCCAATGTTAAATCAGCGTCGGTTGGAACGAAGCTTTCATCATAGCCGTCGAGGTTCATTAATACGAATTTAGAGGCATTCCAAATTTTATTAGCAAAGTTACGGTTCGCCTCAACGCGTTCCATATAGAAACGCATATCGTTACCAGGGGTATTACCAGTTACTAACGTAAAACGCAATGCATCAGCACCATATTCGTCGATTACATCAAGTGGATTGATACCATTACCCAAGGACTTGGACATCTTACGACCTTGGCTATCGCGAACGAGACCATGGATAAATACGTGTTTGAACGGAATTTCCTTTTCAAATTCAAGACCCATGAAGATCATGCGAGCTACCCAGAAGAAGATGATATCGTAACCAGTTACAAGTACGCTAGTTGGATACCATTGTTCGAGTTCCTTCGTATTTTCAGGCCAGCCCATTGTAGCAAATGGCCACAAAGCGGAACTGAACCATGTATCAAGTACGTCTGGATCTTGTGTTACTGTCCCATGACAATGAGGACATTCTGTAATATCCTCACGGGAAACGATGGTTTCACCACAGCTATCGCAATACCAAGCAGGAATGCGATGACCCCACCACAATTGGCGAGAGATACACCAGTCGCGGATATTTTCAAGCCAGTTTGTGTACGTTTTTGTGAAACGTTCTGGCACGAATTCGATGGATTTATCGTATACCACATCAAGAGCAGGTTTTGCTAATGGTTCCATGTTTACATACCATTGTTTGGACACTAATGGTTCCACTATCGTATGGCAACGGGAACAATGACCTACTGCATGATCATGGTCATCGATTTTAGCCAATAGGCCCATTTCTTTTAACTCAGCTACGGCTTGCTTACGAGCTTCTTCACGAGTCAAACCTTCAAATTTACCTGCCAAGGCATTCATAGAACCATCAAGATTCATAACAGTGATAGATTCCAAATTATGGCGTTGGCCCATTTCAAAATCGTTAGGGTCATGAGCTGGTGTAATTTTTACACAACCAGTACCGAAGCTAGAGTCAACATAGTCATCGGCAATCACTGGAATTTCACGATTTACGAATGGTAATACTAATGTTTTACCAATCAAATCTTTATACCGATCATCATCAGGGTTAACTGCTACCGCCACGTCACCAAACATAGTTTCAGGACGTGTTGTAGCCACTGTTACAAAACGTGTAGCATCATCCTTAACAGGATAGTTGATGTACCACAAATGACCATGTTCGTCTTCATGTTCTACTTCTACATCACTGAGCGCAGTGTTACAACGAGGGCACCAGTTCGTAATACGTTCACCACGATAGATTAAACCTTTTTCGTACAATGCTACGAATACTTCGCGCACTGCATGATAATAGCCTTCATCCAAAGTAAAACGTTCACGAGACCAGTCACAGGAGGCACCTAAACTACGAATTTGTTTAACGATAGTATCGCCGTATTCTTTTTTCCATTCCCATACGCGTTCCACAAATTTTTCACGACCTAAATCGTGACGAGATTTGCCTTCGTTTTTCGCAAGCATTTCTTCTACTTTAATTTGTGTAGCGATACCCGCATGGTCAGTACCAGGCATCCACAATACGTTATAACCTTGCATGCGTTTGAAACGAATCAAGATATCTTGCAATGTGTTATCAAGGGCATGACCCATGTGTAACATACCTGTTACATTCGGAGGTGGCAAGACAATGCTGAATGGTGGTTTATTGGAATCTACTTCTTCGTGAAAGTAGCCTTGTGCTTCCCAATAACCATACCATTTTTTCTCAATGTCACCAGGGTTATAGGTCGTTAAATTTTCGTAGGTTTTCATTGTTCCTCCTAAAAGTAACATTACTTTTTCATCATTTTCGATAATACAAAGACGGAAATTTCATAGAGACAAATCATCGGCAATGCAATCATCGTCTGAGAAAACATATCAGGTGTTGGCGAGATGGCCGCCCCGATAATGAAAGACAGTAAAATAAAGATTTTTCGTTTGCTCTTTAAGAACATGGAGTTGATTAAATTGAAATACCCCATAATGATTAACACCAGCGGTAGTTCAAAAATCAATCCAAATGGCAATATAAAGGCTATCACAAAGTCTATGTATTGACCAATAGAAAATAGTGCTTCTAATTCATCTGTACCGAATCCAATAAAGAATTTAACGGCTGCCGGCAAGACGAGAGTATAGGAAAATATAATCCCCATCGCAAACAACATGACCGCCACGGGAATAATCCAGTTTGTCAGTCGTTTCTCTCGCGTTGTCAGGGCTGGTACGATGAACATCCATATTTGGTATAAAATGACAGGCGATGCTAATATGATACCGCCTACAACAGCCACCTTCATATAGGTAAAGAACGCTTCTGTAGGACGCATATAATAGAGTTTGCCCGCAGGACCAACCAATAAAGCCAATAAAACATCTACATAATAAAAGGCGATCCCTGAGCCAATGACTATGGCAATAGCCATAATAATAATACGGTGACGCAACTCTGTTAAATGCCCTACCAAGGACAAATCACGAGCCTCGTCCATCATTTTTTGTTCCATTTCCGTATAACGCGGTTCTTGTTCAACTATTTGTGTACCAACACTAGAGTCACCAGTGTTATCAGAACCCGCTACTACGTCCCCATCAGTAGTTTCCACATTCTCATCACCGGCAACTCCCTTAGGATTTGCTTCCGTTGGATGTGGTCCTACCTTGAAGGCTTGTTGCTCTTTGGCTAGTGCCACTTGTCGCCGTTTCTGACGAATCACACTATCAAGAGAAGGTTTCTTAGGGGGATATTCGAAGTCTTTCGGTTCGAACGCTTCCATACTATACCTTTCTATCTGCTAAATTAGCTACAGCCATTTCTAATAGTACTTTACCATCAAAATCAGGTAATTGGTTTAGTGCATCATAGGCGTCATTGCAGTATTTATCAGCTACAACTAGGGTATTATCTACACCGCCTTGAGCAATGACATAGTCAATGATGGCTTGATCATCACCGCCATTAACAAGGTTTTTAATATCTGCCAATAGTTTGTCTTTATTGTCATCTGTAACAATGCTCAATAATGGATAGGTTAATAAACCTTCCTTGAGATCATTGCCTGACGGTTTGCCCGTAGTATCGGAGCTTTCACGATAGTCCATGATATCATCGGTAATTTGGAATGCCATCCCCAATGCGTGACCATAGCGTTTCAATTGCACGATATGCTCAGGAGACCATCCCCCTAACATGCCGCCCAGTTCCATACAGCCTTCCATAAAGTCTGCCGTTTTTTTCTGGGTTTTCGTCATATAACGGTCAATTCCTTGGTCAATGCGGTACACATCCTCCATCTGCATGAATTCACCCTCAACGAGGCATGTGATGATATGTGTAAACACCTTAAGGTATTCCGTACTGTTAAGACTAGCCACCAAAGCAAAACATTTGGCAAATAGATAATCTCCACTTAAAATAGCGATTTTATTGCCCTTATGAGTGTGGATGGTACTTTCTCCGCGTCGAATAGCGGCTTGGTCGAGTACATCATCATGAATCAATGTTGCCAAATGTAACATTTCCACAGATTCTGCAATTTTAATACGCTCCTCTTGTACGGAATTTCCCGCAAGAGCTACCAAAATACAGAGTTGTGCACGCAAGCGTTTACCACCTGCTGCAGATAACGGCCGAATCAGAGCATTGAAATCCTCTGCACCCGTTTCAAAAGACGCTGCTAGAGATACTTCGACTTGTTCTAAGTCTTGGCCGATTTGTTCAATTATATCGAATTGTGTAGCCTCGCTCATGCTTCGTCTCCCACTAATATTTCATTAATACGTTGTTGTAACAGCTCGCGTCCCGTATGTTTCAATGAACTATACGGAATCGGTGGCGTTTCCGTTGGATAGAGTTCCTTGATTTTCGCTAAATTAGACTGACGCTCTTTGGAATTTAATTTATCGATTTTCGTTACTACGATTTGTAGTGGCACCCCAGCCTGTACAAGCCAATCAAAGGCTTGTTTATCGATAGGCATTTCAGGATGACGGCCGTCAATCAACAGGCATAATAGCATCAATCGCGGTGAATGCAAAATATAGTCTGCTATGAAAGAAGACCATAAATCGCGATTCCCCTTGTTCGTTTTAGCAAAACCATAGCCCGGTAAATCTACGAGGAACCAGTTATAACGGCGTTCTTCCGTTTCACTGATGTTTTCCTTGGACTCGATATCAAAGAAATTAATCGTTTTTGTTTTACCCGGCTGTCCGCTCACCAAGGCAAGTCCTCGATAATTACATAAGGAATTAATTAATGAGGATTTACCTACATTAGAGCGACCCAAGAAGGCAACCTCTACTGTGTCGCCCTCTGGGTATTGGTCTTCTTTCACACAAGATATATTATATTTTGCAGCAATAATGCGAGGGCCTGCAGGTACCTTTCTCGTATACACGGGAGCTGGACCTTGGGGCTTGTTCGTTTTTTTTCTTTTTTGCATTATACAAGTGCCTTTGCTAATACTTCATCCATAGTTTTTACTGGTGTAATGATGAGACCTTCTTTTACACTATCCGGCAATTCATCAATATCTTTGACATTCCCTTTCGGAATAAGCACTTCTTTCACACCATAGGAAAGTGCAGCCAACAATTTCTCTTTTAATCCACCGATTGGCAATACGCGCCCCCGTAATGTAATTTCACCAGTCATAGCGATATCAGAACGAACTTTACGGTTTGTCAAAGCAGACACGATAGCCAATGTCATGGTAATACCTGCCGAAGGGCCATCCTTAGGCGTAGCCCCTTCTGGCAAATGAACATGAATATCGAATTTTTTATAGAATTCTTCGTCCACCTTCAAGGCTTTCGCATTATGACGGATATAGCTCATCGCAGCGTGACCAGATTCTTGCATAACTTTACCAAGGCTACCGGTGAGACTTAATTTGCCAGTGCCAGCCATAGTGGTAGCTTCACAAGGAAGCACAACACCACCTACAGAAGTCCATGCTAAACCGCATACAAGACCAACTTGTGGGCGTTTTTCACGTTCTTCTTCAATATAGATTGGCGCACCAAGATATTCATGAAGATTTTTAACGGATACTTTTGGTGATGTACCGTCTTCTTCCACAATTTGGTACGCCATTTTGCGACATACTTTAGCAATTGTTTTTTCAAGACGACGCACACCTGCTTCTCGAGTATACTCAGAAACAATTTTTTTCAATACAGCATCAGACAATTTCACTTTATGGTCTTCTAAACCATTGCGTATAATTTGTTTTGGTGCCAAATATCGTTTAGCGATTTCTAATTTCTCGTCTTCCATATAGCTTGTGAGCTCGATGATTTCCATACGATCTAATAACGGACCCGGAATATTGGAGGCTACGTTAGCTGTAGTAATCCAGAATACATCAGAGAAGTCAAATGGAATTTCAATGAAGTGATCGCTAAATGTGTTATTTTGTTCAGGGTCCAAGACCTCTAACAATGCAGAGGATGGATCGCCCTTGTAATCAGAGGCTAATTTGTCGATTTCATCAAGTAAGAACACAGGATTACGCGTTCCTGCATTTTTAATACCTTGAATCATACGGCCTGGCAATGCACCGATGTACGTACGACGATGACCACGAATTTCCGCTTCATCACGAACACCACCTAGGGAAGCACGTACAAATTTACGGTTCATCGCCTTTGCAATAGACGTGGCCAAAGATGTTTTACCAACCCCTGGAGGGCCTACTAAACAAAGGATAGACCCACTTTGTTTATCTGTGAGTTTACGAACAGCAAGGAATTCAAGAATACGTTTTTTTACTTTATCCAAACCATAGTGATCCGCATCTAGCATTTCCCGCGCTTCTTTAATATCTAAACGATCATCAGAGAATTCATTCCATGGCAAATTAAGCACCCAATCTAAATAATTTCTTAGGATGGTAGCTTCTGGCATCATGGATGGCATACGGCTATAGCGAGAAATCTCTTTATCGATACGCTCATGAATCTCTTCGGACAATTCCAAATTCTTCAATTGTTTGCGAAGTTCTTCTGCTTCTTCCTCTGGATCACCTTTATCACCTAATTCATCATGGATAACACGAATTTTTTCGCGAAGGAAATATTCCTTTTGTGCTTTTTCCATGGATTGGCGAACTTGGTTATTAATGGAATTTTCCAAATCAGAGATTTGCAATTCCATATTCAAGATGCCTACAATCATATTTAAACGACGAGCTACATTTAGTTCCTCCAATAGCTCTTGACGTTTGCTATTATCGATGGGCAATAGGAATGCTACTTGGTCAGCCAATTCACAAGGGTCACGCAATTCCATCACACGGCTGATGCCTTCTTCTGTAATGGATTTTGCTTCTTCTGCCCAATTCGTGAATTTTGCTTGTACGAGCCGACGGTAGGCTTCTAATTCCACATCATCATCATAGACAGAACCAACACGATCAAAATCGCCTACATAGAATGGATCCATACTCGTTATATTCATCACGCGAATACGAGTAATACCTTCTACGAGAATACGTACGATGCCCCCTGGCAGACGTAACATTTGTTTTATTTTAACGAGAGTCCCCATCACTGCCAAATCATGAATAGTTGGATCCTCCACAGCATCATCTTTTTGAGTTACTACCGCAAGAATACGGTCGTTTTCCATCGCTTTTTCAACGGCTTTGATGGATTTATCGCGGCCAATATCAAGATGAATTACGATATTTGGGTACACTACCATACCTCTCAAAGGGACAGTAGGAATTCCCACTTCGAGTAAATTCATAGTTCCTCCGGTTTTATATATTATGAAAAGAAACTCATTCCTACACAGAAATGAGTTTCTTAGAATTACGAGTTCAACTGGATATCTTGGTCTGCCTCATTTTTGAGTATAGGTTCACCTGTGCCTATTACGGATTCACGGTTTACAATACATTTTTTAACGTCTGGCATAGATGGAATTTCGTACATCACATGTTTCATTACTTTTTCAATAATGGAACGCAATCCACGAGCACCAGTTTTACGCTGTAATGCTTCATCAGCGATTTCTTCTAATGCATCTTGGGTGAAAGTCAACTCAACGCCATCAAGGGATACCATTTTTTCGTATTGTTTTGTCAATGCGTTTTTAGGCTGTGTCAAAATTTGAATCAATGCATCTCTGTCCAATAGATCAAGTGTTACCATTACTGGTAAACGTCCAATGAATTCAGGGATAAGACCAAATTTTAACAAATCTTCTGGTACAACTTGTTTCAAAATAGCAGACACATCCTTCTCTTCAGTTCGTTGCACATCAGCGCCGAACCCTAGAGTTTTCTTAGCTGTACGTTTGGAAATGACTCTATCCATTCCGTCAAAAGCACCGCCACAAATGAACAAGATATTTGTTGTATCAATTTGTAACATCTCTTGATTAGGATGCTTACGTCCCCCTTGCGGTGGAACAGAAGCGACCGTACCTTCTAGTATTTTAAGTAATGCCTGTTGCACACCTTCCCCAGACACATCACGTGTAATGGAAGGATTTTCAGATTTGCGGGCGATTTTATCGATTTCATCGATATAAATAATGCCGCGTTCTGCGCGCTCAATATCAAAATCAGCAGCTTGGATTAATTTGAGTAAGATATTTTCCACATCTTCCCCAACGTAACCAGCCTCTGTTAAGCTTGTCGCATCAGCAATGGCAAATGGTACTTCTAGCATTTTCGCCAAGGTTTGGGCTAACAATGTTTTCCCACTACCTGTAGGTCCAATGAACAATACATTTGCTTTTTGTAATTCTACATCATCTACAACATTATCTGTTTGTAAACGTTTATAGTGATTATATACTGCTACAGCCAAGGAGATTTTAGCACTATCTTGACCAATAACATATTGGTCAAGATGTGCTTTAATTTCTTTTGGTGTAGGTACTTCTTTAAGGGCAAAGCCTTCAGATTCTATTGCACCTAATTCTTCTTCGATAATGCTTTGACATACTTCAATGCATTCATCGCAGATAAATACATTAGGACCTGCCACTAATTTGCGTACTTCTTCACTAGTGCGTCCGCAAAAGCTACAACGCATAGTTTCTTTATCTTTAGCCAAAAGGTTCCTCCATTACTTGCCTGTCGCAACTGGTCTTTCAAGAACTTCGTCAATGAGGCCATAATTAGCCGCATCTTGAGCGCTCATGAAATTGTCGCGATCAGTATCTTTGGCCACTACATCAATGGATTGACCACTGTGGGATGCCAAGATACCATTCAATTCTTCACGCATACGAAGAATTTCGCGGGCATGAATTTCGATTTCAGATGCTTGCCCTTGTACGCCACCTAATGGTTGGTGAATCATAACACGAGCATGTGGTAACGCATAGCGTTTACCTTTTGCACCTGCTGTCAATAAAACAGCACCCATGCTGGCTGCAGAGCCAACACAAATTGTGGAAACATCAGGTTTGATGTACTGCATTGTATCATAAATAGCCATGCCAGCAGTGACTACACCACCAGGGCTATTGATGTAAAGATGGATATCTTTATCTGGGTCTTCAGCTTCGAGGAATAAAAGCTGTGCAATAACTGCATTCGCTACATTATCATCGATAGGACCACCCAAGAATACAATGCGGTCTTTCAACAAACGAGAATAAATATCGTAAGAACGCTCACCACGTTCACTTTGTTCTACTACGATTGGAACATACATGTAATCACCATATCACATGCATCCAGTCAGCAAGAATTATTTAGCTTCTTCAGCACCTTTAGCGTTGTCAATGATGAAACGAGCTGCTTTTTTACGAGCTACGGAGCTTGCTAACATAGACACACGGCCTTCTTTAGCAATAATATCCCAAACTTCTTTAGGGTCTGCACCGAAGTTTTGGGCCATAACAAAGATTTCGCGGTTCATGTCGTCAGGAGTTACTTCAAGACCTTCTGCTTGAGCAATAGCGTCAAGAACTAAATCAGCACGTACATTTTCTGCTGCGCTATCTTTATATTCAACTTTTAAGTCTTCAATAGTTTTATTGGAGAATTTCAAGTAGTCATCAAGTTTCAAGCCACGGCCTTCCATATTCATAGCCAATTCTTGAACCATTTGTTCTACACGATCGTCAACCATAACTTCTGGGATTTCTACAGTTGCATTTTTAACAGCTGTTTGAATCAATTCACCATTGTAGTTATCGATGGCACGATGAGAAGCTTCTTCTTCTAATTTTTTGCGAAGGTCAGCTTTCAATTCTTCAATTGTTTCGTAGGAGCTAGCTTCTTTAGCAAATTCATCGTTCAATTCAGGCAATTCTTTGCGTTTAATGTCATGAACATGAGTTGCGAATTCTGCTTCTTTACCAGCTAATTCAGCTACAAAATAGTCTTCAGGAAATGTAACTTTTACAGTTACGTCATCGCCAGCTTTTGCACCAATCAATTGATCTTCAAAGCCAGGAATGAAGTTACCGGAACCAATTTGTAATGGGTAGGATTTACCTTCGCCACCGTCGAAAGCTTTACCATCCACAGTACCTGCGAAGTCGATTACTGCAAAGTCGTCTTTTTGTAATGTAGCGCCTTCTTCAGCAACAACCATTTTAGCTTGTTGTTCACGGATACCATTCAATTGTTCTTCTACTTGTTCGTCAGATACAGTAGCGTCCTGTTTTTCAGCTTCTAAACCTTTGTAATCGCCAAGAGTTACTTCAGGGCGTTTAGTCAAAGTTGCTTTGAACACTAAATCTTTACCTTCTTCGAATTGTACGCGTTCGATTTCAGGATCAGATACAGGTACGATATCATTTTCGCGAAGAGCTGCAGTGTAATTTTGGTTAGCCAAGATTTCGAATGCTTCTTCCAAAACTGCTTCTTTACCGAAGTTCATTTCAATAATACGACGAGGTGCATGACCTTTACGGAAACCAGGAATGTTTACTTGGTTTGCAATGCGTTTTACCGCTTGTTTAACAGCCTTGTCTACTTCTGTAGCTGGCACTTCAATGTTTAACGTAACTACGTGTTGATCAACAGGGTTTACAGTTGCTTTCATTTAAAATATGTCCTCCTCGAAGGGCTCACTCGCCCAAATTTCTGTAGTATATTATGCACTGTTTATAATAACATAAAAGTCAAGTCAATGCAATTATGTAATAACATTGAAATAACCAGGTCACATCACATACTCAGTGATATGCCTGGCTATATTCAACATAATTTATTCACTTCGTGTAACCCACAAATAGTTTAGTTATCTTTAGCAATTAATTTGATAATATCACGGCGTCCCAAAGAGCCAATCAAAACACCTTTTTCATCCACAACGGGCATGGATTTAAGATGTTTATCAAGCATTACTGCAACCACCTCTTCTACTTCTGTTTCTGGCTTAGCAGTAATGACCTCTTTCGTCATCAAATCTTCTACGCTAGATGCTAATAGTTTTTTAAATTGAGAGTTATATTCTCCAATACCATTGTAGTAAATACTTGCGCCAAGAACATTTACATAATGAGGTACATGAGGACGCACTTTTTTGTAAAGCAAATCACCTTCTGTAATGATACCAATCAATTTGTTATTTTCATCCACCACAGATACAGCTGTTAAATTGTACTTTACAAGTAATTCTGCTACATCAGAAATTGGTGCTTGTTTATCAATAGTAACAGGATATTTGTTCATTACTTCTTCTATTCTCATAGTATCTCCTCCTTGCGAGTATCCTCTAGGATCTCATACTGGTTTACTCTACGGTTTCTACATATTCATATAGACTAATATGGTAGCATCTCATATATGTCTATATTATATATATTCGCTATTGAATAAGAAAAATCCTTTTTATAATACATGATTTCTATAATACGTTCTCTTTATAATATATACACTAAAATATATACATATACACTAAAATATATACACAATTATTCAATCACCGATTACCAGTGATATGGCTCGCGTCGATTAATTTTACAAGCCCTATAAATCTGCTCAACCAACAATAATCGTACCATTTGGTGAGTAAAAGTCATTGGACTAAATGATAATTTATAATGCACAGAGTTTCTTAATTCTTCACTCACCCCAAAGGCGCCACCAATGATAAAACACATATCACTGGTGCCACTCACCTCTAGATCAGACACGGCCTTAGCCAATTCCTCGGATGACATAGTTTTACCATACACATCAAGCAACACCATGTGTGCAGATTTTGGAACTGATTTCAATAAACGCTGTCCCTCCTCATTGACCACTTGCAACCGATCTGCATCGCTAGGTTTATCGCCAATCTTACTTTCATTTAATTCTGTAATGGTGACACCCCCATAGGGTCTCATACGTTTTACAAATTCCGCCACCCCATCACGAAGATAGGCTTCCTTTAATTTACCAATGCATACAACGGAAAATCTCATTTTGTCACCTCTACCATAGACACGCACTCATTGGGCTGACCATGTTGCAATTTCATTTCTGGCCCGATACGAACACCGCCTTGCACCAACATATTGCCAATAGTTTGTGTCACAAGGACTGGATTGTTATTATTTTCAGAACGATGTGCCAAGATAACCTGCATAAAATTAGGTCGTTTCATCATGAGCAAGGCTTGTGCGGTAGCATCATTACTCAAATGACCTTGAGGCCCCGCTACACGCTCTTTCAAAAATCGATCATAAGAACCAAATTTAAGCATATGTGGATCGTAATTGGCCTCCAACACGAGCATTGTCGTATCATCCAAATATCGCAGCATCCGATCATCCACCTCACCAGAGTCTGTGAGCACCGTCACCTTTTGATCGCCCGCAAATACGTTTATCCCGATAGGATCTGCCGCATCATGACTAACGCGAAACGGCTCTACTACCATATTCCCGATAGTCAAACTCCCTTTTGTAAGGGCTACTAAATTATGATTTGGTACCGTTAGCCGTGATTGGATTTGGCGCCATGTATCTTGTTTTGTGTACACAGGGATATCAAATCGTTTTAATAGTTGTTGCAATCCTCCAATATGATCCGAATGTTCATGGCTAATAAAAACGCCCTCTAAACTGTGCATCTCTAAGCCTAGTTCCTTCACACCATTTACGATACGTCGACAACTGATACCTGCATCATGCAAGATAAAGGATTCCCCACGCCGGATAAGCGTACAATTTCCTTTACTACCGCTAGCTAGCACATGAACCTCTGTGGCTAACGAATTTTGTGTTACCAAATTAACATCCCTTCTACTATATCAATCTATTGCATCTACAATAATTACTCTGTAATATCCGATGCATTCGGGTACTACACAGCAACATGTTATGCAATACGTTTCTATCTAATCCTTGTCTTGTGTCACTTCCCGATTCAAATTACCACTCTTAAATGGTTTTAAATCAACACAAACATAGTGAAAGCCCAGGCTTTCAAAATAATCATTTATTGTTTTCCGTTGGTCAGGATTCGCAAACAAAGCAAAGTCCTCCGCCACCACCTCAATGCGCGCCACAGTCTCATGATCACGAACGCGGAAATTATTTTTCGTATATTGACGAAGGAAATGTTCCCCTTTACTAATACGCGCTAGCGCCTCTGGTGTAATAGTATGTCCATAGGGCACACGAGTCGCCAAACAAGGTGCGCTCGGTTTATCCCAGGCCTTGAGTCCCATGGCCTTGGCCACCGTACGAATTTCAGGCTTACTAAATCCGGTATCCATTAAAGGACTCTTGATGCCCTCTAATTCAGACAACGCGCGCATACCGGGGCGGTAATCACCTAAATCATCTACATTACTGCCGTCAAGAATCCATTGGATACCTTGTTCTTTGGCCCAATCCACGAGTCCAGAAAAACGAGATTTTTTACACACGTAACAACGGTCCTCCGTATTCGCTGTAAACTCATCATTTTCTAGTTCATCAATGTATTGTACAGTATGTTTAATGCCGATATCCTTAGCAAAATCAATGGCCTCCTGCGTTTCCCCTTCTGCATAGGTCGGGGAATCCACCGTAAAAGCACAGGCTTTGTCGCCGAGAACTTGTTGCGCTACAGCTGCCACCAAAGTGCTATCCACACCGCCAGAGTAGGCCACCACAATAGATCCAAGGTCTCGTATATAGTTTTCTAATGCTTGTAATTTTTCCTGTAATGCAGGTGCTAACTGCAATTCCTTTAATGGTACCATGAGACCTCCTAACACAACGCTTCGAGGCGACTAATAAAATATTTCATATTCGCCTCTAAATCAGGACCACGACGAAACATGTCACCACCGACGAGGAACATTGTATCATTGTCGTAAATGCTCACCAATTCGTCAAGTCGTGCATCCGTCACGCCACCACCCGGTGATGGAACCGCTGGAGCCATATCCTGATATGCACTACGAATGTAACTAGAGATTCTTTTACATTGTGGTGCTGTAAAGGTAAATCGACCACCATAAGACACAAAAATCGGCATATCCGCACCAAAAATACGTGGCAATAAACCAAGATATAAATAATCTGCAATACCAGATATGCCAGGCAAAGAAAATCCACCGCCAAAAGCTGGATGGGCAATTATGGGCAATCCTAATTCTGAATCTGTGGCTAATGCATGGAGCCAACCAAAACCAATCAAACTTGGTGCCACCATCAATGCAGTAACCCCTACGGATTTCGCATAGTAAGCACGTTCCAATACCTCAACCCCATCAGCGGATACATTAGCCGCATAAAGCGTATTCGTGCCATTTTGGGCATTCACAGAATTCACCTGTTCTGCACAACGTGCCACACGATCTTTAAAATCGCTAAAATTCTGGTTCGTAATACCATGATCATCTTTAATGACATCTACACCACCCCGCGTATAGGCAGCGCACATGTTAGCTAATGTTTCATTGGGTGTTCCCATCGGTTTAATAACGGCTTGCATCATCGCTCGTTTAGGTACACCAAGAATCTCACGCAATCCAGACAATCCAAATCGAGGACCACCAAAAGTAGCCACCAAAGACGGACATAATTCAAGATCTACCACCCAGATACCAGGTTGTAATGAGGAATTACCAAATAGGACATTTAAAAATTGTGTCGCTTCCATAGACGTTGTATCCACTAAATAGGACACAACCCCAATAAAGTAATGGGATTCATCCAATTCCCGCCCTGGCATAACGCCAACGGTACGGTAATGACTCCCCACAGGCATTGGTTCTAAGGATACGAGCTGACCGGTCACCTCATTTTTAATATATGGATCTGTGACAAATTCATAAGGAAATTCTATAGTTTGTTCCACTTGAAGGGCCCACATAACAGCCTTTGCTTCATCGTACGTGTCACATTCAATACGATAGGTTACAGTAAATCGTTCTGTACTCATCTATTTACTCCTACGACTAATAGTTATATACCTATTAGTTCCACTCTATACTTAATCAAGGTAGTTATTGTATAACTACCTCAATTGATGATTCATCATCAAAGCTATTTCTAATAGTCTTATATAATCATACTACTTCAGTGCATTTTATGGTACACTTTTTTATGGTACACTTATGGTACACTTATTATAAAATTATAATACATATTCTAGTATGAAATATAGAGTTAATCATCAATCAGCTACTAAATATTGAACTTTTCTTGAAAGGAACAACTCATGGACTATCAACAATATCTTTCCCACCGAGCACTCAATTTACCAGCCTCTGGCATTCGTAAATTTTGGGAGCTTGCAATGGCTACAGAAAATGTAGTATCCCTAGCCATTGGCGAGCCAGACTACACGCCTCCACAAGCTGTGCTAGACGAAATGAAGCATGCCCTTGATAATCAAGACACCCATTACACAAGCAATCACGGTTTACCTGAATTACGAACTGCTATCAGCGAATGGTATAACAAGCATTATTATGTGAACTATGATATCAGTGAAATCATGTTGACCATTGGTGCCAGCGAAGGTATCGATTTAGCCCTCCGCGTTCTTCTTAACGATGGCGACGAGGTGCTCATTCCCGATCCATCCTACGTAGCCTACAAAGGTGAGGTGCTATTAAATAATGGTGTACCTGTTATGGTGCCAACCTATTTGAAAGAAGGTTTTGCCCTCACCGTAGAGGATCTCGAAAAATATGTAACGCCTAACACAAAGGCACTACTCATGGGCTTCCCTTCCAACCCAACGGGCGCTATTCTATCAAAAGAACAACTACAGGCTATTGCAGACTTCGCTATCAAACATGACATCATGGTCATCAGTGACGAAATTTATTCTGTACTCACCTATGATGCGGATCATCATAGCATTGCTGCCTTGCCGAATATGAAAAAACGAACAATTACATTAAATGGTTTCTCTAAAGCCTATGCCATGACTGGATTGCGCATCGGTTATCTATGTGCACCCAAACTCATCATCGATATGTGTATCAAAATCCATCAATATAGTATTGTAGCGCCTGCTACACCAGTGCAACGAGCTGCCATCGTAGCCATTCGCGACTGTGATGATAGTATCAAAGCCATGCGTGAAGAATACCACGGTCGCCGTGATTTAATCGTCACTGGCTTACAAGAAATGGGATTCACCGCAGCAGTGCCACAAGGCGCCTTCTATGTATATCCAGATATCTCTAGCACAGGACTCTCCGACGAAGAATTTGCTATTCAGTTACTACAAAGTAAAAAAGTAGCTGTTGTACCAGGATCTGCCTTTGGCGACTGTGGCAAAAATAAAATTCGTATATCTTATGCCTCATCTAGAGAAACAATACAAACAGCCCTCCGCCTCATGAAGGAATTTGTAGAAGAACTCAAAAACTAATTGCCACACAAAAATTCACCTAAATAAAAAAGCTAGAACCAACACAGTTTTGTGTATTTGGTTCTAGCTTTTTTGTTGTTTTAGTCTTTAATAATCTAGCTTTGTATTACCAGATTTTTTCAGCGTATTCTTTAATCATACGAATCTTAGCCCATTGTTCTTCTTCTGTGAGAAGATTACCTTCTTCTGTGGAGGCAAATCCACATTGTGGACTCAAGTGAAGTTGTTCTTTTGGTACATACAACGCTGCCTCATTCACACGAGCCTCTATATCTTCAAATTTTTCAAGTTCAGGCAATTTGGAACTTACTAGACCAAGTACAACTTGTTGATCTTTGATGTGTGCCAATGGTTTGAACCCACCCGCGCGATCAGAGTCATATTCCAAGAAGAATCCATCGATATTACAACCACCGAACAAAACTTCTGCTACAGTTTCATAACCACCGGAGGAGAACCATGTGGAACGGAAATTACCGCGACAGATATGCATTGTAATCGTCATATCTTCTGGTTTCGCTTCTAGCGCAAGGTTAATCATATCCACATATTTTTGAGCGATTACATTTAAATCAAGACCACGTGCTGCGTAATCTTTGCGTTTTTCCAAATCGCAGAATTCGCCCCAAGATGTGTCATCTAATTGCAAGTAACGGCACCCAGCTGCATAGAATGCTTTAATAGCCTCTTGATAGGCCAATGCGATATCGCGGTACAAATCATCTTCGTTCGCATAACGTTCGATGGGTGTATAGTTTTCAGCGCGAACACAGCAAATCAAATGCAACATGGAAGGAGATGGGATTGTCATTTTTGCTACAGTATCGCCAGCAACGCTTTTCAAGTATTCAAAATCCTTCACAAATGGATGGTCACCAAAACCGATTTTATCAGTGATTTCAATTGTGGCAGCTTTTGGTTGGTGCCCTTTGAAAGCTACGGACCACGCTTCTGCTTTCACATGTTCTACGCCTTGTAACAATTCAAGGAAATCTAAATGCCAGTAAGTACGACGGAACTCGCCATCTGTTACCGCTTGCAAACCATTGGCTTTTTCTTTTTCTACCAACGCTTTAATTTCGCGATCCTCGATAGCGCGCAATTCCTCTGCCGTTAATGTACCGGCTTCAAAAGCACGACGTGCATCATGAATTGCTTGAGGACGCAAGAAACTACCTACTACATCATGTCTAAATGGAATTCCAGTATATTTACTCATGTTCAATCTCCTTCAATAATATCACTCTATACTCTCAAGTCGTCTATTCCTACCCATCCTATGAAAGCTAGTTTGTCAGACCTATTATGTGACCAAAATCACTTATATCGATATCAGTCGATATTTTTTACTTACTCATCATACCATTAGGGAAAAACTATAGCAAATAATTTGATATACATATTCCCTATAACAAAATCATAGCATTCCCTATATAGGAACGCATGTATTAATCACCATATTGCAGCAACCATTCTATGGTATACGCTATCACCATTCACCATATGTCATGCGCTAGGATTATACCAACAAATTTACGGCCTAATAACGCAAAAAGGATGTCACTCAAGAAATCAGTGACATCCTTTTCAGGAGAAAAATTTTGTTATAACTTATGCAACTATGCTTTCACCAAGAAAATAGCTAAGATCAGCATATAGTTATTCAGCAATCTATCAGAATTAAGCGTTTGCTAGTTTTTCGCCTAATTCTTTACATTGTGCAAGACCGTCATCATCAGGAGTACCCATGATAGGTAATTTATCCACAACAATACCGCCAGCACCTTCGATACGAGGAGCCCAGTCATCTAACCAAGTACCACCCCAACCCCAAGAGCCGAAGATTACCGTTTGTTTACCACTCAATTTAGGTTCTAATTCAACATAGAATGGTTCAAATTCCATTTCTTCTAATTGTTCAGCACCCATGTCTGCACAACCAAGAGCGATTTTGTCGTACGCTGCTGCTTCATCAACGGAAATTTCAGAGACGGATTTCACTTCTACTTCTTGACCTGCTGCTTTGATGCCTTCAGCTACTGCTTGAGCCATTGCTTCTGTATTGCCTGTACCGGACCAATATACTACACCAATCATCTTGTACCTCCTAGGCCGTTCTTGCGACCAATGAACTAAACGTTTTTCCCAGTTTTAACTGTGTTTGACAATATTCCCGACATAATTTATAAGACAGGAACGCGCGCTGTGCACCTACCGCATCGGTATTGACGCTTTCTAAATACTAGAAGCAATCTCCGTTCTTTACAACGGCATAGTTCAAAAAAGAACAAACCTAATGTATTGTATTGTTTATTATACTCAGTCAATACTACTTGGATTTGATCATTCATGTCCCGTGGAATGGATACCAAATTCGACAACTTAATGCCTCGAATTGCCGGTGCACAATGAAATCCAATGATATGGTCAATTGAATTCATCATAGTTCTACCTGTCGCTTATAAAGGGAAAGTTAAGTAAGAATACTCAGTAAATTGAGAAATATTCCTATAAACACAGTTTACGACTATTGAGAAATATTGTCAAGAATATTTGATAGTTTTTTTCAAAACATTCACATATTTATACCATAAATTTCTGTGAAGCAATCACACTCCCCTACGCATTGTACATGCTATTATAGCGATACAATTGCTTATAAGTAGAAAAAGCACTACAGCCCATTCAGACCATAGTGCTTATCGAATTTTATCAATCTATTTGGTTTTCAATTTCATTAACTCGCTAATACGTGGCCAAATTTTAGCATCGCTATTGGTATCAATAGCAATGATACGCACAGATAGACCCGCATAGCGATCATCAAACAATGTCACATGTAATTGCTCAGAGTAATAATTGCTATTGTGAGTTGTATTGATTTGGAATGTACCAGCATAGGTATCGCCATTTTTAGTCAATGGAGATACTACCTTATAACGTTGTACAGTATTAATATCTGCTGTATTAATAGTATTGGCTAATTGAGCCAGCATATCCTTTTTGTCACGAGTATTCAGATTTATACCCATTCGATTTAATGTTTGTTCGCCCAACACGACCTCAGCCACTACAGCATAATTCATTTCGTTTTCGTTTTTAATATTTAGTGTATATGTATTCGCATCTAAGGCACCAAGACTTCTGATATACTCCTTCACTGATGTAACTGCATCATTAGCAAATAGCGCCTTTGGATTGTTGTCATACATAGTTGCCCCTGTAGGCATTTTATTATATGTTACTGATGTTTGTGCAAGGCCCGCTAAGTTAGCAGCAAAACCTACCGAACTGATAGCAGCAAAACAAGTGGCCATCAAGGATATTTTTATCAATCGTTTCATGTAAATCTCCACTAATTTGATATATTGTGCCACAATTCACTTGCAGGCTCACCTATAGTACCTACAACACCAATAGTGACCATGGCACAATATATCAAGTATATCTAAAAAAGTACGCTACAAGTCTAGATGATTCTAAACTTGTAGCGAATATGTATTATTTCTTTTGTTGTTTAGCCCAGCTATCGCGAAGACCAACAATACGATTCACCACAATATGATCTGGTGTACTGTCTTTATCAGTCACATAGTAACCTTGACGCAAGAATTGGAAATGATCACCTGGTTTAGTTGTACCAAGGCAAGCCTCACCTTTACTATGCATCACTTGAAGAGATTCTGGGTTAAAATCACCAAGGAAATCTTTGCCATCACTATATTCTTTTAGTAGATAATCATACAAACGAGCTTCTACATCTACTGCTGTAGAGGCCTCAACCCAATGCAATGTCCCTTTTACCTTACGAGTGCAACCACTGCCACTCTTCGTTTCTGGATCATAGGTACAATGAATTTCAGTGATGTTACCAGCATCATCTTTTACGATGCATTGGCATGTTACAAAGTAAGCACCTTTTAATCGTACTTCTTTACCTGGTGCCAAACGGAAGAATTTTTTAATTGGCTCTTCCATAAAGTCATTACGTTCAATGTAGATTTCACGACCGAATGCAACTTCACGGCTACCCATTTCTTCGTTTTCTGGGTTGTTTTCCACTGTTACCATTTCGATTTGGCCTTCTGGATAGTTATCAATAATAACTTTCACAGGGTCGATAACAACCATTGGACGAGGAGCCTTGAGCTTCAAATCCTCACGGATACAGAATTCAAGAAGTGCCACATCAACAGTGCTATCAGCCTTAGCTACACCGATGCGTTCACAGAAATCGCGGATCGCTGCTGGCGTATAACCACGACGGCGCAAACCGGAAATCGTTGGCATACGAGGATCATCCCAACCTGCTACGAGATTCGCTTCAACTAGGGCACGTAGTTTACGTTTACTCATAACCATATTGGTCACATTCAAACGAGCAAACTCGATTTGGCGAGGTTTTTCAGAATCTGCCCAATCCTCAAGCACCCAGTTATACAATGGGCGATGCACTTCGAATTCCAATGTACATACAGAATGTGTAATACGTTCAATAGCATCTTCGATAGGGTGCGCAAAATCGTACATTGGATAAATTTTCCATGCACTACCAGTTCTATGATGATCAGCGTTTACAATACGATATAACACAGGGTCACGCATCACAATATTAGGGTCTGCCATGTCAATTTTTGCACGCAACACCTTTTCACCATCCGCGTATACACCGTTTTTCATTTCTTCAAAGAGTTTCAAGTTTTCTTCTACAGAACGATCACGGAAAGGACTATTCGTACCAGGTGTGGAAAAATCACCACGAGTTTGACGAATTTGTTCTGCCGTTTGGTCATCTACGTAAGCCTTGCCTTTTTGGATCAACACTTTCGCATAGTCATACATTTGATCAAAGTAGTCGGATGCATATAGCTCTGTACCATTCCATTGGAATCCTAACCATTCTACATCTTCTTTAATGGAATTTACATATTCCACGTCTTCTTTTTCAGGGTTTGTATCATCAAAACGAAGATTTGTTAAGCCCTTATAGGCTTGACCCAATCCAAAGTTTAGGCAAATAGATTTCGCATGACCAATGTGCAAATATCCATTAGGTTCTGGTGGAAAACGAGTGTGTACACGTCCACCGTATACACCTTCTTCGTTATCTTTATTAATTTCTGCTTCGATAAAGTTAACAGCAACTACTTCTTCCGCAGTTTCTGTGGCTAGATTTTCATTTACTTCAGACATTCATTTCTCCTAATTATTATACTATCAGCCGCATCATAATGATGGGCATAGTAATATCATCTACAATAGCATATAACTACTATATGAACCTTATTTTAGTAATTAAAAGACTATTCTTTATAGTTAACTTCTTCGTTTACGCACGCTGGCAATGGTTTCTGATTAACGCCAGCAATGATATTGTCCGCCGTTAAAATGCACATTTCATAGCGTGTGCGGTCCGTATAGGATCCAATATGTGGCACAATGAGGGCTTTGCCAGTTTTTAGCAATGGATGATCTGCTGGGAATGGCTCTGGATCTGTTACATCTAATGCAGCATAATCAATTTCACCATTATTCAGTGCATCTACAAGTGCATCGGTATCCACAATTTTGCCACGACCTACATTGACGAATAATGCATCACTTTTCATTTCCTTGAAAAATTCGGCATCACACATATGATATGTTTCATCTGTGAGAGGTGCCATAACGCATACAACGTCACTCAAGGCCAATAACTCATCAAGACTTTTATAGGTAGTCATGTATAAATTATCATCATTGCGCGGATGACGGTTGTTATATAACACAGTCATACCGAATGCACGAGCACGACGAGAAATAGAAACGCCAATGCCACCCATGCCAATAATGCCCAATGTACGACGGCTCAAATCCTTACCTACCACACAACCAGTCGGTTGTTTAGGCCATTGACCATCTGTAACAAAATTCATGTTCTCATAAATGCGACGGCTCGCCGAAGCAATCAATGTAAAAGCTAGCTCAGCCACGGTTTCATTGAGTACACCTGGTGTATTGCCAAACGGAATACCTGCGGCTGTTAATTCATCTACTTTTACATTATCATAGCCTACGGATGGTTGAGCCACTACTTTAAGATTAGGGGCATCCTTTACTAAATCACCATCGATATCTAAAGGGCGTACGCTCCACAAGCCATCGGCTTCACGTAACCATTCTTTTAGTGTTTCACGAGGCATTTTTGTTGCTTCCGTCCACTGACGAATTTCTACGTGTTCTGCCAAGTAGGCTAATGCATCTTCACGCGCTTTGCCATTGACAACCACAACAGGTTTCTTACCCATAGCTCCTCCTTTTCTCGGCTGTCCGAGCCTTCACAGTTTGAAAATCTCTTGGCCTCCTGATACATACATCAGTTTAGCCAAAATCTATAATTAACAAAGATATTTCTATGTTTTTGTGTCAAATTTTATTATATAAGAAAACAGATAATTTTTCTACTCATATCATGATATAATAGTAGCAACACTCAATATAATTATGAGTAACTTTAATGGCGAGGAACGCAAATATTTAATATACATTTACCTATCATGGGGAGGTACTTATGAGAATTGCTGCTTTTACAACTAAAGATGGACTCCAATCTTGGGGCGTTATTAACGACGAAAACCAAACTATACTCTGTGCTGCCGATTTAGAGGAAATGTATTTCACATTCTTACCTGAAACTATCGATGAATTAATTGAGCAAGGTAATGAAGGTGTATTAGCAGTAGCCTCTGCTTTGGAAAAACACAAAGAGGATCCTATCGCTGAACCATATGAATTATCCGAGGTTGTATTAACTAAACCCACAAATGTACAACGTAACGTTATGTGCATCGGCCTCAACTACGATGAACACATCAAAGAGTTCACTCGCGACAAAAAAGAAGCGGAAAATGAATTACCTATCTTCTTCACAAAACGACCTAACTCTGTTATCGGACCGAATGAACACATCCAATTGCATACACATGCAACAAGTATGGTGGATTATGAAGGTGAACTCGCCATCATCATCGGAAAACGTGGCGCTAATATTTCAGAATCCGAAGCATGGGATTATGTATTCGGTTATACCATCCTAAATGATGTATCCGCCCGTGATTTACAACGTAATCATATCCAATGGTTCCTCGGTAAAAGTCTAGATACATTCTGTCCAATGGGCCCTTACATTTTATTAGGGGACAAACAAGAAAAACAATTTACCTTAAAAACATTTGTGAATGGTGAATTACGTCAATCAGGGGATACTCATGATTTCATCCATCCTATTCCGGAACTCATCGCTACATTAAGCCGTGGCATGACATTAGAACCAGGCGATATTATAGCTACGGGCACACCATCTGGGGTTGGTAAAGGTTTTAATCCTCCGCGCTATTTAAAATCTGGTGATGAAGTGTCCATTACCATTTCTGATATCGGTACATTAACAAATCCAGTACGTTAATATAACCTCTGGCATAGATACGCTATACCTACAACTTCATAGTAATAATATAATGTATTAGTAATCCATTATATTATTAGTAATCACATCACACAACAAAAGCAGTGCGAAGAGAGTCATCTAAGCACTGCTTTTTTGTATTATTACTTCAATGTACTATTAAAGAACTCAATGATTTTATCCATAACTGCTGGTTGTACCCAATAGTAACCACCATGTGGTGCATTAGGCACTACATAGCGCGTAGACGGCATTCCTTTAGCCAATAAGGCTTGATGCACGAGTTCTGTTTGGCTTGGGGATACAGACGTATCCTTGGAGCCGTGGAAAAACAAGAATGGTGGTGTTTTACTAGAAATGTAGGTCATTGGGTTCGCTGCTTTCACCGCCTCAAGATCAGCCATAATGCCCCCATCCTTGCCACCGAATACGCCAGAGCCATTCACCCAAAGGGCCTCTGACGCACCTGGAGACATGTGTTTTGCCTGCACTTCAGCAGAGTAATCAGCACCTACTTGTGTTAAATCAGACAAACCATACAAATCAACTGCCGCTTGCACATCACTAGACTCATTTAGATTCTCACCTACATCAAATTTAGCAACACCATTCGTAGCGCCCACACGATACTCAATACTAGCTACCACATACCCTTGCTCTGCCAAATCCATGCGTTGTTGCATATAACTATCCTTATTGGCATTGATAAAACCACCACCAGTTACATACACGATGGCTGGCATTTTTTCTTTGCTCTGCGGTTTCAATACATCCATTTCAATGCTACATTGTCATAACCACGACTTGGTTTTTGTGCATACACCACATTGGAAATGTAGGATACGAATGGTCTTGAAATATCTACTGGTAATACCGTGCTGTCTGCTGGTACCACAAGGGGTGTATTCGCCGTGGCTTGAGGCGCTCCGCCCATCTACGCATCTAACATATTCGGTGTTGCTGCCATAGTTGTCATTGCGCCTATCATGGTGAAAGCTAATGCAAGTACTAACCGTCTAGTTTTCATTAGTATATCATCCTCTCAAATACTCAATTGTATAATTATATATCTTTATTATAGCTAAGAATCAGTAACTACACAAAATTATTAGCACCTATTATTCAACTGATTGAGTCATAATAGTTTTAAAATAATGGTATAAAAAAACGCCCCATCTATTGATGGGGCGTTTTGTACAAGGAATTAGTTCAATTCAGAAGTACAGTTAGGGCAACGAGTTGCTTCGATATTGATTTCAGATTTACAGAATGGGCACTCTTTTGTAGTTGGTGCTTCTTCTTCTTGTTCTTTTTTAGCAGCTTCCATTGCTTTTGCAAGGCAACGAATCATCATGAATACAACAAATGCTAAAATCAAGAATTGAATCAAATCAGTAAGAAATGTACCATATGCAAATACTGCACCAGCTGCACGAGCTGTTTCGATATCTGCACCAGATTGTGCTGCTGCACGAGCTGCATCATTCAATGGCACATACATATTGTTGAAGTCAATACCACCGGTAAACAAGCTGATAATTGGCATTACCATGTTACCAACAATAGAGTTCACAAGACCTGTGAAAGCTGCGCCAATAATCATACCAACAGCAAGGTCAATCATGTTACCTTTAAATGCAAACTCTCTAAATTCTTTCAATAATTCGCTCATTTTGTCTCCTACTTAGTTAAGTTAATAATGACATAATCTTTAATACCTTTTTATCATAGGTGAGTAAAGGCTCTTTGTCAATATTTTTCGATATAGTTTTATAAAATAATTAAATATACTAAAAAAAGTATATACCAACAGACGTTAATCAGAGTCTATAGGTTTCTTTAACACAAACTGAGACCCTAATGATAACTCCCGCGCACGTTCAATGACACTTTTAAACACTGGTGGAATCATGGTAGCTGTTAAATACGTGGAAATACGCCGCCCCACAATAACACCTTTATTGGAAAAGAACCATGAAAAATAATAGAGCAATAAATCGTCAATTCGGCGATCTGAGATATTTTTTAACTTCCGAGGTACAATTTGACTATGCGTAATTCCTAACTTACCCATCCCCCGTCTTAACATATCCTTCGTAACGGTACCACTCCCATCTTCCACTAAATCTCGAACAATGGCATCCATAACAGAACGATTTTTAGTTTTCAATAGATGTGCTACAAAATCCATTTCATAACAAATCTCATCGGTGTAAAACACATCAGGATTCACTTTACCATGACGATCCTGCACATCCTTGTCATATAACGCTACCGTTGGAATGGAAAAACTACGAAATAGCTTATTAAGCTTTGCAATAGAGGCTTCCCCTCGTGCATTAATAAGACATATACCATAATAATCAAAATTCACACCTATATGTTTAGCAAATCCACTAAAGCTACCATACTCAGTTTCCCCTTCTACGAGGATAATACAGCGCGAATAAAGT
This sequence comes from Veillonella absiana, assembly GCF_032970865.1. Taxonomy (NCBI): domain Bacteria; kingdom Bacillati; phylum Bacillota; class Negativicutes; order Veillonellales; family Veillonellaceae; genus Veillonella; species Veillonella absiana. The sequence goes on along the minus strand of NZ_JAWJZB010000007.1, from coordinate 49,010 downwards.
GCTTCTTTCGCCTCTGGGAAGTGCATAATCAAATGTTTTTCCACCTCCCGAGGAAATTGGAATGTCACACCACAAGCGCCACGAACAACACCTGTCTCATTGCGATATAAACGAATAATATTTCGATAATCATCCACTAATGCATCTGTACTATGGGTAACGATGAATAATTGACCTAATAATCCATCTATATTAAACAACATCTTCAACAACTGCAAAAATGGCTTATTTTCATTTGTCGCAATTTGGCGATAATAATTTAACACTGCACGTTGCAAATAAGGGCTCAAATGAAGCTCTGGTTCATCTACACTAATAAAAATTGGCAAGAACCGTTTCCCATCTGCAGTAGTAATGATAAGGGACTCTAAATTTGTAGCCGCACTATGAACCTTCATATAAATTTGCGCCACCAATTTTGATGCTACCGCCATGATTAAACGCACATTATCAATTGTATATTTTTTCTCTAACTCGGCTTCTGCACGTGTATCCAGCAATTCAATAAGACGTCGAATATTCATACTACAGTTAGGATCCATATCCATCTTTTCATCAAATAAACTTCTCGACATGCTAAGTATTACTTGATCATTCAAATGGTCGGGCATCTTTTCTACCATTAACTGTCCCAATTCATGATATACATGTGCAGGAATATCAAAGAGCTCCTTTTCTGACGTATCCCGATGACATACATATAACGCATGGCGTAACAGAGATAATGATACTGGTTCTAGGTCATTGCCTTTCATAATATATACACGTGGATATACCTCTTGAATCACTTGTTCTAAACGAATAGTGACTTCCTCTGGTACATGTAACCATTCATTATTAGTATCTAATCGCCCCTCTAACTCACTAAAGGCAAGAGTCATCGTAATGCGTACAGGACGGTTTACATGGGTAAAATCATTTTCTAAGAATCCGTATCCCATCGTTATCGTTTGCAATAAATCTAGAAAATTACTTTTACCAACTGCATTTTCCCCAACAAAATAATTTACGTCATGGTGAAAGCTCAGTTCTAGATTTTCCAAATTTCTATAGTTTTCTACATGAATTTTACGTAAATACATAGCATCACCTTTTAGTCTCCACAATAATTTCCTCTATAATAGGTTGATCCTGTTCTTTTAATAGAGCCAACATCACGGAGGCTACAAATAGAATAATCCCCGCAATCACAGTAGAGTAGCTTAAACTTTCCTCAAAGAATATATAACCATAGATAGCATTAATGAATACACCCACATATTGTAAAAATTGGGCCACTACCGCATTTGTAGTGACAAATGCGCCCGTTATGAAGAACTGAGCACTAACAGTAATCACACCAAGGGCTAAAATAATCCACCACTCATGACCTGTAGGCATAACGGCCTGGTCAACAACTAACGCCCCTGAAATCATACTGCCCGCCATAAAGTATGTCATAATTTCAAAACTACTATGTTTACCATGTTTACTAATATTACGTATAGTAGTGAATGCTGCCGCAGATAGTGCAGCCCCTAGCAAAGCAACAAAAGCATACCAGTTATAACTGCTATAAGAAAATGGATCCACCAACACCACTACTGCCAATAACATGACGAGTAACCATTTACCGGCTCCTTTCGGAACACGTTCCTTCAAAATGGTAACACTAAATATAAATACAAAAAAACCGGTAGTCTGAAATAATATAGCTGCATCAGACATTTTAAGATGTATAAAGGCAATAATATTACATACCATCGCCAATCCTCCAAAGAGGCCACGTAAAAACAATAGCTTTCGATCTTCATGAGTAAAGGAAATGTGGCGAATATATTTAAATAAAAACACCAGAACACACCCTAAAAAACCTCGCAAAAAAGCGATTTCTCCTGCTGGTAATGTGCCCCCTAAAAACTTGATAAACAAATTCATGGTGCTCATCCAAAATGCGCCAATTAATGAATAAATAACACCTTTTTGTAACATTTACAACACTCATTTCTATCCTAATCACAAATATGTATATTAATATACATATTCCTATAATTTCAAAATAGTGTAGTATCTAATAGACCAGATACGATAAGTATATTATTTAGGTGTAACAGCAAGCCTTTCAGCTACTACTTTAGGTTCCCTTATAGGCCCTGCTTGCTCTTTCAATCGACCGAGCATAACAGAAGCAATAAACATTGCTATACCTGCACAGACTGTAGTAATAGATAAACTTTCATCAAAGAATAGATATCCATAGAAGGAGCTAATAAACACACCGATGTATTGAAGAAATTGGGCTACCACAGCATTAGTCGTAACAAAGGCGCCGGTAAGGAAGAATTGAGCCACCACGGTAATACCGCCAATCACAAGAATAAGCCACCATTGATCGCCCTGAGGCATCACAAAGTTATCAGTTGTCACAAGGCCTGCCATCATACCCGTTACAAGGAAATAGGTCATAATCTCAAAATTACTATGTTTCCCATGTTTACTGATACTACGAATGGTTGCATACGCCGCAGCCGACAATGCCGCTCCTAATAAAGCTACCAATGCATACCAAGTAAACGTTTCATATTGGAAGGGATTCACCATGACCATAACTGCAGCAAAAATAACCAATAACCATTTACCGGCCCCCTTTGGTACCCCCTCCTTGAGAAACACTGCACTAAAAATCAAGACGAAAATTCCTGACGTTTGGAATAAAATCGTCGCATCAGACATTTTCATGTGCACTAAGGCAATAAAATTGCACACCATTCCAAATCCACCATAAAGGCCACGCATAACGAGCAAGCCTCTATCTTCTTTTGAAAACGGAATTCTCTTATACGCCATCACGGATAGAACTGCAATGGTACCAATAAATCCACGGAAAAAGGCAATTTCCCCTGATGGCATACTCGTTCCTAGCATTTTTACAAATAAATTCATCGTACTCAATAGCACGGCAGATAACAAGGCATATATTAGCCCTTTTTTAACCATAACACCCTCACTGTTCAAAAAACCGCCCTTCAAAGAAAGGCGGTTTTATTAGATCATTCGTCTTATCTCTATATTGTATAATTAGCGATGCTTTACTAAAAATCCTGCTTGTAGAAATAAATTTACTAAATATATATCATGTATCGTGTGTATTATTCATTAACAATACAATAGATACTTGATTGTTTTGCAAATATGTAGATATTTGACTATTTTGCAAATGTGCTAACGAAATCAAGAATTTCTTGTTTCATATTCTCTTTGTCGATAGCACGAGTAAAACGCAATTCTTTGGATTTCAATGCTTCCAATTGTTTAGGGAATGCCACGCCTGTTACATCAGAAATATTATCTAAACTTTCGTAAGGTGTAGCACCCACTTTGATGTCTAGGGCTTCACAAATTGGATTAGGGAACTTGAACGGATGTGCTGTAGATGCAATCACAGTATGACGAGCACCATCTTCTGGATGTTTCGCCAATTCTTTCATGTATGCACCCATCGCTACAGCTGTGTGTGGATCCATCAAATAGCCATAGGAATTGTATACTTGTTCAATGATGGCTTTTGTTTCTTCATCATTGATGTATGCGCCAGAGAAGTTCGCTTGTACCCGTTTGAATTCATCTTCGTTCACAGTCAATTTACCAGTGGATTTCAAATCTTTCATCCAACCGGCTGTACGTTCAGCATCTTCACCAGAGATGTAGTACAAGAAACGTTCAAAGTTAGAACTTTCCAAGATATCCATGGATGGAGAAATTGTTGTATAGAACGGACGGTTCATATCATAGGAACCATTTTCGAAGAAGTCTGTTAATACATTATTTTGGTTAGACGCACAAATCATTTTACCGATTGGCACACCCATTTTTTTAGCATAGTAAGCTGCCAAGATATTACCAAAGTTACCAGTTGGTACTACTACGTTGAATGCTTCGTCTTCGTGAATAGCACCTTGTGCAACGAGTTCCGCATAGGTATTTACATAGTACACCACTTGTGGCGCCAAACGGCCGATGTTAATGGAATTTGCACTAGAGAACATAACGCCTTGTTTAGCCACTTCTGCGGCTACATCTTTGTCAACGAATAAACGTTTCAAGAATTGTTGCGCATCATCAAAATTGCCATGAATAGCTGTTACATTAACGTTAGCACCTTCTTGTTTTTGCATTTGTTCCGCTTGCATTGGGCTAACGCCATTGGTAGGGTAGAAAATTTGAATATGTGTGCCTGGAACGTCTTTGAAACCTTCCAATGCAGCTTTACCAGTATCACCGGATGTCGCTGTTAGGATCAATACTTCCTTAGTTTCCCCTTCTTCTTCTTTCGCTGCCACGAGTAAATATGGGAACAAGGACAATGCCATATCTTTGAAAGCTTGTGTACGACCGTGGAACAATTCCAATACGGAGACTTTTTCAAGCAAGGAATGCAATGGAGCGATATCGCGTGTGTTAAAGTTTGCATCGTTGTAAGCAGAGTTGATCATTTCTTTCAAATGAGCCTCAGAGAAGCATGGGAATAATTTCTCCAATACTACTTGCGCTACTTCTTGATAGTTTTTATCTTTAATATCTGCATAGGACAAGCAATTTTCAGGGAATAACGCTGGAACGTATAAACCGCCATCTTCTGCTAACCCATGTAATAATGCATATGTTTCATTGACTGCTACGGTACCGCGAGTACTTGTATATTTCATCATTCAACCTCTTTTACAAACTTAATCTTTTTCCTCAAAATGTTGTATATTGAGAGCTCCACCAGTGTCATATACCTCATATGAAACAGCGGAGTCTATCAAATTTAATATCTATATATTATAACCGATAACACTGATTTTTACCACTATAATGTACAAATAGTTTTCTACAGTAGACACGATAATTCATCTTTCCTTTGTATGAACCGATACAATTTTATAATTAACCTATACATAGGATATAAAAAACCTCAAGTAACCATGTAAAGGTACTTGAGGTCGTATAGTTATAGTTGGTGGACCACCAGGGGATCGAACCCTGGACACCCTGATTAAGAGTCAGGTGCTCTGCCAGCTGAGCTAGTGGTCCATGAATAGTATTATATTCCTATTCACTAGTCTTGTAAAGTCTTTCATCAAGCCATTGCTTTGCTACATTACATGCTTCATGAGGCATCACATCTGTAGTGCCTACCGCAACTTGTTCTTTCAGTAGTTGAACTACACCATGTGTACGGCTCACCTCTTGAATAACAATTTCACTCACATCAGTTCTAGGCATGGTAAAACGAAGTCCATAACGCCCAATATAGATGAACTCATCTTTCACCGTATCATATTCCACATGTACTTGCAGAATTTTTCCACCAGGCCAACATTCTTCTATATTTTCTTTGTTTCTCGGTTTAAAGAAATCAAAAAATCCCATGGAACCTCCTCATACTGAATCTAAACAATATCTTGGGGGAATATATATAATACATATAATCTTATATTATTTTATAGCATATTCATTATAGCACATTGATTTAGCATATATTATTTATATTCTATATTAACCACCAATACGCCACATAGGACGTTCTGGTGTATCCATAGAAATGCCATCATGACGTTCTTGTTTGCGTTGTAAGGCCTGTTCAATATGTTCTAACAATTGTTCTGACGTATATCCTTGACGTACTAAGGAAACTAAATCAGACTCATCATCACGAAGAAGACATAAACGTAACCGCCCATCTGATGTTAATCGCACACGATTACAAGAATCACAATAATTATGCGACATAGAGAAAATAAAACCTATAACAACGCCACTAGGCAATCGATAATATGACGCAGGGCCAAAACCATAAACAGAGTGAACCTCTTCTAAGACTCCACCGCTAACACGTTCTAATTGCGCCTTCCATTCATCAAATGTAGGCCCATGAAACGCATCGCCTTGGAAGGGCATATACTCAATAAAGCGCCAAATCACAGGCCAGGATCCAACATATTTTAACAATGAGGCCACTTCCGCATCAGACCAACCTCTAGATAATACAGTATTAATTTTTACGGACCTAAATTTTGCCTCTATAGCAGCACGAATCCCCGACAATACGGTATCCAATTGACCTGATTTGCCCACACATTCTGCAAAGGTCTGTTCCTCAAGGGAGTCTAAACTAATATTAACGCGATTCAGACCTAATTGTCGCAACTCCTTTGCACGACTAGCCAATAAACTACCATTGGTAGTCATGGAGATATCTTCAAACCAATTTGTAGCTTTCACTTTAACTAATAATTCCTCAAAATGTGGATACAATAAGGGCTCGCCCCCGGTTAATCGCAAAGCGCGTACCCCCATTTTGTGAAAAGCCCCTAACACGACCATCCACTCATCTGGTGAAAGCAAGTTAATTTGGCTATGCGGTGTAATTTCTGCAGGCCTACAATAGGGACAACAGAAATTGCACGCCTCAGTTAGAGATAACCGAACATATTCAATTGTACGTCCCCATGAATCCTGGATCATATGACACCTCTAATTAATGATTGTTACTTCATCACCAACATAAATTGTACCATTTTTTAGGACCTTACCAAATATACCTTGTGTAGGCATAATACAAGAACCTACTTGTTTCATAATTTCACAACCTTGATGACATTCTTTTCCAATTTGAGTAACTTCAAGGATTACATCTTTTCCCAGTTGCAGTTGAGTGCCTACAGCAAGCTCATATAATACCATACCCTCTACTGTGATATTTTCAGCAAAGTCACCTGGTTTTACATCTGCCCCTTGCGCTTTCATATGTTCAATACTAGCAATACCTAATAAACTAATTTGGCGATGCCAATTACCTGCATGAGCATCACCTTCCATGCCATGATCTACAATGAGATTAGCTTGCTCTATGTTATGTTTTTTCTGTCCTTTTTGTTCGCTAATAGAAATAGCAATAATTTTACCGTCTGACATAATTACCTCATCTTTTCTAATATAGTTCATTATACCATACCGAGAGAGTCAGATTAATGTAAATAAAATCACAATATAAAAAAGTGGAGATACAAAAGTACCTCCACCTATGCTGTATGTAATTAAAACAGTCCTGCCCTATTAGCATTCACCATAGATAGTGAACGTAATTAACGGCGGCCCATAGTCTCAAGATCTTGTTCTGCACTTTCACTTTTCCCAAGGCCATTGAATAATAAATTCAAACAGATTGCCATGATACTACCAAAGGTAATACCAGATTTCAATACGATTTTAGCCCAATCTGGGAAATGATTATAGAATGTTGGGGATGCCAATGGAATCATGGCAACACCAACACTAATCGCCACCAACATCAAGTTATAATTATTATCAAAGCTTACTTTACCCAAAGAACGGATACCACTGGCAATAATCATACCAAACATCGCAAGGCCAGCACCGCCCAATACAGGGTTTGGTACAGATGCAACGATAGCTGCCAATTTAGGGAACAAACCTAATAGCACAAGAATTACACCAGACGCAGCCACTACGAAACGGCTCTTAACACGAGTTACTGCAATTAGACCAACATTTTGAGCAAATGCAGTGTACGGGAAGCTATTTAGAATACCACCCAATAATGTGGATAATCCATCCGCACGTAAAATGGCAGCTAATTCCTTTTTCCCGATTTTTTTATCAACAATTTCACCAATAGCAATACTATCACCAGTAGTTTCTACCATAACTACAAGCATTACAATGCACATAGATACAATAGAGGCAACATCAAATGTTGGTAAGCCAAAATAAAATGGTTGAATGATAGATACCCATTCAGATTTACCTACAGCACTAAAATCAGTTACGCCCATAGCCATAGCAATAGCTGTACCGGCAAACAACCCAACTAAGACTGCGATATTGCCAAAGAATCCTTTACCAAAACGATATACAAATACAACAATTAAGAAGGTAATAAAGGATAAGCCGAGATTTGTAAAACTAGCAAAGTTTTCAGCTTTAGGATTTCCGCCCCCCATCCAGTTTACTGCCACAGGCATCAAGGAAATACCAATGATAGTAATGATGGTACCAGTTACCACTGGCGGGAACAAACGAATTAAACGACTAAAAAATGGAGCCACGAGGAATGTAATAAGACCGGCCACAATAATGGCACCATAAATAGCAGTAATGCCGTGCTCAGCACCAATCATAATCATTGGCGTTACAGATGCAAAGGTTACCCCCTGAATCATTGGGATACGTCCCCCAATTTTCCAAAATCCTAATGTTTGGATCAATGTGGCAATACCACAAGTAAAAAGATCCGCATTAATCAAGCGAATCAAATCCTCAACTGGTAAATGTAAGGCTTGTGCAATGATAATTGGCACCGCTACGGCACCTGCATACATAGCTAATACATGTTGCAGACCGTACGCAACGAGCTGAGGAACTGGTAACAAGGAGTCAACCGTGTTACTCTGTTGGTTTTCGAGTTCAGTGTTCATACTTCTCCCCCATATTAAATTAAACTATTACTATCGTTAGTTTACATGATTCCTGTCATTTTATCAATTCGAATAAATTTGATATATTTCTGGTAAAAACAAAATAATCTTTCATAAGATAGCCTAGATCCTATGAAAGATTATTGTACTAAAATCATATTAAAATATAACTATATTATTTTTGAACCACTTTCAACAAGCGATTACGGTTTTGCAAGTAATCGTAATATTCTTTCGTTTCTTTCACAACTACAGTGCTCAAACCAATCAAGGCAATCAAGTTAGGAATAGCCATCAAACCGTTTACAATATCTGCTAGCACCCAGATAACCTCAAGTTTAATGAATGCACCACAACCAACAAGAGCGATGAAAATCAAACGGTATGGCAAGATACCTTTAACGCCTACGAGGTATTCTACACAACGTTCGCCATAATAATTCCAACCAAGAATTGTGGTGAATGCGAACAATGCCAAACCTACGCATAAAATGATGCCACCATAATCTGGGAATGCCATCAAGAATGCTTCATTAGTCAATGCTGCACCATTTACAGTACCTGTCCATGTGCCACTCACAACGAGCATCAAGCCAGTCATGGTACAAATAATGATAGTGTCAATAAATGTACCTGTCATGGAGATCAATCCTTGTTCTGCAGGCCATTTTGTTTTGGCTGCCGCTGCAACGATTGGTGCACTACCTAAACCAGATTCATTAGAGAATACACCACGCGCCACACCACTACGCATAGCGAGCATAACAGTGGCACCAAGGAAACCACCTTGTGCAGCTGTGCCAGTGAAAGCGCTTTCAATAATTTGTTCTATTGCACCAGGAATACGGTCAGCAAACATAATCAAAAATACACCTGTTGCTATTACATAAATCGCTGCCATCGCAGGAACCACCTTGGAAGCTGTTTTAGCAATGGATTGCAGCCCACCAAGTGTAACAGCCGCTACTAATACGGTTAGAATAGCTGCTGTGTATTCTACTGGAATGGATGTGGTCAATTTTGTAATATCTACGATAGCATTTACTTGTGCAAATGTACCAATGCCAAAGAATGCAACTAACACACCAAAGAAGGCAAATAAGAATGCCAATGGTTTGTATTTTTCACCTAAACCATTTTGAATGTAGTACATAGGGCCACCAGATACTTCTCCGTTGTCATCGACTGTACGATATTTAACAGCCAAACAACCTTCTGCATATTTAGTAGCCATACCTACAAATGCCGCTACCCACATCCAGAAAATAGCACCAGGGCCACCAGCATGAACGGCTGTAGCTACCCCGACAATGTTACCAGTACCTACTGTAGCCGCCAAGGCTGTACAAAGAGCCTTGAAGCTATCAATATCCCCAGATCCTTTGTTACGAGCCGTAAAAATTAATCCAAGAGCCATAGGTAACTTAGTAACTTGCAAAAACTTTAACCGAATGGTCAACATTATACCTGTACCGATGAGTAATATTAAAAGCGGTGGGCCCCATATAAAATCATCAATAGCAGTTAATAACTCCAACATATTCTTTCTCCTTTTCCTCTACAAAACGTCCCCAACAACAAGAACAAACACAAAAAACCTGCCTCCATATAACTCTGGAGACAGGTAAATAGCAAATATAAATACAATAAATAATACCTTACCATCCATACCATAGGAAATAGGTAAAATTCCATAGGAAAAATGATTATCTATGTATTTTCTATAAGCTCTGTCCTTTTGCCTGAGAGATTTTGGAGGATTACCTCCTTGCACCTTCGGCGCCCAATTAAATGGGACTCTCCAGAGTTGTGTCCCCATACGGTCCCGTTCCTAAAAACACCTGAGAGTTTAACTCCTTCGGTAGGCTAGTGCCTTCTCCCGCATAGATCATCCACGCGATATGTAACTGTTATTCATTATAACTCTATATCTTTACATTTTCAATATAAAATCTATAATCTCTATAGAATGTTTATCATATCAGATATGAATTATTTTCATAAATTATAAATTGCAAGCATTTACAATAGCTTGTTCCCGTGCATCAATTTGGGATTCAATAGCCTCCATCTTTTCACGCATTTCCTTATTGAAAGCTTCATCTTTGATACCCATTAAATTAATACGCACATTGAGGAATGCAGCTCGTACTGCAGCACGAGCATTAATAGCTGCAATAGCACCATCTGTAACAAGATTAGTATTACCTTGTTGTACAGCAATGTCTGCTAAATCAAAAATTTGGTTCGCCAATTCACCAATTTCAAAAGGTACAGAGCCGGCTGATTTATAGGCATTTTGTAAGGCCTCTTTACGGATAGCTTTTTCCTCATCCGTTTCTTTTGGCAATGCTAAGGCATTCATAAACAAGCCAAACGCATCAGCATCAGCTTGTGCCAGCTCCAATGAACGTTCACGAATTACTTGTGCTCGTTGTTGAAGATCCACCATCACATCTTTCACATCTTCATAGCCCTTTTTACCAATCGTTAAATTTGCCACCATTTCAGCCAATGCTGCTCCAGTGGCTGCGGTAACAGCGGCTACCGCCCCACCACCTGGTGTAGGTGCCTCAGAGGCTGCTGCTGTTACAAAGTCTTGTACTGTTAATGTTTTTAATTCCATAATTCACCTTATTTATCCAAAACGTAGATTGCTATAGTATTAGAGCCCTCGGTTACCCCGAGGGCTCTATATTCGTATCAACTTAATTATCTATCAATTGTACTAATGATTAGTCTATTAGAATAATCCTTTAATAGTTCCATCAGCTTCAATATCCATATTAAGGGCTGCTGGTTTCTTAGGAAGGCCAGGCATAACCATCACATCACCGGTACGGCATACGATAAATCCAGCCCCATTCGCTACACGAATATCGGATACAGTAATATTAAATCCAGATGGTGCGCCTAACAATGCAGGGTTGTCACTCAAGGAGTATTGAGTTTTTGCCATACATACTGGTAGTTTATCAAGGCCCCAATCAGCTAATTGCTTAATTTGTTTTTTCGCATTCGCTGTGAAGTCTGCTTTTACACCGCCATAGATAGTTTGAACAATTTTATCGATTTTTTCTTCAATACTATCATTCACATCATATACAGTTTTAGGTGTTGGGTTGGAGCTTTCAGCAAGTTCAGCCACTTTTTTAGCCATGTCAATACCGCCATCGCCACCTTTTTCCCAACATTCGTTGAGTTCTACAGGCACACCGTATTCATCACAGAGACGTTTCAATTCACCGATTTCTGCATCAGTATCTGTGGCAAATTTATTAATGGCTACCAACACTGGTACTCCGAAGAAGCGCATATTTTCAATTTGCTTTTTCAAGTTTACAAAACCAGCCGTAACAGCAGCTACATTTTCACTATTAAGATCGGCTTTAGCTACGCCACCATGCATTTTTAAGGCCCGTAATGTAGCTACAATGACAACTGCATTTGGATAAATCCCTGCGTAATGGCATTTAATATCCATGAATTTTTCTGCCCCAAGGTCAGCACCAAAACCAGCTTCTGTTACAACAAAGTCACCTAATTTCAATGCTAGTTTTGTAGCCACGATAGAGTTACATCCATGAGCAATATTCGCAAATGGTCCACCATGTACGATAGCTGGTGTATGTTCTAAGGTTTGTACAAGATTTGGTTTGATCGCATCTTTCATCAAGAGAGCCATAGCGCCTTCACAACCGAGTTGATGTACATACACCGGTTCACCTTGCATATTGCAACCAATAACGATACGGCCAAAACGAGCTTTCAAATCTTCCAAATCTTTTGCTAGGCAAAGAATAGCCATGATTTCAGATGCTACAGTAATCATGAAGTGATCTTCACGAGGGAACCCGCAAACTTTACCACCAAGACCTACTGTTACATTACGAAGGGCACGGTCATTCATATCGAGCACGCGAGTCCAAGATAATTGACGGATATCAATACCTAACTCATTTCCTTGATGTACATGATTATCAATCATTGCTGATAACAAATTGTTCGCAGATGTGATAGCGTGCATATCACCTGTAAAGTGAAGATTGATATCATCCATTGGCACAACTTGCGCATAACCGCCACCTGCGGCGCCACCTTTAATACCAAACACTGGACCCAAGGATGGTTCACGAAGTGTAGCAATAGCATTTTTACCAATTTTATTCAAGGCTTGTACTAAACCAATGCTAGTGGTAGATTTACCTTCCCCTGCTGGTGTTGGAGTAATGGCTGTAACAAGAACGAGCTTGCCATCTTTTTCATTTTCTAAACGACGAATGGCATCAAAAGAAATCTTCGCTTTATAATGTCCATATTGTTCAATTTCTTCTGGTTGTAAGCCACATTTATCAGCAATAACTTGGATTTTTTCCATCCTATTCTGTTGGGCTATTTCAATATCACTTAACATATATCCTCCTATGCTTACTGTAGTTATATATACCTAATATATCTATTATAGAATATATCTATTATAGAATAATATTCCGTTTTCTGCGCGAAAAAATACAGGTATCACTTATTTTCCAAGCAGTGCTTGATAGATTGCTAAATCTACATCTGTATATACATCAAGCACAACCTTTAATTCTGGATGCTCTGCTACATAATTTTTCACTGTACGCACTGCAATTTCAGCAGCCTTCTCATTAGGGAAATGGAATACGCCAGTACTAATACAGCAAAGGGCCAAGCTTGTAATCCCTTCTGCTGTTGCCGCTTCCAAACAAGATTGATAACAAGCCTCTAACAAATAACATTCTTCTTCAGTAACAGGACCTGAGATTTGTGGCCCTACCGTATGAATTACGTAAGTACTTGGTAAATTATACGCATTCGTTATACGTGCTTGACCTATCGGCTCTTCATGACCTTGTAACCCCATGAGTAAAGCACATTCCAAGCGCAATTGCACACCTGCATAAGTGTGAATCACATTGTCAATACATTCATGTCCCGGATGATAACAACCTGTCATGCCACTATTGGCAGCATTTACAATAGCCTCAATACGAAGAGTTGTAATATCACCTTTCCATAGATATATATTAGGTTCTATTTCTTTTAAATCAGAAAACTCGGTAACACCTTTACGAGTTAACTCACCTGCTAAAAATGCATCTTGTCGATCTAAGAATTCTTCTGTCACAGGACTCGGTTCACGCACATTCATCAATGCACGGAATAATTTAAACTGACCATCTTCATCCTTCCCAAAACTATGGATATGATCCTTGTACTCTGGCATATCAGAAAGTAACCATTGATTTAACCATTGTAATTGCTCTAACCGTGTTGTAGTACTCATAGTGCCTCCCATTATCGCACGACGATCGCTTCACTCCTACTAGTGAAAGTATACCTATATATTCACTATGTATACCTTTCATATTCAATATGTATACTTTTATTATATAAAAAAATAACACTTAGTAGTAGAACTATGTGTAAAAAATTCGTATAAATTAAAATGAGTATCTCCGCAACGCCCAAAAATGGGGATTGCTAAGATACTCATAACTATTAAAATTATATATTATGGATGGAATGGGAACAAAATTGGTAACAAAATTAAAGATACAATCATAGATACTACAATCAAAGGTATTCCTGCTTTCACATAATCCATAAAGCTATATCCGGCAATATTATATACCATGGTATTCGCTGGCATACCAATTGGTGTTGCATAAGCTAATGAGCTTCCTACCACAATAGCAGCTAGGACTGCTTTAGGATCAAACCCTAATTGATTAGCTAAGGATAAGCCAATTGGCACTAGCAAAGCACAAGTTGCAGTATTAGACATAAAGTTTGTCATAAATACAGACAAGATAAAGATAACCACCAATAATACTAATGGCTCTGGACTTGTACCCAACATAGCAACAACAGTATCTGCAATGACAGAGCCTGTACCTGTTTTTACCATGGCATCACCAAGAGCTAATGAACCGGCAAAAAGCATAATAGTCTTCATATCAATAGACTTAATAGCAGCAGTCTCAGTAATAACATTCGTAGCCACCAATATTAATGCGCCAATCCAGGCACTCACATAGAGTTTTACACCTAGCTCTTTTTCAAAAATCATAGCCGCTACAGTTCCTACTAGAACTAAACCAGCAATCCATTTTTTCCAACTTGGAATATGACTATAATCATCATTACCTTGATAACTTGCATCTGGAGTACGACTAGGTGTGGTTGGTAAAAATCGTTTCCCAATAGTAGCATAAAAAATAGTCCCTACAATTAACATTGGTAAGCCGATTTTTCCATAATCAAAAAACTCAAACCCTTGCAAACCGGCTTGTTGAAGCCCCGCTTGAGCAATCATATTTCCAGGCGCGCCAATCAAACTAATATTGCCCCCCATAGCTGCAGCAAAAACTAAAGGCATCATCATACGAGTTTGACTAAAGTTTGCTTTTTTACATATTCCAATGACTACTGGAATTAATACAGCTGCAGTTCCTGTATTAGACAAAAATCCGGATAGGAGCCCTGTAATCATCATAATAGCAATAATCAAACGAGTCTCAGTTTTTGCTACTTTAGTAACTAAATTGCCTACCTCTACAGCTAGACCGGTCTCGAAAAATGCAGCGCCTACAATAAACATCCCCATAAATAATAATACATTCGTATCTACAAATCCTGCAAATGCAGCTTTTGCTGACAACACGCCTGTTAAATGAAGCCCTACAGCTACAATCATTGCTGTAATGGACAAAGGTATTTTCTCCCAGGCAAACATTATAATAGCAAACACCAAAAATCCTAGGGTGATAACAACGGATTGATCCATCAGCCTTATCTCACTTTCAAAATACAACATTTTCTAAATTTGGGTAAAAAAAATAAGCCTCTTACAAAATAGTTCTGAAAAGGGACTTATATATTCATTTTAGGTACTTACACAAATCAATCTACCAACAGGCACTTGCCGATGTATAAAGTTTTCACTACATATATTTCAATATATACCTTAAATCATATATGAAATATATGTAGCAAAAACAATTTAATTTATTTAATGAAACTTACGTGTTTGTTGATTTCAGCAAGTACCTCTTCTTTTGCTGCATTATACTCAACTTTTTTCTGTTCAAACCAGTTGTTACCTTCCGCATCAATGGATACGATCAACGGGCCGAATTCTTTTACACGGCAAGTCCATAATGTTTCTGGCATACCTAGTTCGCGCCAGTTAGCAGATTCGATTTCTTCTACTTCTGTTGCTGCTAGTACGGCATTACCGGCAGGAAATACGAGGTGCAAGGCACCAAATTCTTTACAAGCACGTTCTGTGTTAGGACCCATACCACCTTTACCAACGATGAGGCGCACGCCTGTTTCTTTTACAAAATCGTACTCGAATTTTTCCATACGCATACTCGTTGTAGGACCTACGGAAATCATTTCGAATTTGTCATCCTCATGAGCACGCACAATTGGGCCTGCATGAAGGATAGCGCCATCACGAACATCTACAGGAAGTTCACGACCTAATTCGATCAAACGACGATGTGCCACGTCGCGGCAAGTCGTAATATGACCAGTTAAATAAATGATATCGCCTACTTTAATACCGTCTAAATCAGAACGTTTAATTGGTGTTGTTAAAATTTTCTTAGCCATTAGAATGTCACCCCCGCATGAGACAAGATTTCATAATTACCGTCTTTGTCGAATACCACATGACCACGACGGTGGTTCCAGCAACCTACGTTTACGGCTACGGAAATTACGGATGGATGGCGAGAACCATGTTCGATGTTAACGCCCATAACGGATTTGTCACCACCCATACCTTGAGGTCCAAGGTGCAAGTCATTCAAACCGTCTTCCAACAATTGTTCCATATATGCAGCCTTTTCGTTATCTGCTTTGGATGCAACTGGACGCATTAATGCTTTCTTACTCATCATAGCAGCTGTATCAATAGATGTAGCGATACCAACACCAACAAGTAGTGGAGGACACGCATTTAGACCATAACTTGTCATCAAGTCGAATACGAATTTAGCTACCCCTTCATAACCTTCACCAGGCATTAATGTTTTACCAGAGCCAGGTAAAGAACAGCCACCACCGGCCATATAAGGGAAGATTTCGATATCATCTCTACCAGGAATAATATCCCAAGTGATATATGGTGCTGTACGACCGATATTTTTACCTGTGTTAAATTCATCAAATGTTTCTACACAGTTGTGACGCAATGGTGCATCTTGTGTTGCTTGGTATGTAGCGTTGCGAAGAATTTCTTCGATTTCTCCTAATAGAGGATAGTTGGACCCAACTTTCACCCAGAACTGTAATACACCAGTATCTTGACAAGATGGACGATCAAGTTCGAACGCCAACTCTTGGTTTGTTTTCATTGTTTCATAGATCGTTTTAGCTAATGGATTTTTTTCATCGGCAGCGAGTTCTTTAATTTTCGCCTCTACATCATCAGGCAATTTCTTTGCGATGTGTGCAATGAATTTTGCAATGACTCTTGTCATTTCTTGTACTTGTTGTTCTTTAGTACTCATAGGGAACCTCCACATGTATACTTATCAATGAATTTGGGTCACCCACCATTGGGTGCCTCACAGTGTCTGTGGTGACCGCCGGTCACTCATATATCCGTTCAGGTCTCCTGTTATGTCAGTGTCCCTGTCCTTGATTACATTCTACTCGATTCTAGGGATTTCACTATCCGAATTCATATACACTTTTAGAGTTACAATTTTACCTATGCAGGGCTTTATTTTATAAAAAAGGTCCTAACCAATATAAAAATACACCTATAGTCAAAACAAAAAGAACACATATACCATAAGCATTTATGTGCTATTTCCTAGTAAAGAAAAAGGGGGTTAGTGATATATAAATCTCCCTATTCTAATATTTTTATACATGCATTTTTATTATAGTTAATTTTACAGTATCGCACTATCTATGATGACTATCTTCAAGGTTTACACCAAACTATCCAAGAGTTTTTTCAGTTCCTCCCTTACCATATCAATACGTGGATCGTCTCCGTGAACAACCGTAGCATCTGGGCTCTTTACTTTGCGTTTCTGTTTTGTATTGATGAAAGATTGGAGAATTGACAAAACTTCTGTATCAGTGACACTAATCATTTCCTTCCAATCGTGTAATTTTGTTTTACGTCCCACTAACTGAGCCTGTTTCCGATATTCCGATGGTGTATTTTGGAAATGTTTTTTGAAAGCCATATTAAAAGCCTTACTATCAGGGAAACCACATTGGTTTGCAATGCGAACGATTTGTTCCTCCCCATTAGCTAGCAACACAGCGGCCTCACGAAGTCGCATACGTAAAAGATACTCCATAAATGAAATGCCTATTTGTCGTTTGAAAAACTGAGATGCGTAACTCACATTATAACCACCAATGGCGGCAATATCTTCTAACTCAATTTTATTTTGGTAATTATCGTCAATATAAGCAATCATATTTTCAAATGTTGCTTCTTGTAATTCTGCAGGCTTTGCACCCTTAATCACTGCTTTCACCGGTAAAATTTTATTATATACCAACTGAGATAATCCAAGGAAATATGATTCCATAGCCATGTTACGAAGTGGTGTGTCCGCCTTCAGTTGCTCTAACATCATCTGGGCCATATATTGGCGTACAGCAGTATAAAATTCATTATGACGGGTACTTTCATCAGATTGTAGAATAAATCGATAGGTCCCAAAATCAGGGTCAAAAGATGTGAAAAATTTTGGGTCCATATGCATCACAAGAGCCGTCGTGTCTGGTTCTAAGGCCAGTGTTGCATGCCCCACCTGTGGCGCAATAATAATCACATCTAACGGTTCTAAATAGGTGCGTTCCGTATTGCAGCTGACCTCGACACGCCCTTGCAATAACACAAGAACCTCCGTCTCAGGATGCCAATTGTAATGATAGGTACTAATTTTGTAAATATGACTACTAAATTGTAGATGATCATGTTTATATTGATAATGAAAGTAATTCATCATAGCATATGAACCTCTATGTCCTCACCTCCAGAAACAGAATTAACACCTTTTGGAATTTTCGCCAATGCATTAACCGTCACAAGACCTACAAGACCACAGCTGGCATTGCTACAATTTTTATAAAACACAGGGCGCCCTTTTTCAAACACAATGGAACCTTGCACATAACGGTCGAAAGGATTTTTCTTTTCAATTCCCTCACCTAATGAACATAATAACACCTTTCCTAATTGTCCCTCACGGCCTAGATAGCGTTGTAATACAGGCTTGACCAATAAATGCCAACCATTAAAGGCTGCCCCTGGATTTCCCGAGAGTCCAAAAATCAGCTGGCCTTTTGGAGTCACCGCACCATACGAGGCAGCGCCAGGACGCATTTGAATCCGTCCATACAAAACCTTAGCCCCCAATGCTGTGTACATTTTCGGCAGTGTATCATACAAGCCTACAGACACACCACCAGAGCTAACAATAATATCACAATCTCTTGCGAGGCGAATGATGGCTTCTAGCTCATCGTCATAAGCCACCGGATCATCCGTTACATGGTATTGTACGGTTTCCACAACACCTAGATCCTTTAAAAATCCTTGGAGCATCACACGATTAGAATTATAGATTTTTCCTGGCACAAGTTTTAAGCCTGGATCAATCACCTCTCTACCAGACGTTAATACCAAAACACGAGGTTTTCGATACACCTCAACCATTTCATAACCAAGGCCCATTAATACAGCTTGTACAGCCGTAGTTATGACAGTACCTTCTGGAATAACCTCCAACCCTTTTCGTCCATCCTCACCTTGGTAAATAATATGGCTTCCTTTAGTAATTTGTCCTTGGATTTCAAGTGTTGACCCTATGTGTCCATCGGTTTTACATTGTTCCTGCATGACCACCGTATCACACATAGTAGGTACCATGGCGCCCGTCATAATACGAACGGCATGGCCTAGTGGTACTTGAGCATTCCATACTACACCTGCTCCAATAATACCATCAATAATATAATTACGACGACCATCTTCATAGATAAGTCCGTATCCATCCATAGCTGATTTATTAAAGTGAGGCACATCATGAGGTAGAGTAATTGTCTCAGCTAGTACATAATCACGAGCTACTGTAACCGACAAAGGCATAGTTCTATATTCAACATTCTCTAATACTTCGTCCCATAAGGATAAAGCCGCTTCTACGGTAACTCCCACCATGATAATCTCCTTCACACTATACTTCATTATTAATTCTTTACATAATACGCTTGATTTTAATTTCACGCAATGAATTCCATCACAGTACCATGACTAACAACAGTAAAACAATTTATCACCATATGGCTACGATAATACATTCTAGCTCATTATATAGTGGCGATGATACGTTCTACTAATTTAGGAATATCTCCTTCCAATCCATCTAATGAAATAGTAGCTACACGATCTAGACTATCACTAATAAGCTCTTGGTCCTCTCGCACCACCTCAATGATAGGAAATACACCTTGGGATCTTGTTTCGATAAACACAAGATCTACCGGTAAAGATTGTGCCAACTCCATCAAATTAGTTTGTTCCGTCGTACGCAATCGAACTGCCGTCTCCTGTGGTCCTGCAATAGCTACTGCTGTCGCACCAGCTTGCATAACAGTATCCGTATCCGTATTAGGATGGTCCATAACAAATCCATGGTGGTCACTCTTAACGAGGCCTACACGAATCCCACGCGCCTCTAAGGCACTCACCAATGCAGCCACCACAGTCGTTTTCCCGGTCTTGCTTTTAGATGCGACCACACTAAATATAGGTACGTTTCGTTGACTGTTAATATAATCTGCACGAGCCCATACATATTCATCTTGATAATTCACATTGTATAAATCTCTAGCATTTTCTGGAATATCGATGGTATCTACTTCATAATCTGACATGGATTCTAATTTTCCAATCATATGATGCAAGGATACATCCTCATCGCCAGACTCAAGAATAGATGATAGCACGGGAAGGATAGTTGTGCGATAAATACCACCTATCGGCTCTAAGGTACCATTGCTATGCTTTGGTACCACTACATCCACACAATTGTCGAATCGAGCAATATCAGGATAATGTGAAAGTTCAATAAACGGCATATCCACAGCCACCACCGCATAGGCATCGGCTACATGTAGAGGTGCAGCAGCTTTCAAAGAGCTATATAAACCACCTAACGGACCACAACGAGGATATTCGTCATACACAATATCCACTGATTTAGATAATAATAAACTAGGCAGAGATTCCATAATCACCTGTGACTCGTCCTCTGGCCCAACAGATACAATTATATGTTTAAATCCCGCGGTTTGCCCCTTTTGTATCATATGGGATAGTAATGTAGTAGACGGATCTATTCCCCATGGCAACAGAGCCTTTGGACAGCCCATACGAGTTCCTAATCCACCAGCTAATATAATAAGACCTAATCGTTCTTTTCCTTGGTTCATAGCAACCTCCTCAACAGACATACTTATGTCGATTCCATATTCCTCTATTGACGAATACGTTTACCACGAGTTTATAACACTAGCATTATTAATGACATTATACTGATTTAATTCCTTTTTTTAGCGCTTTATATACAATCATGAGTACTGCAATATTAATAATAGCATTAGGAATCATATAAGATGCATTATAGATCATAGAGTAAATCCAAGGATTTTGACCTTCTGGGGCATAACTAGCAAAAACCACCGCACCACTCACTACGGTGCTACACCAACGAAGCACCATAGCCAATAAAGATCCACTGAATAAACCTATAGTAGTATCCTTAAAATATCCACAAATCCCAATAATACCATATCCAACAATATAGTCTAATAGAATACTTAAGTAGTGAATAGTATATTTAAATCCCAACAGGAAATCTACAATACCGTATACGATAGATACTGTAAGGCCGGATTTCCCGCCCCAACGATAGGCGTAAAACATTAATGGCACCATACTAGCAGCTTTTACCGAACCACCTTGGGGCATATGAAATAGGACAATGAAATTTAATACAAAGGCGATGGCGATGGCCATTCCCCCTTCCGCAATCATTCTTGTTTTATTATGGTTCATAAGAGATACACTTTCTGCTGGTCTATATGTACTAGCTCATATAATTTTACGAAATACATACACCAACTAAAAATACGTACATTATAATTATATCGAGTAAAATAGTTCACCCTTATGCAAATTACATATACTAATAATTAAATTATATACGTTAATAGATTGAAATTTATCATTATATTCTGTATAATAGTTAAGGTTTGAGGTCAAATAGCTCAAATCAAGAGCAACTCAAACTATACATTCGTTTTATTATACCTCAAAGGAGATATAGAAACTATGATTAACACAACGAATATCTTTGATTATGAAGACGTCCAATTGATTCCTAATAAATGTATCGTATCCAGCCGTAGCGAATGCGACACACATGTAAAACTTGGCAATCGCGAATTCCGTTTACCAGTAGTTCCTGCAAACATGCAAACTATTATTGACGAAGAATTGGCTGAAAAATTAGCTCGTGGTAACTACTTCTACATCATGCACCGTTTCCAACCTGAAACACGTTTCAACTTTGTAAAAGACATGCATGACAAAGGTCTATACTCCTCCATCAGTATCGGTGTAAAACCAGAGGAATATGCTTTGGTTGACGAATTTGCAAAAGCTAACCTTACTCCTGATTATATCACGATTGATATCGCACATGGTCATTCCAATGCAGTAATCGATATGATTAAACATATTAAAGCAAACCTTCCTGAATCCTTTGTTATCGCTGGTAATGTTGGTACACCAGAAGCTGTGCGTGAACTTGAAAACGCTGGCGCTGATGCTACAAAAGTAGGTATTGGCCCTGGTAAAGTATGTATCACTAAATTAAAAACTGGTTTTGGTACTGGCGGCTGGCAATTAGCAGCTGTTCGTTGGTGCTCCAAAGCAGCTACAAAACCTATCATCGCTGACGGTGGTATCCGCGACCATGGCGACATCGCTAAATCCATTCGTTTCGGTGCTACACTTGTTATGATTGGCTCCTTATTTGCAGGTCACATCGAATCCCCAGGTAAAGATACAGTGATTGACGGCGTATCCTACAAAGAATACTTCGGTTCCGCCTCTGAATTCCAAAAAGGCGAACGTAAAAATGTAGAAGGTAAAAAAATGTACATTCCTTCCAAAGGCTCTATCTTTGATACATTGGTAGAAATGGAACAAGATTTGCAATCCGCTATCTCCTACGCTGGTGGCCACACATTACAAGCCATCCGCAAAGTTGATTACGTTCTTGTTAAAAACTCCATCTTTAACGGCGACCGTTAATCCAAAATTCAATAACGCCCCATGTAAAAGCGCATCCCTAAGGATGCGCTTTTTTGTGTGCTATAGTTTTTTTGCGTGCTATATATATTTATTTAGTCTTTATATGCTTATCTATTTTAGTACCCATACATACCGATGAACACAACTGCATATAGTGTAAGGTGATAATTTACCCAAAGTTATTTGATCAATCGATACGCATAAGATGACAATCCCACGCTTATGAGCAATAATCCCGCTAGCATAGTAAAAGCAGCGATGATACTCAAACTATGTGATACATAACCAATCAATGCTGGTCCTGCCAGCACACCTACATACCCCAATGTGGTGGCCGTTGATAAGGCCTGTGTCATGGGAATCACCTTTTGCATACCCATTGCAGAGAATAAGTTTGGCACGATCATGGATAGCGATAGCCCCAACAACACAAAGGATGCCAAGGCCCAACTATGTGGAGCTACGATAATAATGCCTAATGCAATAGCACCAAGGAAATAACTAGTCACTACAATTCGTTTTGGACTCACATGCATGCTCACCGCATTACCTGCTAAACGACCTATCGTCATGGCAATATGATAGAACATGATGCCCATCACTGCTCGTTCAATAGGCACATCTTTTTCAGTGTTTAAGAAAATAGCACTCCAATCACTCATGCCACCTTCTACGAGATAAGAAATAAATGCTAATATACCAAAGATGATGGCAATGGGATGGAATGACAATGGATTTTTTGAGCCTCCACCTTTTTCGTCACTTTCATCCTTACCAAATGATAACATCCCCGGGGCCATACCGAACAATGAAATAATTAAACCCGCAATGGTTCCCCAAATACTGCCATAGATAGACAGGCCTACTGTATTCAACAAAAATAACAGCAACAAGGCACCTATAAATCCACCAATACTCCACCCCCCGTGAAAGCCAGACATCAATTTACGGCCTGACATTTTTTCGACCAGCAAGGTTTGCAAATTAGCCGCCACGTCCCCTAGTCCCATGCCGAGGCCAAAGAAGAACAAGCTCGTACTGGCCATCCATACAGTATCACTGAGGGTGATACCCACAGTAGCCAGCATCCCTACGAGATTGCCACCTACCACGGTGAATCGACAGCCAAATCGATTGGCCACCTTGCCGGCGAGGGTCATGGATATAATCGATCCAATGCCAAGCACTAAAATCATAGAACCTAGCACATCATCACCGATGTTGAGGCGAGCCTTGAGAAACGGTACATAACCAGCCCATAATGCCATATATACACCTGGAATAAAAAAGGTCGCCCAGGCGGATATCATATGTTTTTTAGTTATGGTCATCTTTATGTTCTTTCAACCAGGATACGGCATACTGCGCGTATACTGCAGAGGCTGCAGATAAAATGGTATCATCCATGGTAAAACGATTATTATGGTGGTCATAAACCGCATCGATATCTGGATTGCGGATTCCAATAAAGGCAAAGCATGTTGGTTTATCCACACCATACCAAGCAAAGTCTTCGCCAGCCATAACTTTACGCATAGGAGACAATTTTTCCTTGCCTAATACTTCGATAACAACGCGTTCTGCTAGTTCTGAAGATGCTGGATCATTGATAGTTGGTGGAACGCGACTTTCATAATCAAGAGTAGCCGTAGCACCATAAGCCTCAGCCGTATGTTCAATGATACGACGCATTTTATCTACAATTTCCTGCTCTTGTTCACGTTTAAAGAATCGAACAGTACCGCCCATTTGAGCCTCCCCAGGAATAATATTCCACTCACTACCACTATGAATATTCCCAATAGTTAACACTACGGAATCTAGAGCACTAAAATTACGGGATACTAGAGTTTGTAAATTCATAACAATAGCACTAGATACTACGATGGCATCAATAGCTTGATGTGGTTGCGCCCCATGACCAGTTTTACCTTTTACATTAATAGTAAATACCGCACTAGCTGCCATGCGTTCGCCCGCCTCAACAGAAACGAGACCTGCTGGCAAATCAATCCATACATGACCGCCAAATACGGCATCAACTTTGCTCCACCAGTCTCCAAATTTCATAAATTCTGGCGCACCAGCACCTGTTTCCTCTGCAGGTTGAAACGCTAGGTATACATCGCCTTCGATTTGATCGCGAGCTTCCATGAGCATTTGTGCGGCGCCTAACAAAATCGCCATGTGACCATCATGACCACAGGCATGGGATTTGCCATCATTTTTAGATTTAAATGCAAATGTATTGCGCTCCTCCACAGGTAGACCGTCAATATCCGCACGTAGAGCAATAGCCTTACCAGGTTTTGCCCCTTTGATGATACCTACAAGACCTGTTCCAGTTTCCTCGTTAATAGTATAAGGAATCCCCATTTTATCAAGCTCTGCCGCCAATGTTTTTGTCGTTTCAAACTCTTCATTGCTGAGCTCTGGATGTTCATGAAAATAACGACGCCATTGTTGTACATACTCTTGATATTTTGGTATTAATGTTTTAATTTCCATAGGTTATACACCTCTCTATTCTTATCCTAATCTATATAAAAGGAACGACCACGAGATTCCTCGTTGTCGTTCTCTTGTAAACCTTTTATTTGTTTCTTAACACTGCTTGTACTACTAAACAACCAATAGCTGTTAGCATAGCTACCCCAGAAGTAATTTTAGCACAAACAACTAACTCATCTTTTGTTGGTTTAGCTACCGCTGCAATTTGTAAACCTTTTGCTACAACTGGCACTAAAATATCTTTTTTTATAGATTCTGCATTCATTGTATATCCCCAAATGTTACTACACTTGGTACCTCCCTTCAACAAATATGATATGCCTTACTCTTATTTGCTTTTATTATATATGAAACTAAGCATAAGGAATAGTCTCAATTTCCATGACACGCAAAAATATAACTATATCTATAGATCTCATATATCTGTATATTTAAACCAGTTTTTGTATAGTAAAGGGGACATACCCGTCGGTATGTCCCCTTTACTAGAGTTTTAAGTTGTCTCTCTAACTATTTAGGATTGCCGAAGCAATAGTGTGTGTGAGTGTACCTAAATAGTAGGAGATGTGTGAAGAGTGCCTAATTTACCTTAGGCAGAGAATCTAGTTTATAAGCTGAGAGAGAGAAACTTATAAACAACCAGTTAAATGTGTGTGTGAGTTGTGTGTATGGTTACTGGCGATTCCCTATGACAGTAGCTCGGATATTTCCGATAACTTCTATCTGTAATTATAGTATCACTGTACATAGGCATTGTCAATATGAAAACTAAAATTTTACAAGTACTTCATTTATAAATACATAAATTTAATTTGTTAGTTTAGTATAAAATTTGGTGATATAATATTCATATACTATAAATAAAACAGCAGAACCTTTATCATCTTTTGCATACTTATACCGAAATCATTCTATACAGTTCGGAACCGTATTTAATCCACAATATATACTATACTATATTTGAATCGAGGTACTTATGAAGATGTCTATTGGTGTAGAATATGCACTACACTGCCTATTACCAATGATAGATTTGCAAGATAAATCTCCAGCTACAGTAAAAAATTTAGCCCTCTACCAAGGCATTTCAGAATCTTACTTAGCAAAGATTTTTACTAAACTTACAAAAGCCAAATTAGTACAAGCAGAACCAGGTGTTAAAGGCGGTTATCGCCTTGCGCAATCACCAGCAGATATTTCTTTTCTCGATATATTTGAAGCAGTAGAAGGCAAAGATAGCTTCTTTCGTTGTAAATCTGTTCGACACGCCTCTATTTTATTACAGGAAGAAGAAACTGTACCACCCCCTTATAAAACACCATGTGCCGTGCGAAAAATAATGAGTGGTAGCGAAGAAGCTTTTAAAGGCTATCTCCAACAGTATACATTAGCCTGGCTCCATCATTATACCTATACAGAGGTCTTATCTGAACAAGATCGACTAGACACGATAGAATGGTTTAAATCACAATCGAATGGCAATTAACAAGATCTCCCCTGCATAAGAATTGAACTGCCCCCCTAATGTTAGAACTAATAATCTAACATTAGGGGGGGTATTCTATGTGAGGGATATACTATTTTAAAGCACTGCTTACGATTCAGGACAAGCTCAGCTATACCTATGCAAGGTCAGCAATAACCTGTTTCAATATGCCAATCGCTTTCTCTAATTGTTCTTGTGGAATATTTAATGCTGGTAACAAACGTACTTTATTCTTTGCAGACAATACTACCACACCTTGTTCCAAACATTTAGCAATAATAGACTTTGGTTCTGCCGTACATTCGATACCAAGCATCAAACCTAGGCCAGACACGCTGATAACACCTGTAGCACCTTCTAATTGGTCTTTCACATATTGACCTTTTTTAGCCACATCAGCTAAAAATTCATCAGTCAACCGATCCACAACCGTAATGGCACCGGCTGCACAAATTGGATTACCGCCAAATGTGGAACCATGCGCCCCTGCATCAAGAACGAACTGTGTTTTTTCATTGAATAATGTCGCCCCCATAGGCAAACCTGCAGCAAGGCCTTTTGCGGTAGACACAACATCTGGATGAATATCAAAATTTTCATAACCATACATTTTACCAGTACGACCATTCCCTGTTTGCACTTCATCAACGAGCAATAAAATATCATTATCCGCTGCATAGTTAGCAATACCTTGCACAAAATCAGCCTCTAATGGCATAACGCCACCTTCACCTTGGATGGTTTCAATGAGCACAGCACATACGCGAGGATTCTTTGCTACTTCATAGAATGCGTCTAAATCATTGGCTGGCGTAAATATAAAACCTTCTGTAAAAGGACCAAAATGTTGATGAAATACATCTTGTCCTGTAGCAGACAATGTTGTAATCGTACGACCATGGAAACTATTCACTAATGTAATGATAACATTACGATCCCCACCGTATTTATCGCTAGAATATTTACGAGCTGTCTTAATGGCACATTCATTAGCCTCTGCCCCGGAATTAGAAAAGAATACTTTTTTCATGCCCGTCTTTTCACAGAGTTTTTGAGCCAATTCCATTTGGGGTAATGTATAGTATAAATTAGATACATGATTCAAGCTTTTCACTTGATTAATAACCGCATTAGCCCATACATCATCATGAATTCCGAACGCTGTAACGCCGATACCAGATCCTAAATCAATATATTCTTTACCGTTTTCATCATACACCACCGATCCTTCGCCTTTTACGAAGCACACATCAAATCGTCCATAGGTGTTGGCTACAAACTCTTTATCTAATTCTTGATAATTCATTGTTTTAATTTCTTTAACCAATGGAGTATTAATTTCAATCGCACTCATTTTGGCGCCTTCTTTCTATTTTACGAACATTGTGCCCAAACCTTCGTTAGTCAATAACTCAATCAAGATAGCATGTGGAATTTCACCATTTATGATGAATACCTTTTGCGCTCCTGCTTCAATAGCCTCTAGGCAGCAATCCACTTTAGGAATCATACCACCAGCAATAATACCTTCTTGTTTCAATTGTTTAGCTTCTGCTACAGACAATTGTGGGATCAAAGATGTTGGGTTATCTTTGTCACGCATAACCCCATCAATATTCGTCATAGCAACCATTGTTTCTGCTTGTAATGCACCAGCTACTTTTGCAGCCACAGTGTCAGCATTGATATTGTAAGCCACGCCGTTTTCATCCACACCAATAGAGGATAATACTGGAATGTAACCTTGGGAAATGACTGTTTCAATCAATGTAGTATCGATATCGTCAATTTCACCAACAAGACCAAGGTCGGCATTTTTTTTGTGAACTTTAATCATATTGCCATCAATACCGCATAAACCAACAGCTTTACCGCCAAGCTCTACAATGTTTGCTACGAGACCTTTGTTAACTTTACCAGCGAGTACCATTTGAACCACTTCCATTGTCGGTTCGTCAGTAACACGCAAACCATCTTTGAATGTAGATTCAATTTGCATCTTATCTAGAGCACTATTAATTTCCGGTCCCCCACCATGAACGAGGACAACTTTCACTCCTACAAGGTTCAACAATAACAAATCTTGCATAACAGATTTTTTCAGTTCTGGATCTGTCATCGCATTGCCGCCATATTTCACAACAACGTATTTATCTGTATATTCTTTAATATAAGGAACCGCAGCCGTTAAAATCTGCGCTCTTTTTGCATTCGTTACTTTATCCAAGTGTCCATCTCTTTTCTTATCTCAAATGTTTTTTATCTCAATGTTTCTATATATGTGAAAGTTCAATCCCTATGCATTCATTTCAATACTATACATTCAATGCTCGGTTTTATACTTTCACGTTAGCGAGCTGTTACCCTCAATTATTTAACAGCTAAACCTGTTTCCTCAGGGAATCCCAAGGCAATGTTCATACATTGTACAGCCGCACCAGAGGCTCCTTTACCAAGGTTATCGAGGATAGCATGTACCATCACGCGATCATCGTTACCAGATACATAGAGTGTCATAGTATCTAAATCTGTATTTTCATTAGCCGCCAGGAATAATCCATTCGTAGCATCTAAATCAAATGGCGCTACATTGACCATTTGGGAGTCTTTATATTGTGCTAATAGTGCATCGTGGATGTCCTTTGCTGTTGGATTGTTGTTCAAATGACTTGTGTGGAAGCCGATAGTAACCTCCATACCTGCGTAGTAATCATCTACGATAGGAGAGAAAATCGGGGATGTTGCTAATCCACATGTATGTACCACTTCAGGTAAATGTTTATGTTTTTGACCTAGGCCGTATTGACGTGGTGCATGAAGAGCCACTTCTTTTTCTGGGTCCTCATATTGTCCAATCATTTTTTTGCCACCACCGCTATAGCCTGTTAGGGAGAATACAGATACTGGATAATCAGCAGGTACGATACCAGCCTCAACCAATGGTTTTAAAATAGCAATCATACCGCTAGAATGACAGCCTGGATTTGCAATATAACGATTTGTGGCAATTTTTTGACGATAGCTTTCACCTAATTCTGGGAACCCATAGGCCCAGTCTGGATGTGTACGGAACGCCGTGGACGCATCGATGATTTTGCAATTCAAATCCTTGGTAGCCTCAACCACCTCAATAGATGCTGCATCTGGCAAACAAAGGAAAATCAAATCCGCGCCCGCTGCTATGTCAGCGATTTTTGTCATATCTTTACGATCTTCGTCGGCGATGGATAACAAATTAATGTCCCCGCGGCCGGATAAACGTTCATGTATGCGAAGCCCTGTAGTCCCCTCATGACCTACGATAAATACATTTTTCTTGCTCATATTTATGTCCTCTTGTTTCTCAATTTTTTCAACTACCTATTATGAAAGCGCAAACTATGCGCTATCTGTATATCACACTCGGCTCACTACAGAATAAGCTGTGCCCCTGTCCATTGTGAATATGTGCGATTATAATGTTTCGTAATCGCTAAATGTAGCAACCATAACTGCTTTGATAGTATGCAAACGATTTTCAGCCTCTTGAAACGCAAGAGATGCTTCACTTTCAAATACATCATCAGTTACCTCGATGCCATTCATGCTGAAGCGTTCAAAGATATCTTTACCAACTTGTGTGTTTGTATCATGGAATGCTGGTAGACAGTGACAGAATTTCACGTTTGGATTGCCAGTCATTTTCATCATTTCTGGTGTAATTTGATATGGTTTGAATGTATTAATACGCTCTTTCCACATATCGTAAGTATCACCCATTGTTACCCATACACCTGTGTAGATAACATCTAGACCTTTCACGCCTTCTTCTACATTATCTGTCACAGTAATTGTGGCACCCGTTTCAGCAGCTACTTTTTTACATTCTTCAAAGAATGCCCCTTCTGGATGGTATTGTTTAGGGCCGATTAAACGGAAATCCATCCCCAATTTCACAGCACCACTCATCAATGCATTGCACATATTGGATTGACCGTGGCCAACGTAAGCAAAGGAAATTTCATTCAATGGTTTGTCGATATTTTCTTGCAATGTAAGGAAATTTGCCAATGTTTGTGTTGGGTGGTCCATATCAGTCAAACCATTCCACACAGGAACACCGCTATATTTCGCTAATTCCTCAACGTCCTCTTGCGCAAAGCCACGAAACTCGATGCCATCATACATGGAACCTAGCACACGAGCTGTATCCTTTAAGGATTCTTTTTTATTCATTTGGCTACCCGTTGGGCCAAGATATGTAGTATGTGCACCTTGATCAGCAGCACCGACTTCAAAGGCACAACGCGTACGCGTGGAATCTTTTTCAAAGATTAATACGAAGTTCTTACCCTTCATGGATTGTTTTTCAACGCCTGCTTTTTTATCAGCTTTCAATTTTGCAGCTAGTTCCAAGTAATATTTAATTTCTTCTGGTGTGTAATCTAGCATGGTTAAAAACGATTTATTATGTAAACTTTTCATCAGTTCGTCCTCAATTTCTCAATATATATAAATTATTACTGTTCCCCAACAAGTAATTCTGCAATGGCACCACTCATGAGTGTAACGCCTGTTTGTAGTACAGATTCGTCGATAGCAAATTTATTATGATGCAATGCTGGATTACCTTCATAACCAGTACCTAGCCAGATGAAAGCACCTTTATATTTGTTAAGATATGCTGAGAAATCTTCTGCAGTCATAGCTGGTACTTCTGGAAGAACAATAGCTTCTTCACCAAGGTATTCTGTACCAACTTTCGTTAGGTGATCAATGGAATCCGCATCATTTATGGTTGCACTATGACCACGTTGGTAATCGATAACACTAGTGGTGCCAAACATCAAATCTAAGGCTTTCAAACTTTCAATCAAACGATTTTCAATATAATCGCGTTTCGCTGGATTGTATGTACGGCATGTTCCCTCTAAATAAGCATCCTCAGCACCTACGTTATAACGTTCACCAGATTTGAAAGTACCAATCGTGCACACAAGATTTTCCATTGGATCCGTTTCACGAGCTACGATGGATTGTACATTTACAATCCAATTAGCGGCCGCTACGATAGCATCCGTCCCCAAATGAGGCATCGCACCATGTGTAGCTTTACCTTTGATATGAACGTCAAATCGGTCGGAGGCAGCCATCAAGTTCCCTTTTCGTAAGCCTACAGTACCCACTGGAAGATCTGGCCATACATGAAGGCCAAAGATTTCTTCAACCCCCTCTAATACACCTGTTTCCACAATATGATACGCACCTCGGATAGTACCACTCTCTTCTGCAGGTTGGAATACGAGTTTTACTGTACCATGTAATTGATCCTTAATGGAATTTAATACAGCGGCTGCACCTAATAAAATAGCCATATGACTATCGTGACCACAGGCATGCATTTTACCAGTATTTTTAGACGCAAATGGTAAACCAGTCTGTTCTGTCACAGGCAATGCATCCATGTCGGCACGAAGGGCTACAGTTTTACCAGGGTGAGCCCCTTTGATTTCACCAATTACAGCATATTGGAATACATTCGCGTTGAACGGAATGCCCATATTAGATAATTGTTCTTGAATATATTTAGACGTTTCTACTTCCTCACCAGACAATTCTGGATTTTCGTGGAAGTGACGTCTCCATTCTACGATTTTCTCTGCATACTGTTTTGCTTTTTCTTGTATAATTTCTTTAAATACTGCCATCTTCTTATCCTTTTTTCTCATCTTTAATCCAATTATTATCTATATTTATGTCACTAGACATATTTTATATCGCAATGTATATATTGCATATTTATGAATCAATATATGTAGTATAGCACCATACATACAAGATTGCAAGTATTTATACATAAATTCATGTATATTTATTTTCCTTGCCGGGCAATTATATCTTCTTATTAATCCACCAAAACTTTCATATTTTGTCTATACATTTTAGGGAATCCTCTTTATATGCTATTATACATATCTATATATACAAAATGTATATATACTGTATAATTATCGAATAGATCTGCAAAACCTCCAAAACCTCCTAAAACTAGCTATTTTGCTAATTCCAGGAGGTTTTATATGTTTATTTTGTGACCGACACGGAATCTATTTGTGTACCATCTGACAAAAAGGCATTGAGCGTCAATTTATTTTCGCTTACATCCATAGTCATGTAATTATCTGTTTCAGGTTGTGGTGCCACCACTATATCAAGAGGGTGATTAATCCACAAGTTTTGATATCGCACATCTCCAGCTACACCAGTGATGATGTATAATGGACCACTTTCGTTTCTTTCAAAATTACGAATATGTCCACGATTACGATACGTATGATAATGAGCGGATAATACTACATCAACATTGAACTCATCAAAGATCGGCATGAATGTTTCGCCAATATCATTGATACCTGGTTCCCAGTTGGTTTTTGTATTTTTATAACGAATAGAATCCTTATGCATCAACACAACGGTCCATTTTTTAGTATTATTGGCCAAATCCTGACGAAGCCATGCTACTTCATCGTCGCGAAGATTATCGTGGAACCCTTCGGCCTCTTTAAATTGCGTATCTAGAACCACATAATGAACATCACCAAAATCATAGGAATAGTAGCGATTTTTGTATTCGTCATTTCCATTGGATGGCAATGTGAAATAATTTGTATACGCCACAGGCTCACGAACCTTCCAATCTAAATTATAGGTTTCATGATTCCCCATCAATGGAGCAAATGCAGTTCTTGACGCTAATGGTTCAATAGAATTAAACCAAGCGCGCCATTGAGAGGCTTGCTCGCCATTATCCACGAGATCCCCCATGCTCACATAGAGGGCTGCATTTGGGTTACGCTGTACCGAATCTTTCACGAGTTTAGCCCATCCGCTATAATCAGCAGACTGGGAATCTGGGTAAATCAGCACTTGATAATCATGGGCGCCGGCCGTTGTTAATTTGTACCAGTTACTACGTTTATTGCCATAGCCCACACGATATTCATACGTCGTATTAGGCGTCAATTCAGCAATTGTCGCTTCATGAATATATGATGTTGTCCCATCATCTGTGAAAGCACGATTCGTAGCATTTACAGATTTAATATCTGACGAATTGGCCACACGGTATTCTACGATGGCACCGTCCTCAGAAATATCCGATTGCCACATAATCGTACGGCTCGTACTATTATTTTGGGCGACAATTTGTCGTACATAACGACCTTCTGATTCATGTAATGGCGCCTCAGATTGCCCCGTAATATGGGCGTACGCACTCATCACATTACGGCCAATGGTGTCGCCAAAGAAATAGGTCCCACCAATCAAGGCTACTGCCACACCAATGGCAGCTATAATTTGTTTACGTTTCATATGTATATTACTCCTATACAAAACTAATGTATCGTTTAATACGCTATAACTCTATTAGAACAAACGAGCTACAGTTCCGTAAGATTACCGTACTAGCTACACACTATCTAAAATAACCCCACGTAATATCCATTCACAATAACCTCGATTTCACCTGTCCGTGGATGGAACAGCAATCCATGAATTGGCACATCCTCTGGAATCAATGGATTCATGCGCAATTCGTCTACCGTTTCCTCAACGTTTTCGCCTGGATGTTGAAATCCATCAGCCCAATGCTCCATTTCGCGACGTATCATATGAATAGCCTCTGGCGCAATACCGCGGGCAAGCATTTTCTCAGATAAACTGGCTGCCGTCGTTTTAGACATACCACATTCATGATGACCAATAATAAAGATTTCGTTCACACCAAGCTCATAAATACAAACGAGCAAACTACGCACAACACCATCAAAAGGTCCCGTTACACAGTTACCCGCTGTTTTAACGATTTTCGCTTCACCACGGCCAATGTCCATGGCATCCTCCAAAAAATTGACGAGACGCGTATCCATACACGTAACAATGGCCATTTCTCGGCTTGGCATTTTGCTACATTTTGTATCAGTATCCACATAGCTATTATTTTCATCCTCGATGTAGGATTGATTAAACTTTAAAATTTCATCTAATAAGGTCATACTTGCTCCTTTATAGGTGTACTTACAATGTTATGATGAAAGCTACCTTAGCACTTTATCCACTCTTCATCACCTATTGTATTAAAACAAAATAGGTAGCAACTACTACATTACGCAATAGATGCTACCTATATTTTACCACACTTTATTTAGTTTTATCGATATGGTTAATGTTGATTAATTTTCTTAAGCGTATCGAATACCGCACTCATATCTTGTTTTACAATTTGTTTTTGTAAATTGTACTGCTCACGATAGAATTGTTTGTTACTTTCATCAGCATGGAAGGTCTGTTTCACCTTAAAATTAGCCGTCACGGCCTCCGTAATATCAGGAATATCTCCTACTGCATAGGCACCCACAATACAATTGGTAGCCACGGCCCCCTCTGCATTTTCTGGTGTCACAATATCACTGCCCAACATGTCCGCCTTGATCTGGTTCCAAACGTTACTACGGCTGCCCCCTTCGGTAACAGTAATACGGTTAAGATTAACACCGGCACTGCGATAGAGATCTGTAATTTCCATATAATCATAACCGATAGCCTCAAGCACGGCATGCCACATAGTAGCTTGATCCGTATCCATCGTCATATTGAGGAAACAACCTGTGGCATTTTTTATATCATTCGTGCCACCTGTGAGGTACGGCAAGAAAAATACACCATTTGAACCTGGTGTAACTTGTGCAGCACCATCATTAAGGATGTCATAATAGGAACCATCGCCTTCATGACCACAAATATTATCCTTGAACCAACGAAGTGCTAAACCGCCTGTACGAATATATCCCCAGTAAAAATACAAATTCGGCAAGGTGCCACTATTAAAAATAAGGCCCGCCCCTTTTTTACTGAGTTCCGGAATGATACCATTGGTGGACACACAGAACATAGAGCATGTACCTGCCACATCGACGGCTTGACCAGCCTTGATATTGCCAGAGCCAATCATGGATTGCATCGTGTCACCAGCGCCACCGCAAATAGGAATGCCCGCAGGTAGACCTGTAGCCTCCACCATTTCCGCTGTCAAGTGACCAATAATATCCCAAGGTTTCACAATGCGGGGCATCATGGTTTCAGAAATGCCGAGAATTTCTAATTGTTCAGTAGACCAAACCTTTTCCTCTACCTTATAACCAAGGCCCCAGCCTGACATGGCACCCCAATCTATAAACATATCAGCTGCCTTGAGACCTGCTAAATGAGCTAATATATAAGGTGCATTATGGATAAATTTAGCAATGGTTCCAGTCCATTGCTCTTGGTGTTTTAAAAACCACCGAGCAAATAAGGCGGGATACATACATTTAGGTTCAGGATTACCTGTTTCCTTACCCCAAATATCTAAATCCCAACCATTCATTTCGATTTCGTCCTCTTGAGTACGAGAATCTAGGTAGTTAATATATGGCGTTATGGCATTACCTTCGACATCAACACCAGCAATACCACAGATAATACCATCGCCCATAATGGATCGGATTTGGTTCACATCGATGTGTTTTTCTTCTAGTTGGACTACACAATCCTTCATACCTTTAATAGCCAATGCTAGGTATTCATCTACATCCATATTAACCCAACCTGGATGTGGATATGACAATGTGGTCGGTGATGTAGAGGATGCAACAATTTGCATATGGTCATCATAAACAGCAACTTTGACAGATTGCGTACCTGCGTCAAAGCCGAGATAGTATCGACTCATAAGAATACTCCTTAATAATCAGGTGTAGACAATGCCTCAATGGCGACACTGCCACCACGAACGACTTCAATACGATTCACAAACATATCTTTAAAGAGGTTAATCATGTCATTGTTCTTGGATACTGTTTTAACACATTGTATAAGAACAGCTTTCTTATTATAATCTACTACTTTTAAATCAAAGGTTTTTGCAATACGAAAAATCTCTTGCTTGTCTCCTTCTTTGCAACTATTCACCTTAATAAATAGCAGTTCTTTCTTGGTTATAGGCATATCTGTGAAATCAATAACCTTAATGACCTCTACACTGCGATTCAACTGTTTGATAATTTGCTCAAATGTTAAATCATCGCAAGTCAACTCAATGGTCATGCGAGACATAGTAGAGTCCTCTGTTTCCCCTACCGTAAGTGTATCGAGGTTATAATTTTTACCAGCGAACAAGCCAGAGATTTTTGCTAGTACGCCAATTTGGTTTTCTACATAGGCAGAAATACAACGTTTTTTGGTGATAACTGTATTTTCCATATTAGCTATTGTGGAGCCTGTAGGCACCACTTCTCCTTTCTCTAGTCTTTGTCCTTTAATAACATTTCTGACAGTGATTTACCAGCTGGCACCATTGGCAATACATTAATTTCCGTTGGTATCACAAATTCAAGCACTGTTGGGGCTTTCTCATGCTTATCAGCAAATTTGAAAGCCTTTGCAATATCTGATTCCTTCGTCACGCGCATGCCCTTCGCACCATAAGATTCTGCTAATTTCACAAAATCTGGCACATATTCAAATTCACCATTATCAATCATCTCTTGCGTTAACACGCGACTTTCATCAGGCTGTAAATTCGTACAAGCATACCGTTTATCATAGAACAATTGTTGCCATTGACGCACATTACCAAGGAAACCATTATTCAATATGATCAAGGTTACAGGCAATTTATAATGTACAGCAGTAGCTAATTCTTGAATATTCATTTGTACTCCACCATCACCAGAGATAGCAAATACGCGTTTATTAGGATTACCAATCTGCGCACCTATAGCGGCAGGAAATCCGTAGCCCATCGTGCCAAGCCCACCAGATGTTAAGAGTTGATGATTCCCCTCTACCGCAAGGAATTGTGTCGTCCATAACTGATTCTGACCAACGTCAGTGGATACAATTGGATTCTTGTAGTGCTCGTTGATATAGGTTATAACCTTCTCCGGCGTAATTTCTGTCCCCTCTTGCGTGATAGGATAATCATTTTTCAGTTGTTGTAAATCCGTTGGCCAAGAACCCAAATCGTGAGGTTTCATATATTCCAATAGTTTTTCGACGGCTAATTTAGCATCTGCCACAATTGGAATGTGAACCTTAATATTTTTTGAAATAGATGCCGCATCAATATCGATATGAATAATTTTACATTTCTGTGCAAACGTGCTCAATTTACCTGTTATGCGATCATTAAAGCGGGTTCCAATAGAAATCATCACATCACATTCGCTAAGCGCCACATTTGGTGCATAGCCACCATGAATACCTACATTACCAAGGTATAATGGATGCCTAGAGGAAATCGCCCCTTTCCCCATCAAAGTAGTTACTACAGGGATACCTGTTTTCTCAACGAGTTCCGTGAATAATTGATTAGCACCAGAGATATTGATGCCACCACCGATAAGGAATATAGGTTTTTTGGCCTTTCCTATTTCAGATACAGCCTTTTTAATTTGACCCACATGAACGGTTTCATTTGGCTTGTACCCACGAATATTAACCTCTGTAGGATAATCTTCTGGGCCCATTTCATTTTGAATATTTTTAGGGATATCGATGAGTACAGGCCCTGGACGGCCTGAGCGAGCAATATAAAAGGCATCTTTTATGATACGCCCCAATTGTTTTCGATCCCGTACAGTTACTGTATATTTACAGATATTACGACAAATACCGACAATGTCAATTTCTTGGAACGCATCATTCCCCATCAATTGTAATGGTACTTGCCCTGTAAAACATACCATAGGTACGCTATCATAGTTCGCTGTAGCAATAGCGGTTACTAAATTTGTTGCACCAGGTCCACTTGTTGCTAATAGAACACCAACTTTGCCAGTACTACGTGCATAACCATCTGCGGCATGCCCCATCGCTTGTTCATGACGTGGAAGAATTACGCGCACTGTATCCTGCTTGTATAATTCATCCATAATATCGATGGTGGCTGCACCAGGATAGTTAAATAGAATATCAACGTTCTCTTCTTGTAATGCCTTCACTAAATAGGCTGCACCAGTAATCATAATATCCCCCAATTCTAAGCACAATCTATATCTAAGAAATTTGAATATCGAAAAAATTGTGTTATACTACAAATGTAACAAATATACAGTTAAGAATACAGTATTTTATGTACAATTGTATTTCTCTATTATACAATATTTTCTCATATTTTACCTATGAAAGGTTGATTACCATGAAAGAAATTTTAGGTTTCCACTTAATCGGTTGTCCTTATTGTGCTAATGCATTCCGTGCTATTGATGAATTGAAAGCAGAAAATCCGGCTTACGAAAACATCAAAATTAACTGGGTAGAGGATCAAGATGCTCATGAGTTATTCAAAACTCACCCTTATGAGTACTACCCTAATCTTTGGTTTGACTTTGATAAACAATACGAAGCGCAACCAGGTGAAAGCTATGCCCAAACAAAAGCATTCATCAAAGCTGTGTTTGACAAAGCTCTATAATCAAATTACATTCAACGTGACTTCAAAGCCCCTCGTGACAAGATATGTCTTATCGCGAGGGGTTTTCTCTAGGAGATATAACGATGAAATTATCCTTACTCAACTTAGTGCCAGTACGAGCAGGCCAAACTTATAAAGATGCTATTGACTCGTGACCAACCAACGTCAACCGTTGCAACCTCCTGTTGAAAGTGACGACCACATTTTGGATCACATTCCAGAAACTACTGAGATTCCTCACTTCGGACCAGTTAACTTCCAAGTTACTACCATTAGCCATCGAGAACGCATGATTGTGGAACGAATGCAAGCGATTTCCTTTGTGGGATCACCAAACACCGTGCGTCAACAAATTACAGATTTGTCACATCATATCGAATTTGACGAAATTATGGCTCAAACACTCATCTATGATGAAAGTAAACAACATTCTTCTTATGAGTTGTTGAAAGAAATTGTGGATACACTATAATAATTAAAATTTTATCTACAAGAAGTCTCCATTTTATCTATAATCCCTATTTGATAATGCAGACCTAAGATAACACAAAGAACCTGGTAGCTATCATGGCTAACAGGTTCTTTGTTGAATTTTAGTTGCAAATACCTTGCTATTGTGGATATATCGTGTCTTATTAACGTTCTTTTTCACAGATGTGATTAAAACATCGTATTAGTATGTACTGCTGTTTCTGGAACATCTTGAATTACATCCCAATGTTCAATGATTTTTCCATCTTTAATACGGAAAATGTCTACCGCCGCTTGTCCACGATCTGTAGCATTTAACTTAATATGATTATGGATGAATACCAAATCACCTTCTGCTGCTACGTGTTTAATTTCGGCTGTACTTTCAGGAAATTCTGCTAAAAATCCAGCCACTGCCTCTTTGAATGGTTTCTTACCATCTGGATAGGTTGGGTTATGTTGAATATATTTAGACCCCACCATGGAGTCAACCACCTCTAAATCATGTTGATTGAATAAGGCATTCCAAAATGTCACTGCGATTTCCTTATTCGTCGCTGCTTCTGCAGCCTTTTTAGCCAATGCATCTTTATTAGCTTTTGTCACTTCTGTTTTTTGTACCTTTTCAATTTCCTGTTGAGATACGAGAGGAATAGATCGCGGTGCCACTACTGGTTGTGATATTGTTGCATTTGCTGTAACTACATCGTCTGCGCTAACCACACTAGCAGAACTCATAAATGCTACTGCAAATAAAATTGCTAAACTGCGTTTCATGTCTATCTCCTTCTTATATATGGGAATCGTTATTACTGTATGTTCCTAGTATAGATGATTTATACTTCACTCACAAGATACTATCTCAAAAGATACGTTCATATTATCAAATAAACATATTGACACATCTACCCATTTAACGAAATCCCACAGTTAATTAGGAAGAATAGTTTTTACACTATGCCCATAGTATGGTATAATTTTTGAAGTATTATACATGCGCCTATAGCTCAGGGGATAGAGCGCCGGTCTCCGGAACCGGGTGCGCAGGTTCGAATCCTGCTAGGCGCACCATAGATAAATAAAGGCTTCTCCAGTTTTGGAGGAGCCTTTTTTCGTGGCTTGAGCCCAATCTTGAGCCCAATCTTTTTTTTATTTTTGAAATTTCCCTATCCTTATATTTCTATTTTTATCGTAAATTGTAGAATGAAATTGAACGGCGGATTGTATAATTAAGTTGAACACTTAAAAATCCATAGCGAACCCTTGTGGTAAAATGTAGTTGCACAAAAAACACAACCACAAAGGAGAATCGCTATGGATCAAAATCATTTTACCACGGATACGTTACGCAAAAAAGGGGCTCATTTAACTTTTGAGGAACGAGTCATTATCCAAACGCGTCTCCGCGACAAGCAATCGTATCGGAGCATAGCCCGTGAGATTGGGTGCTGTGTCAATACGGTACGCAACGAGGTGAAGCGTGGCAAGGTTCTTTGCTATAACGGCAAGGTGGAACGCTATCGCGCAGCAGACGGGCAAAGCACCTATGAGGCGCATCGCGAAAACTGTGGTCGCAAATGCGACGCCATAGCAAAGGGAGCATTCCTCGACTATGTGCAGAAGAGACTTCAGGAACATCACTCACTGGTCGCTCGATGCCTGCTTTGGCAGGGCACTGGTTACGGGAGAATTTCAACGTGGCGAGATGGTTTGTACGAAACCCCTGTACAACTATGTCACGCTGGGGCTCCTAGGAAAAATCAAGAGTATTGACCTGCCCTTGCGCGTCAAGCGAAAAAACGCCAGGAAGCGGGTTCGTGAGCGTAAGAAGAAGTTCGGCCGCAGTATAGATGAGCGCGATCCTTCTGTGGATGAGCGTCAGGATTTCGGGCATTGGGAGTGTGACCTTGTACTGGGATCTCGCTCAAAGGACGAAGTACTGCTGACTCTGGTTGAGCGCAAGACACGCTGTTCCCTCATCAGAAAACTGCCCAACAAGGAAAGTGCCTCTGTAATAGCAGCCTTCAGAAAATTGAAGGATGGAATGTTCCGCGGCTGTTTCAGCCGAGTGTTCCTCAGCATTACGACAGACAATGGCAGTGAGTTTTCTAGCCTGTCGGAGCTAGAGAAACTAAGTCACACACGGATCTATTATGCGCATCCGTACTGCTCCAGCGACAAAGGTACGAATGAGAATCACAACGGCTTATTCCGTCGATTTCTTCCCAAAGGGAAGAAAATCGAGGGTTACCCAGTGGAACACATTTCCAGAGTAGAGTGCTGGGCCAACACCCTGCCAAGAAAAATACTCGGCTATAAGACACCCGAGGAGTGCTTTAGGGAAGAAATGCTTGCAGCACTTACTGCATAAAGGTTCGCCGGGTGTTCAACTTATTATTGCAATTCGGGATTTTTTTGTCGTAAAGCCTTTCCCTTTATCCTCAAATAATCATCTAAGAATCTCTTCATTTTTCTAATATAATCAGGATGAACTATATTGTTTTCCATTTTCTCCTCCTAGCAACCAGTACCAATTACCGTTATCCACTACCCGTTTCCATTACCTTTCTCTTACCGGTTACCCACACCAGTACCGGTACTGGTGATATAGGTATAACTAAAAAAGGGTACACCTATCCCTTAGAATTGGCATACCCTAAAAAAGGTATGCAAGAATAGACTCCTTGCATACCTTTGCGCTTACATATATAATAAATATGCAAGGAATCAAATTTGTCTTGATGGGACAATTATTTCTTGTTAGCTCATTTCAGCGCCAACTGAAATGGGCTTTTTTTTAATTTCAAGCATACATTTACTCCATTTTGTGTGCATCTATAAGGACTCTCCTTCCAACTCTAATGGTTGGCAATTGTCCTTCTCTAGCTAGTCGATATAAAGCCGCTTCTGTGACTCGTCCACAAAAGAATTGTTGTGCTGCCTCTGCAACAGTTATATAAACTTTGTCTGATACATAATCACTTTTTTCCACAATAACCACCTCCATAATGGTATAATAAATAATTAATTACTGATTTTTAATTGAAATATAATTCCAATCATATCAGCTACAAAACTACCAAATAAAAATCTTGTATCGACATTTATTTAATATTTTTTATGTTTTTATTATATAACTACCGATAAGTTAAATCAAGAGGATAATTATGAGAGATTCTAGATTTTCAATAAACTTAAAATCACTACGAAAAGACTATAAACTTACTCAAGAGGATCTTGGTAAGATTCTTAATGTTACAAAACTTCAAATATCATATTATGAACGTGGCGTATCTTATCCAAAAGCAGACTTAGTAGCTCGAGTTGCTCAATACTTTAATGTACCAATTAACCAACTAATCGAACCATCTATTAGAAGTAATTTTTATTTTCGTCCAATAGTTAAAGGTGAAAATATACCCCTTGATAATATTCCTAATAAGAATGGAATGGCAAAATTTACAGGTATTCCTGGTTTAATTGAAATCCCATCAATAATACAAGATAGACCATATACAGCAATAAATCCCAATATTATGAAATATGCAAACTTTATGGTTCTTTTACCTTCCGAGTCTAATGATCTTGTTCAATTTTTCTATACACATTTTAAAGAACTACCTGAACAACCAATTGAAAGACTCTTTGGATATGAATTTTGGAATCAACCACCTAAAAATACACCTTCCTATGATGGATTTACCTTACTTTATAAGATTTTTTCGGCGACTAAACAAGAAGCTTGGCTCCGCTCTCCACTTGCACAGCCAGCCAATGATGCTAATATCTTAGCTTTATTATTACCAGAAAATAATCATATAATCCGTCTTTTTATACGACCAGAAAAATACGGATGTAAATTACATGCAACCTATTCTTCTGACTTAGAAAACCTTATAGCAAGTTGGTTAGAAGAAGATCCTGCCCAAAGAATAGCTAAAGCCCAACAATATTGTTTATCAATTATGAAAGAAGAAACTGCTAATGAAGATTTTATAGATGACAATTGTACAAACACAGATGATTATGATGAAAAATATAATCTTAAACGTTTCTTAGAAAAACGTGGTGCAAAAATAACTATCGATTAGTAATGATGTGTTTAAAAGGATATAAAAATAAAGATGCTTACACTAAAAGAACAAAAAAAAGCCGCCAAAATCTTTGCCGAAAAATGGGCTGGGATTGGCGACGAAAAACAAGATTCTCAACGATTTTGGATTGAACTATTACAAACTGTATATGGAATAGAAAATCCAGCTGATTTTATTCGATTTGAACAACGAGTAATGCTTGAAAATATTAGCTACATTGATGCTATGATTCCTGCTACTCATACTATGATTGAGCAAAAAAGTCTTGGAAAAAGTCTTACAGCTCCTATTCGTCAATCAGATGGATCACAATTAACACCATTAGAACAAGCTAAACGCTATTCTGCTAACTTACCATATAGTGATCGGCCACGCTGGATTATCGGTTGTAATTTTGCTGAATTCCAAAT
Source organism: Veillonella absiana (assembly GCF_032970865.1). Taxonomy (NCBI): domain Bacteria; kingdom Bacillati; phylum Bacillota; class Negativicutes; order Veillonellales; family Veillonellaceae; genus Veillonella; species Veillonella absiana. Next base: position 4,685 of record NZ_JAWJZB010000007.1, on the reverse strand, counting down.
TCTTGATATGGATAATCCCAATGCGACTCCAGAAATTATTTACTTAAAAGATCTCGAAACCGGCTTTTATCGTCTTAATTTCATGGTTAATACCAAAGACACTCATATCGAAAAAGAAATGGAAATTTCAAGAAGTGCAGGGGAACTAGTCGGTAAAATTTACGATGTACTTCTTACCCAATATAAGCTTAATGAAAAACTTTCTGAAGATTATATTCTTCAAAACATCAATAAACTGTGTGTACGTTTGGTTTTCTGCCTTTATGCAGAAGATGCTGGTTTATTTGGTAGTCGTTCTCTATTCCATGATTATTTACAAGAATATAAACCACAACAATTCCGCAAAGCACTTTTAGAATTATTCCGTATACTTGATACTCCAATTTCTGATCGTGATCCTTTTGAAGAAGAAAACCTTCTTGCCTTTCCTTATGTAAATGGTAATTTATTCAGTGAATCTATTGAAATCCCACCATTTAGTGAAGAAGCTGTTCAAATGCTACTTAATGAAGCTTGTTCTTTTGATTGGAGTGCAATTTCTCCTACAATTTTTGGTGGCATCTTCGAGAGTACATTAAATCCTGATACTCGCCGTCATGGTGGAATGCACTATACGAGTATTGAAAACATTCATAAAGTAATCGATCCACTTTTCTTAGATGAATACAAAGAAAAATTTCTCATCACAATGGGTGAAAAAGTTTTAAAAAAAAGGATTGAGAAATTAAAAAACTTACAAAATGAACTTGCCACATTAACATTCTTTGATCCTGCTGCCGGTTCAGGTAACTTTTTAACGGAAACCTACTTATCCTTAAGAAGACTTGAAAATGATATTTTACGAGAAACAATTACTGATAAATCCGGTTCTGGTATACTAGGCTTCCATGAAGACGAATTTAATCCTATTAAAATTAGTATTCAACAATTCTATGGCATTGAAATCAATGACTTTGCTGTTGCTGTTGCCAGAACTGCTATTTGGATTGCAGAAGCACAAATGTTTGCAGAAACAGAAGGTATTATAAATCGTGAGATGGATTTCTTGCCTTTACATAGTTTCAATAACATTCACGAAGGGAACTCTTTACAAATTAATTGGAGTGATATTATTTCTCCATCAAATCTTACTTATATAATAGGAAATCCTCCCTTTGTTGGATCTAAATATTCCTCTGCAGCACAAAAAAAAGACATGGATAAAGTCATGTCACCTTATTCAAAAAAATATAGAAAACTAGACTATGTTACAGCTTGGTTTGTAAAAGCTGGAGAGTTCATAAATGCTAATAGCCAATTAAAATGTGCTTTCGTATCAACAAATTCTATCTCACAAGGTGAACAAGTAGCCCCTCTTTGGAACATTTTAAAACAATTTGGTATTGAAATAATCTACGCTCATAAGACATTTAAATGGTCAAGCGATTCAGCTAATAATGCCGCGGTTCATTGTGTCATTATTGGTTTTGCAAAAAAAGGGCTAGTACAAGTAAAACAATTATTTAATAATGGGAAACTAACATTTTCGCCTTCTATTAGCCCTTACCTTGTAAATAGTATAGATGTAATTGTTGAAAGCTCTTCAACGCCGCTTTCAAACCAACACAAAATGGTTGCTCCTAATAAACCTTGTGATTATAACCACCTAAAAATTGAACCTGATGAATATCAAGATTTTAAAACCAATTGTCCCAATGCGCTCAAATGGATAAAGCGAATGGTTGGTGCTACTGAATTTATTAATAATAAAGAAAGATATTGTTTATGGTTAGTTGGTATTACGCCCCGAGAGCTTCGTGCTATGCCAATGGTTATGGAGCGTGTTGAAGCTTGTAGAGCAGCAAGAATTGCTGCAAACACATCAGAATCATTAAAATTAGCTGATACTCCTACACTTTTCAGAGAACAAATTAATCCTGATAATTATTTAATAATACCAGCTGTATCCTCAGAACGAAGAAGATATGTTCCTATTGGTTTTCTTGATAAAAACACAATTCCAGTTATGGGAACACTAATAATTCCAAATGCAGATTTAATCGATTTTGCATTACTCAATTCTAATGTTCATATGGCCTGGATGCGTGCTGTTGCGGGACGCCTAAAAAGTGATTATAGATATTCAAAAGATGTTGTATATAACACGTTTCCATACCCCACTATTTCCTCCAAAGCTAAGCAAAAATTAGAGTCTACTGCAAAAGGAATCTTAAATGCCCGAGCATTATATCCAGACTCTACACTAGCTGATCTCTATGATGATTTGACTATGCCTGTTGAACTCAGAAATGCACATAGAGATAATAACAAAGCTGTTATGGAAACATATGGCTTCTCTTTAAAAATGAATGAAGATGATTGTGTCGCTGAACTAATGAAATTATATGAACAGCTCTCTAAAGCATAATCTACTCTTATTTTATGAAGGAGAATAACCATGCCATCAAAAGATAAAATCGAAGAACGAGCTGTTGAAACTATACGCTCCCTTATTAATAACTGTGATTTTATTACTCATGATATTCCCACTAATGATAAAACACCAGTTTATGATGGAGAATTACGTCTATACCGTAAAAATTCTAAAGGGCTATCAAACGAAAATTTGATAGGAGCTGTACCAGTTCAAGTAAAAGGAAAAGATAAATCATTTCAAAATAAACCCAAATATCCAATCAAAGTATCACATTTAAACTATTACCAACAAAATGGGGGCTGTCTTTTCTTCGTTGTTGATACGGTTTTAAAACAAATCTACTATTGTGAACTATTACCGGTTATCATTTATGAGAAATTCCAAGAAAAGCCTAGCAGTTCAACACAAAGAACATTAACATTTCCTCTCAAAAAATTTCCAGAAAAAGAAGAAGAAGTGTATGCATTACTAACTCATTTCTATAACCATAGTAAAAAACAGCGTGCTTCTAATGGCATAACCCAAAGCTTAGGAGAAATCTTTCATAGTGGACAAAATATCTCTATTGAATCTGAATTAAAATTCGAAAAAAAAGATAACATTATGACTTTAAAAGATGAACCTACACAACTATATGCTAAATTCAAACCATCAGATGCAATAGCTCCACTAGGTTCTTTTACTATAACAGCTGTAGGTGAGTCTGCTAATGCTATCCTCTCTATTGGATCCAACCAATACCAAGTTAATGTAGCTAGAAGAATAAGTATTGATCCTAATGATATTGAAATTGAGCTTAATCATAATATAAAAATTTTCCCTTATAAACAAACACCTACACTAACATATTCGATTAAAGACTCAAACCTATCAGAAGCAAAATCAACTTTATCCATCCTAATAGACTTGTGCCAAGAAAACCCCTTATATATTAACAATCAGGTATTGGGGTGTTTAAATAAAAATAAAAAACTCCTTGAAAATCTTATTTGTCTAAATAATAATTTAGATAAAATCCAAGAAATTGCTAATGTTCTAAATATCAATACTGACAAAATGAAGTTAAGCGCATCTCTAATAGATTGGCTTCTCGTCCTCCATAATGATATCGTAAAAAATTTATCTCACAAAAAAGTCAAAGGTGAATCTAGTGGACCCAAATGCATTGACTTTTCAGGTGCATGTCTAGCTTTAGTATTATGGATATATAAAGGAGAATCAAAATATTTTTCTTATTTTGATTCTAAATTGCATCTAGGTTCTGAAAATAAAGAAACACAGTATCCTCTCTATCTAAAAATTTCTACAGAACATTTAACTAAGGTTAATAATATCCCCTTTGAGCAGGTAGCTCAAACTCTATCATCAATTAACCTTGATAAGTTTTCATTTGAGCTTATCAACCCATTTATTCTAAATGTATTAAATGCCTATGACCAATCTCATAACGCTCAACTTTTACAAATGATAACAACCATTAGTAGAAGACTTATGGAATATGAAAATACTAATATTACTAAGTTAAATTATTATCAACTATTAAAGCGCCTAGATCAATTAACCTCTATCGAAATGAAAGAAATATTTAATATTATAGAATCAACGAATTCCCTTCAAGAGAAAATTGCAGCTTATATTTTACTAGGTAGTTACAACGAAGCAAGTTCTTTATTCACTCAATTAAGTACTGAAGAATATAATACTTTTAAAACATATCCTATTTTTAATCTATGGAATGACAAAATATAAATTCCAGCTTAAATTAGACAATTTTACAAATTAAATAACAAAGAAAACTCCACAACCAAAAAATCCCTAATGGAAATTTTCTATTAGGGATTTTATAATTATTGCAATTATTATACTATTCATATATATGTAAAGTGGACCCCATTGTCAAGACCATTTTTTGCTAACATTTAAGTTTGGTCAAAGGCTAGTTATAAAAATATACTTCTGCTGGCTTTTTATAATCCAAGCTTTGGTGATACCGTTCAGTATTATAGAAATTGATGTATTCTTTGATTCCGATACGAGCCTCTTTGGGGCTGTAGTATTGCATTGGATACACGTTTTCATACTTAATAGTGCGCCATAAACGCTCAATCATGATATTATCAAAGGCTCTGCCACGGTGGTCCATGCTGATTTTACTTCCAGCTTTTAAAAATGGATCCGTGAATTTATGACTAGTAAAATGACTTCCTTGGTCACTATTCATAATCTCTGGTGTAGCCATAGACAATGCTTTTCTACTTGCTTCTAAAAC
>NZ_JAWJZB010000006.1:0-180397 GCF_032970865.1 Veillonella absiana | reverse complement strand
TCGCCACTAAGATTGATAGGAGCAAGCTCCCATCTCTCTTCGTTCGACTTGCATGTGTTAAGCACGCCGCCAGCGTTCGTCCTGAGCCAGGATCAAACTCTCCAAGATATCTTGAAGCTATTCGAGTAGCTCATTTTTGTTGTCGTTGCTGATAGCAACTTGAATTTTTTGGTTGGTTTCATTTAATGAAACCCGCACTCTGGCATATGTTCATTTCTTTCGAAATGATTACCTATCATTGTTCAGTTTTCAAAGATCTGTTCATTAGGTTTAATCCCTAACGACTTGTATTAGTATATCAGTGATTTCTCATCTCGTCAACATTTTTTTGACAAATTTTTGACTAAATTTTTACCGCTACTATACATTGTATTTAACCTTTCACACTCATACTATTTATATGAATACAAAGATTAAATCATAACCAATTTCTCTAAAATTAGAGATAGAAAACTCACAAGCCGAAACTTGTGAGTTTTAGTTTGGTGACTCACCCGCGACTCGAACGCGGGACACCCTGATTAAAAGTCAGGTGCTCTGCCAACTGAGCTAGTGAGTCATGTTGGCAGGGGTGGCTGGGATCGAACCAGCGCATAATGGAGTCAAAGTCCATTGCCTTACCACTTGGCGACACCCCTACAATTGATTACGTCGATATGTAGGTATATGGGGTGAGTAGTGGGGATCGAACCCACGAGTAACGGAGCCACAATCCGCCGTGTTAACCACTTCACCATACCCACCACAGCATGACTACTAGACATATCTGTCTTCGTAACAAAGAGAATTATACCTAATCACAGGTATCATGTCAACAACTTTTTTATAAAAAATGAAAATAAAATATTTATTTCTATTTTTTATCCCCCATACTATATAACAACGGTTTTCTATAAGTGTATTTCACTATCCATAATATAGTCCTAACCATAATATAGTCCTAAATAATATAGTTCTAAATAACACTGTATACTAATCTATTATCATAGAATACAATCTAGGACTTTCACAAATCGGAAAGTCCCAGATTATTATAGATTGTTATTTTTTAGGTAAATATGCTTTCACAAAGTTAGGTAATGCAAACGCAGCCTTTTGAATACCATAATTATAGTATTTTGTTTCAAAGTTTTGCTCACGGTTTGGTTCCCAAGTCAACGGATCATATGTTTTGGATCCGATTGTGAAACAATGCATGCCTGCTGGGTAGATTGGAATAAATGCAGTGTACAAACGTGTAATAGGGAAATGACGTTGTACATAGCCGAATACTTTTTCTACCAATGGTTGATGAAGCATTGGGGATTCTGTTTGTTGTACAAATAGACCATCCTTTTTCAACGCGTTCATAGTATTTTGATAGAACTCTTCCGTAAATAAACCTTCCCCAGGGCCAATTGGGTCAGAGCAGTCCACGATGATTACGTCATAGTAGTCCTCTTGTTCTGCCATGAAACCGATGCCGTCGCCAATTTTTACAGTCAATTTAGGATGGTTTTCATTCATCGCCTTGGAAATAGTTGGCAAATATTGTTTCGCCAATTCTACTACCTTGCCATCGATTTCAACCATAGTTACTTCTTTCACGCAGTCGTGACGTACACATTCCCGCGCTACGCCACCATCACCACCACCGATGATGAGTACGCGTTCAGGATTTTTGTGCAAGAATAATGGCACATGGGCAATCATTTCATGATAGATGAATTCTTCGCGCTCAGATGTTTGGAATACACCGTCTAATGCGAGCATCATACCATATTCTTTTGATTTGAACACTTCGATTTTTTGGAATTCAGATTCACCACTATATAATACTTCTTCTGCTTCTGCGCTTAAACGCAAATGAGGTGTTTGTTCCTCAGTAATCCATTGACTCACGCCTATACCTCCAATTTTTTAGGGCTCACGTACGCAAAGCCGCCACCAAGTATGGTATCCTGCAACCAATTCACCAAGGAGAACTCACGGATTTCACCTTCGTCAAAAATGTTACAACGAATATCATCGCCTTCTTCGTAAATACTCCAAATAGGAACCCAATGCCAAGTATAGAGGGCTGGTTCCTTACCCTTGTGGCGATTCAAGAATGCGATAGGTACATCTTGGGATAGACCTTGCACCAAAAATTCAGCTGCTTCGTTAATTTCCACGCGAGATGCGGCAAAGGGAGATACATTAATCATATGCACATCATATGGTAAATCCTTTTCCACGAGCATTTTGCCGAGGCCGGCCTCCATCCATTGCGTTTTATATACGCCACCGCCAAATCTTGGTTTTACGTAATTCCACATCATATTCATGCGCTCTAAGGCACCTACTTGATCAGCAGATTGAGACACATCAAGTAAGCCATCACGTAACATTGTGTACGTCACAACTTGCGTAGCTGTTGTAGGACCGCAACCAGACAAGCGTTGCCACTCGTCAGTAAACCATTCTTGATCGTAGCCATGTGAAATTTTACCATTAGCATTAATGTCGAGCCATTCTGGGTGTTTGATTGCGATTCTTTCCATATTCTTAGCCTTCTACTACTTCTACTTTTTCCATAACGTCGCCTGGTTTGATACCATCAACAACGTCCATACCTTCTGTTACTTTACCAAATACTGTGTGCACACCATCCAAATGAGGTTGTGGTTCATATACGATAAAGAATTGGCTACCGCCAGTGTTAGGACCACGGTGAGCCATGGATAATGCACCACGTTCATGTTTATGTGGATTGCCGATTAATTCGTCTTTAATTGTGTAGCCAGGGCCACCTGTACCAGTAGCGTTAGGGCAGCCGCCTTGTGCTACGAAACCAGGAATAACACGGTGGAATGTCAAGCCATCGTAGAAACCTTTGTTAATAAGATCTACAAAGTTTTGTACTGTGCCTGGTGCTTCTTGATCAAATAATTCGATGGTAATGTCGCCTGCGCTCATATGAATAATTGCTTGTTTCATTGTGGTTCTACCTCCAAAATTGTACGTAATACATGGGCTGCCAAGATAAATCCTGCCACTGGTGGCACAAAACTACACGTTCCCGGACTCGTTCCGTCCTGACGGAATTGTGGTTTTGTCGGTTTTTCTGTGGAAAACAGCACCAATTGTTTTTTTATGCCCCTCTTTTTGAGTTCGCGCCGCATAACGCGTGCGAGTGGGCACGTATGTGTTTTATTAATATCCGCAATTTCAAGTTTCTCTGGGTAAAAGCGATTGCCCCCACCCATACAAGAAATCACAGGAATACCCTCGCGTTGACAAATCTCAATGATGTTGAGCTTCGCTGTTACCATATCAATGGCATCGATAACAAAGTCGACATTGAGACTTTCAATAAACCCTGGGTAGGCCTCATCCGTATACACGATGTCATGAGTTTCTACGATGATGTCTGGATTAATCGCCAAAGCACGAGTCTTCGCCAAATCCACCTTGCGATGACCGATTGTTTCATTCGTCGTAATCAACTGACGATTCAAATTACTCGGTGTCACCTTGTCACCATCGATGAGGACAATGCGACCAACACCTGCACGAACAAGTGCTTCGAGGGTCCCTCCGCCTACACCACCCACGCCAAAGAGCGCGATGGATGTGCCCTTTAAGGTTTCAATCTTGTCTGGACCAACGAGCCATTCCAGACGTGTTAACATATGTTCCATATAAATTCCTATTAAATTATATTGTATCACTATAGTGCTTGCTAAATTATTGCATCCGATTCAAGCCGATTTTACATCCGATTCAGGATAATCTTATATCCGGTTCGAGATGAGTTTATATTTGGTTCGGGACGTCTTTACATGCGGTTTGGGATGATTTCAGTCCAATATCCATCTGGATCGGCGATGAAATAAATCCCCATACCTTCATTTTCATATACCACAACACCCATTTCTTTGTGCTTTTTCAAGGCTCCTTCATAATCGTCGGTACGGAACGCCAAATGAATTTCATTATCCCCTAGATTATATGGACGGTCCCAATCACGTAGCCAAGTCAATTCCAACTCATGCTCTGTATATGGGCTTTTTAAATATACCAAAATGAAAGAACCATCTTCCGCTTCTTTACGGCGAGACTCTTCTAAAAATAGAGCGTCTTTGTAGAAAGCTAGGCTCTTGTCGAGATCTTTGACGTTAATATTATTATGTGCAAACGAAAATTTCATGATAGTCTCCTTTTCAATTCCTACAAAAACTACCTTACTTATCATCTTATCATATTCATCTAGTTTTTTCTATGTTTGAGGTTAAGGTATATGTTGTCATGGAGCTTACGCATAATTTTCAGCCTGAGCAGGGCCATATGCGCTCGTTACGCTGAAGTAAACCTTCAAATTTCGCTCGACACATATGGCCCTGCTCATTAGATGCGGGAACAAAGATAATCTAACATATTGAACATATATGTATTTGACCGACTAATATCAAATAAATTATTATAGGCTTATAAAGACTACTGACAGCAGAAAGTCGCCTTTGCTGCCACTTCATGGAGGGTGTGGCGTCCTCCCAGTAGTCTTTTTTGTATCTGAATTACAACCATATATTTCAATTATTAAGTTACTATACCTATTATTCGTATAGTAACTTTTTCTTTGTTCAGGCCTTTCGGGGTTTCCCCCACCCATGTAGATATTCAAATTTCTCGTCTCACTAATATACTCTATCCTGCAAAGGAGGGCAGCGCTTCAAATTTGAATATCGGCGAACCGTAGAGTAGTGTGTATATCTTCGCAGCGAACTTTGAACGTCCCGTTCAGTGAGTCGAGAAGATATACACACTACCCGGTTACCCAATAACAAATTGAGCGGTGCTGCCTTTGGAGGAGCGAGAAATTTGAAGATGTACATTAATTCTTTCTTTGAGTTCCGGCACATGTGATATAACCCCAATCAATCGTCCGCTATCTTGCAATCCAATCAATGTTTCCATGGCAATATCTAATGTATCTGGATCCAATGTACCAAAACCTTCGTCAATAAAGATTGTATCCATATGAATACCGCCAGCGTAGCTTTGAATAATATCTGCTAAACCTAGGGCGAGCGCTAATGATGCCAGGAAAGTTTCACCACCAGATAATGTATTCGCCGGACGAGCCACACCTGTATAGCTATCCAAAACACCAAGGTCTAAGCCTTTTTTACCACGACCTGTTTCTGAGTAGTCTGTGCGCTCTAAATTGTATCGCCCACGGCTCATGGTGTGTAAGCGGTCATTAGCTGCATAAACAACTTCATCCAGAATGGCACCTAGTACATACCGCTCAAAGGTAACATCCTTGATACCACTTTCACCACCGTTGGCCAATTCATAGAGGCGGCCAATAAACTCCACTTGTTCACGCTGTTTCGAAATAGATTTATCGAGGTCGCGCACAGTTTTCAAAGTCTGTTCCAGATGTGCTTGTTCTTTCTCCCAATTCGCCAACGTACCGATGGCTGTATCACGGGTTTGCACAGCCGCATCATATACAGCGTCTTCCACACGTTCTGTGGGCTCCGACAATGCTGCCAATTTATCGCGACTCGCTTGCAGTTGTCCCTGTAAAGTAACCAAACGTTTATCATAATCCGCCAAGGTTTTCTCGAACTCTGGTTTCTGATTTCGCGTGTCATAGATCCCAACGAATTCATCTAGCGTTATATCTTGAGTTGTAAGAGATGCATCGAATTCATTTTGAATGGTCTCCAATTGAGCTTCTGCCTCTTGTAATTGTACCGTTAGCAAATCACGTTTAGATGTATAGGCAGTAACATTCGTTTGAATGCTTTGCAGTTTATTTTGGATATCTCGCAGCATTGTTTCATAGGCTTTCACCTGTGTCCGCAATGCCTCCATATCGGATTTCCAGTTTGTCCCCTCCTGAATGCCCAACTGCGATTGCAATGAATCAACGCGGGTAGATAATTTTGTGATATCTACATCCAACGTCTGTTTTCGCTGTTTCAATGCATCAACTTGTTTACGCGTCACATCCAATTGTTGTTGCTCATCCTTCAGAGATTTACGATTAGATTTCACGCGAGTATCCGTTGTTTTATGTGTACTATGCAATGACTCAAGTTCAGTGATAGATGCTATTGTTTTAGCAAGCAAATCGTCCAACACTTGCTTTAGCTCCGAAACAGCATCAGTCTGATTCACCATATCATATTTATTTTCATCAGAACTCATTGCAGATATGGTCGCATCAGAGCTCATCATAGATTTGGTCACATCATAGCTCATCATAGATTTGGTCACATCATAGCTCATCATAGATTTGGCCGCCTCAAAGCTCATCAAAGATTTAGTCGCAGAGAGCCATTCTGACAAATCTGTATCATATTGTTTCATCAATAATGCGTAGGCGCTATCCAATTGATGGTACTTCGCCTGCGATTCATCGGATTTCTCCTGAGCCTGTTTAACGTCGTCCGCCGTGGGCACATTATCTGGTTGCTCTGCTACATGCGGATGATGGACGGATCCGCACACGGCGCAAGGTTCTCCTTCACTCAAATCAGCGGCCAATGAATATGCACTAGCCTGTGCCAGTGCATTCGCCAATGTCGTAGCTACGCGTTTATCTGATTCTGCAGATGTTTTCGCAGTCCCTAATGCAGTTTTTTTCTGATCTAATTCCGCTTGTTGCTTCTTCAAGGCGCCATATTGATTCGCCAAATCAGATAGGGCTGTCTTTTGTACTTTCGCTGTTGCCAAATCCTCCACGACGTTTTCATGCTCGCCTAACCATTGTTCATCCGTTTCAATGGCACCGGTCAACTCCGTTACCTTTGCCACGGATTCTTGCACAAGTTCTGCATTGCGCTCAATATCCCTGGCTACCTGTTCCAACTCATTTCGCTGCGATTGTAATTGATCCACTTGTGTAGATAGGGATTCCAACTGGTCCAAATTATTTTCAAACTGGCGCAACCTCACCACTTGTTCGTTATATACCGCCTCTTGTAATTGATGCTTGGCGAGTTCTTCCTTGGCTCCAGTTTCCTTGACCAGCTCTGCCTCCAAAGATGTCCCTAGTTTTTCGATCTCCTGCGTTACGGTTTTAACTAGTCCCTCTTGTGAAAGTTGCTTTTCATACACCCCAAACACAGGTTCTAGTGTAACTAGCTGAGCTAATTGTGATCGTATTGGTCCCAGTTGTCGTCCCTCATCCAGCAACGCTTGTTCTTGAGCCGTATAATTAGCCACTTCCATAGATTGAGTATCAAAGAACTTCGCTGCATCACGAATGACCTCTAATTTTTTTACTTGTTCAGTCGCCTCATCTCTACAAGATTCTAATATTTCTCGTTCAGATGCGCGATTAACAATATAATCCGCTAGGTGTCCAATGGTTAGAATTGGTTGTAATTCATCCGTGATCACATCTGCTTGTTCAGCACTGATAATTGAATCGTCTGAACCTAAATCGCCTACAGGGCTAATTCCTGATGTAATTGGCTCCGTTCGCTCAATCATTTCTAGGTACGAATTTTGTTTCTGCAAATTCTCAGAAATACCACTTTGGGCCTCTAGGTAATCTTCACGCAACCTGTCTTGTAGTCTTCGATAAATTTCCGTACGGAACAATGTATGTAACAATTCTTCTCGTTCGCTAGTGCTTGCTACCAGCAGTTTTCTAAATTCACCTTGAGGCAACAGAACGACTTGTAGAAATTGATCCTTGCGGAAACCAATGATTCTTTGAACGGTTTCTTTCACCTCATTGGCTTGTGTCGCAATGGTATCCCACTCGCTGGTTTCATCATTCCACTGGAACACAATGGCCTTGGCGCCTTGCATTTTTGTGCCTGTCCCACGTTTTTTAGCCACCTCTTGTTTTGGCAAGCGCTCGATTTTGTAGGTGCTTTCACCAACGGAGAATTCAAATATAACCTGCGTCTGTGTGTCAGGCTCGGCAAAATCACTGCGGATATTATCAGTTTTGCGCACCTCGCCACTAGGATCGCCATAAAGGGCGTATACGATAGCGTCGAGAACACTCGTTTTGCCCGCCCCCGTAGGACCTGTGATGAGGAACATTTTCGCATCATTGAGGGTTGTAAAGTCGAGATTCACCGTGCCACTATAGGGTCCGAAGGCCTGAATTTGTAACGATATGGGTTTCATGATTCGGCCTCCTATTCGTCCTTATTAATATCATCCCACAACTGATTGATATATTCCGATTGCGCCTGTGAAAGAGGCTCCTTCCACACAGCTTCGGCAAACTGCGCAAACAATTGGCGCTCATTTAAATTTTTATATTCTTGTCGCACCGGATCGAGTTCATTTCGTTCCATGCGACCTACTAATTCAAGATTCATGCAATGGGGATAGGCTTGACGTAATTTAGCCATGCCGTCGATGATTGGTGCTGTATCGAGGAGCTCCACCTTCATATAATTCTCCTTATGTTGTTGTTGTAATGTACGGTCATTTAATAAATCAGCAAACAGACCACGTAGTACCACTACATCACGCTTCGCCTCTATGGGAATAAACTCTAGGGACACCTTTCCTTTTTTATCCACATCTACGATGGTGAAGGATTTTTGCTGATTACTTTCATCAAATGAATATTTCAATAACGACCCACTATAGCGGATATAATCCGCCCCTGCTCGTTGGGATCCGTGCAAATGTCCTAGCGCTGCATAATTAAAGTTTCTAAATACAGCGGGATTCACAACCTCATTACCGCCCACCGATAATACACGTTCAGAACCACCTACTTCACCACCGGCCACAAAGGCATGGGATAAAGCAATCTTGCGAGTTTTCTTTGGTACAAGGCTAGCGAGGTAATCGCTCCAGCGTTGATAGACGGAGTCGTAGTCATGTCTATGAATATCCTCTGCAAACGAATTCATCTCGACTACATCTACTGCTTCATCAACAGCTAAGTTGTTACTCTCAGCAAATAAATCTAATTGTTCTATATCGGTTTTAACCGATTTTTTATCTGCTTTACTTGATTTCGTAGATTTACTTGTTTTCGTAGATTTATTTGCATGATTAGCAACACTACTCAAATTAGAACTTTCACCATTTCTATTCAACGCCACATCAATGCGTCGCGGTTCTGCAAAAGGCATCGGACAGATAGCGATATCTCCAAATTCATCTTGCACTGTAAATGGCGCCATGGCATGCTCCGGTGTACCCCAAATATGGACGCCACTATTGGCCAGCATATGACGGCCCACCTCGAGTCGCTCAGGCCCATCATGATTACCACTGATTCCAAAAAGAGGAATATTATAATCCATCGCTAGTTTTGTGATAACAGAATCCCACAATTCAACAGCCTCAACTGGTGGCACAGAGCGATCATAAATATCTCCGGCCAATAAAATGCCGTCTATATTTTGGTCTTTCAACAGGTCGAAAAATTGATGTTCCAATACATGCGCCTGGTCCTCAGTCAAATATCGGGCATAAAAAATACGGCCCAGATGCCAGTCCGCCGTGTGCAATAATCTCATGAGACCTCCCCCTTATGCCTTTTTCACCTTGATATACTCAATGTACTGATTGCCCCATACCTCGAGACTATCTAGCACAATTTTGAATTGTTCACCTATCGGTGTTAGAGAATACTCTACGCGTGGCGGCACCTCTGGATACACAGTTCGTTTTACTAAGCCCTCCTCCTCAAGGAATCTGAGTTGCTTCGTCAATGTAGTTTGGGTTAAATCGGCCATTTCACGATGCAATTCATTAAAACGTTTCGTTCCTTCGCTCAAATGATGCATCACTAAAATCGACCATTTCCCAGCCAATAATTTCTGTGTCGTTACATATGGACAGATACCAAATAAATTTTCTGCACTCATTTCTTGTACAGTTTTCGATATACCCATGATTCCTCCTAATTTATTTTTATATTTTAAATCCTTATAGTTACACAATACTATCATAAAAGATACTTGCAATACCAAAAGACCGTACTTGTATAAATTATTGTACAGACCTATACTGTAGTTACAAGTTAATTCAAGTGTAACAGAATTACATATTTTTGCAATAGAAAGAGATAGATAATTATGAACATCGCAATTATTGGTATTACAGGAAAATCCGGTCATTTAATCGCAGCCGAAGCAGAAAAACGCGGTCATCAAGTTACAGGTATTGTACGTAACAAACAAAAATATAATGGTAGCGCTATTGAAAAAGACATCATGTCCCTTGCAGCACAAGATCTCACTCAATTTGATGTAGTAGTGCAAGCCACAGGCTATTGGACCCCAGACACATTACATTTGCACAAAGACGGTTTAATCCATGTAGCTCAATTATTACGTAATACACCTACACGCTTATTTGTTGTTGGTGGTGCATCTAGCTTGTATATGGATCAAGAACACACAATCCAACATTTCAACACCCCTGATTTCCCAGAAGCATACAAACCAGTCGCTAGTGCGATGAAGGAAGGTCGCAGCTACGCAGATTACGCCAAGGCGTTTGTAGACGCTATTGAAAGCAACAACCATACACGCCAACGTTTATCTGTCATTCAAAAATAAATTATAGACTGAAAATACTAAAGCTCGTGCTCAGAGATGATTATTTCTCTGAACACGAGCTTTCTAGTTATATAGTTGTTTCTCTACGCTATTTCAATAAAGTATTTTATTTACTTTCACAAAAATCGTTTTCATCGCCGAATTATGCATTGTCCACGATAGAACGAAGCATAGCGATTTCCTTTGCGTAACCGTCCAACTCATTTGGCGTTTCCAAATAGAACGGCAAGTTTGTCAATTTCGGATGTGTCACGATACGCGCGATGGCATCGATACCGATATGACCTTCGCCGATTTTTTCATGACGGTCCTTGTGGGCGCCAATCGGATTTTTAGAATCGTTCAAATGAATAGCATGTAAACGATCAATACCAACGATAGAATCAAATTCATCGAGAACGCCCTCCAAATTATTGACGATATCATAACCGCCTTCGTGGATGTGACATGTATCGACACAAACACCGAGGTATTCTTTTAGTTTAACGCCATCAATAATACGCGCCAATTCTTCAAATTTAGACCCCACCTCTGTGCCCTTGCCAGCCATCGCTTCAAGAAGCACTGTCGTTTTCATGCCTGGGAACATTACTTCGTTGAGGCAATCAATGATATATTCGATGCCTTGATCCATCCCCTGTTTTACATGACTGCCTGGGTGAAAGTTATACATATTCCCAGGAATATATTCCATGCGCTCCAAATCTTCACGCATAGAATTTTTCGCAAATTCACGCAAATCGGGTTTTGCTGCACAGGCATTCAATGTGTATGGAGCATGAGCAAGCAACCGGCCAAAATTATGTTCCTCCATGTATGCCACAAGAGCCTTCATGTCCGCCTCGTCAAAAGCACGTACTTGACCACCACGGGGATTACGAGAGAAAAATTGGAATGTATTCGCCCCAATAGAGCTGGCCTCTTGGCCCATATATAAATAGCCTTTACTAATCGATAAATGGCTACCAATAACAAACATAGTAAATCCTTTCTGTCTATAATAGTTCACTTAGTATCTATCCTAATAGTATACAGGCGATACTGTAGGTGTTAATGTATCCTATATAATTTTTTAGTTATTTCTCTAATCTGACCATAAAATAACCCCATGGCACAGGTTTTCCTATGTCATGGGGTTACGGTTTTAATGACTCTGTTTACGTAAGCAATCAGGGCAAATACCTTCAAAGGTAATCTGTTGCCCTGTTACTCGATATTCGCTACCTTCCTCAACGATTTTGGAAATAGCCTTCGAATCGATACCCATCAAATCCTCTACCTTGTTGCAAACTGTGCAACGGATATGAGAGTGATTTTGTGTATCCCAGTCATAACGAGCGCAATCATCGCCAACGTCAAGAACTTTTACAAGACCGATTTTTTCAAAAATTTCCATCGTTTTATATACTGTCGCCAAGCTCATGCTAGGATGTTCAGCGCGTAAACTTTGATAAATCAGTTCTGCAGTTGGATGATTATGATGACCAGTTAATGCCTGGTAAATAGCGATACGTTGAGGAGTAACTTTAAACCCTTCACTACGTAAAATTTGAGCAATATCCATACTACTCAACCTTTCTTCCACTTGGAAAATAAAATGTTCATCACTCATGAACACAGTTATCTATTACAACTCTAAAAGTGTCAATAAATAACTATTATTGTTTACTAATTATATCATGTTTTATAGCAAATTAGCAATACTTTAAGGCTCATAAACCCAATTTCAAAAATAACACCTTCAAGACTAATCTTTGTTGAGGTACTTAACACAAGAACCCCCAGAAAGGATTCATTACCATGAGCTTAGACGTTATGTCTAGTCGAATGGGAATGAACCTTTCTAGGGGTTTGCCTGTTTATATTACATCAAAGTTTAGTCTTCGAAGTAAGGTTTGAAATTAGCTTTATGAGCTGGTTTTCTTTCGCCAGAGCGAGGACGACTAGCACGGTCATCACGTCTTGGACGGTCACCGTCTTTGCGATCACGTCTAGGTCGCTCATCATCACGGCGTTCACGACGAGGACAATCACCATCACGACGGTCACGGCGTGGACGATCGCCATCGCGTCTTTCGCCATCACGGCCCTCACGACGACGGTCACCAGAACGGCGACGATCGCGGTCACGACCACGGCCGCCTTCACGACGAGATTTACGTACGCGCAATGGTTTTTCTTCTGTAATATTTACAGGTGTTTGATCCGGTTCCTTAGTCAACAATTTCAATGCTGCTGCTAATAATGTTACAGAATCAGTGTCATTCAACAATCCTTCTGCACTGGAACGGAATGGTGCTAATGCTTCTGCGTTGTCAGTCATTTCAACGAGGCTTTCGATTGCCAAACGTTGTTGACCTTCTAGAACCTCACCCAAGGATGGAGCACGACGACGAGCGATTTTACGTTTAATCAAACGTTCGATGGCATGCAAATGTTCCATCTCACGAGGGATAACGAATGTGAAAGCTTCGCCAGTTTTACCCGCACGGCCTGTACGACCAACACGGTGCGTGTAGCTTTCAGGATCTTGAGGTAAATCATAGTTGTATACATGAGATACACCAGAGATATCAAGACCACGAGCTGCTACGTCAGTAGCTACTAAAATATCGATAATGCCTTCGCGGAATTGGCGAATAACACTGTCACGTTTCTGTTGGGATAAATCACCATGAATCCCCTCAGCCATGTAACCACGTTTTTTCAAGCCTTCCGTTACTTCATCAACACGACGTTTTGTACGCGCAAAGATGATAGCAAGTTCTGGAGCTTGAATATCGAACAATCGGCACAATACGTCAAATTTTTGACGGTCTTGTACTTCGATGTAGTACTGTTCGATAGAGTCCATAGTAAGTTGAGTCGCTTTCATACGAATCAATGTTGGTTCTGTTAGGTATGTTTCAGCCAAGTTTTGAATTGCTTTTGGCATTGTGGCAGAGAATAACAAAGTTTGGCGTTCTTCAGGAACTTCTTGCAAAATTTTGTTGATGTCATCTACGAAGCCCATGTTTAACATTTCGTCAGCTTCATCAAGAACGACGATTTTAACTTGGTCTAATTTAATGGAACCACGATCCATATGGTCCATCAAGCGGCCTGGTGTTGCCACAATGATTTGTGGGTTCTTACGCAATGAGCGGAATTGACGATTAATGTCTTGACCGCCATAAATAGGCAACGCTTGAATGTCCGTGTATTGAGCCATTTTGTTGAGCTCTTCAGCTACTTGAATAGCTAATTCACGAGTTGGAGATAAAATAACCACTTGAACGTGACGATTAGTCCCGTCTACGCGTTCCAACACAGGAATACCGAATGCGGCCGTTTTGCCAGTACCTGTTTGAGCTTGACCGATCATGTCTTGACCACTCATGGCAACTGGGATAGCTTCCTGTTGAATTGGCGTAGGCTCTTCAAAGCCCATGTCGTTTAACGCTCTTAGAACAGGTTCGCTAATCATTAATTGTTCAAATTTTTCTAACATAAAATATGTGTTTCCTCCTTCGTGCACGAATTATGCACGTTAGAATAGTATAACATATATTTAAAATTATAGATACCTCGATAGGTTCAAATTACACGAATCGGGGAAACTATAGAATTCAAAAATAAAAATATACTCCCCCATAGTCGATGTAACAAGGACTTTTTAGAATAATGCAATAAGAAATTAAATCCTAGTAATAAATTATCTATATAAAACAAGGACTGTGAAAGTGCCACTACAGCAACTTTCACAGTCCCCAATTTTACTATTTCAAATCAACTAGACTAATGATTTAACAATATATTCTATCGATCTAAGTCATATAGGCCAGATGGTTGATCATTAAGATTGATAATGATGGATTTCATTTGAGTATAATGTTCCAACATTACTTTATGAGTTTCACGACCAATACCAGATTGTTTTACGCCGCCAAATGGAGCGCCAGCTGGGATAGAGTTGTATGTATTAACCCACATACGACCAGTTTCAACGGCACGTGCTACGCGGATAGCTCTGTTAATATTTTGAGTAAATACGCCACCGCCTAGACCATATTGACTATCGTTAGCCATTTCGATAACTTCTTCTTCACTATGGAATTTGATAACTACCGCAACTGGTCCAAAGATTTCTTCACGAGCTACGCGCATATCATTAGTTACGTTTGTAATCAATGTTGGGCGTACGAAGCAACCCTTATCAAGGCCATCTTCTGTAACGCGTACGCCGCCAGCAGCGATAGTAGCGCCTTCTTGCTTAGCAATTTCAACATATTCTAGCACTTTACGAACTTGACCTTCATAACTAGCAGAACCCAATTGTGTATCGTCATTCCAAGGCAATCCTACTTTTACATTGTTAAACAATGTGGACAACTCAGCTACGAATTTATCATAAATTGTGTCTTGTACAAAAATACGGGAGCCTGCACAACATACTTGACCTTGGTTGAACAAAATGCCGAGCATCGCACCATCAAGGGCTTGTTCCCAATTAGCATCTTCAAAGAAGATATTCGCAGATTTACCGCCCAATTCCAAAGTAGCAGGAATCAAACGTTGCGATGCCGCTTTGTAAACGTCGAGACCAACTTCTGTACTTCCTGTGAAAGCCAATTTGCTGAAACCAGGGTGATCCAAGATAAATTGACCAGATTGGGAACCTTTACCAGTTACGATGTTCACAACGCCTGGAGGAAGGATATCTTTCAAAACATCGCCAAGTTCCAACAGACTCAAGGATGTATGGCTGGATGGTTTAATAACTACTGTACAACCAGATGCCAATGCAGGTGCTAATTTCCAAGCAGCCATCAAGAATGGGAAGTTCCAAGGTACAACTTGACCTACAACCCCAATTGGATCATGAACAATCAATGCCATTGTATTGTCGTCAAGCATAGTAGCGGAACCTTCTTCTGCACGAAGAACGCCGGCAAAATATCTGAAGTGATCAGATGCAAATGGAATATCTAAACCGCGAGTTTCACGGATTGGTTTACCATTATCATGAGTTTCTACTTGTGCGAAATGCTCCAAATGAGCATCAATCGCATCTGCAATAGCTAATAAATAATTAGCACGTTCAATTTTAGATGTATGTTTCCACGTTTTGAAAGCTTCTGTAGCTGCATCCACAGCGCGATCAACGTCTTCTTTTGTTGCTTCTGCACATTTAGCTAACAATTCACCATTAGCTGGGTTGTGTGCTTCAAATAATGTACCGTCAGATGCTGGTACCCATTCATTATTAATTAATAATCCATATGTTTCTTTTAGGTTCAAGCTCATGTGACACCTCCGAAAAAAGAAATAATAGTGAAGCTTTAAAGTAATAATAATTCTCTACTTCTGATTGTATTGTATCATCTATATCAAATTTTTTCAATATGTATTTTGTAAATTAAATAGAATTTTTTCAATATCAAATTATCATTCAAAAAAATAGGACAGCATTCAATGAGAAGTACTGTCCAGTCTATAAAATACCCCCAATATTAGATTATTGATTCTACTATTGGGGGCATTTTATCTATTAATCACTATTCAATTTATGCTTTTTTCTTGTTCTTCTCTTTGTTTTTTAAGGTCTTTGTTTTTTAAGGCTTTCACAGAGAGACCGATACGATTACGTTTTACCTCAACAGAAATAATTTCTGCCTCGATGATATCCCCTACGGCGAGTACATCGGATGGATGTTGACGACCATTACATACCTCGCTGCGGTGCAAGAGACCATTTGTTTTCAAACCAAAGTCGATGAAGGCGCCAAAGTCCACAACATTATGAACAGTACCTGTTACCACAGTACCAACCTTGATATCCTCAAGGCTCACAACATGTTTACGAGTCAATGGTGCTGGTAGATCTTCACGTGGATCGCGACCTGGTTTTGCCAAAGCATCTAAGATATCCCGAACAGTTGGTACACCAGCGTTCAATTTGCCGGCCAATTTTTCAGCATCTACTAATGGCAATTTGACCTGCAATTGTTCGAGGGATTTTTTATCTTGTAAATCCTTCAACGTGAATCCTAATTCGCCCACGATTTGTTCAGCTAGTTCATAGGATTCTGGATGGACGGATGTATTATCCAACGCATTTTTACCTTGTTGCAAACGAAGGAAACCGGCACATTGTGTGAAGGCAGCTGGTCCTAAACGAGGTACTTTCAACAATTCTTTACGGCTCTTGAAGGCACCTTTCTCTTGGCGATAGGCCACGATATTTTTAGCCACCGCACTGGAGATACCAGCGATGTGTTGCAAGATAGCTGGAGATGCAGTATTCAATTCAACGCCTACATGGTTAACTACGGTTTCTACCACTTGGTCCAAAGTATTGGTCAATTGTTTTTGATTAACATCATGTTGGTATTGACCAACGCCAATGGATTTTGGGTCGATTTTAACAGATTCAGCCAATGGATCTTGTACACGACGAGCAATGGATACGGCACCACGAATGGTTACGTCCAAATCAGGTAATTCGTCGATAGCGAGTTTAGAGGCAGAGTACACGGAGGCACCTGCTTCGTTGGTGATGATGTAATGACAGTTCAATTTTTCTTCCTCAATCATAGTGGAAGCAAATTGTTCCGTTTCGTAAGAGGCCGTACCATTACCGATAGATAATAGTGTGACGCCAAATTTACGAATTTTATCGGCCAATACCTTTTGTGCCTCTTTGCGAAGCTTTTCACTATTCGTTAAATAGTAGGCACCATAATCGAGCACATTACCTTGGGCATCGATGATGGCCATTTTACAACCAGTACGGTACCCTGGATCAAGGCCCATGATGACATGACCTGCCAATGGTGGTTGTAACAATAGATTTTTAAGGTTTACTGCGAAGATTTTGATAGCTTGTTCATCCGCATTTTCTGTGAGTTCATTACGAATTTCACGCTCCAATGCTGGATATAGCAAACGTTTATACGCATCAGCTACCGCTGAAGATTTATATTCGGAGAAAATAGAATTGCCTTTATGCAATTTGCCAATCATGTATTCGATGTATTTATCGTCAGGAACGGTAATGCCTACTTTCAAAGCACCTAGTTTCTCGCCGCGGTTGATAGCCAAAATACGATGGGATGGCATTTGACGGATTGGTTCTGCATATTCGCCGTATTGCAAGAAACCTTGTTGTACCTCTTCGTCGCCAGCGAGTACAGTTTGTACAAAGCCTTCATTCCACATCGTTTTACGCAAGTATTTACGGAATTCGGCACTATCGCTCACCATTTCCGCTACAATATCAGATGCACCTTGAATGGCATCCTCCGGCGTTGGCACTTCATCGTTGATGAAATCTGCTGCGATTACCAATGGATCACCATTGGCTACGGAATCGTCCATAATCATTGTGGCCAATGGTTCCAAGCCACGTTCACGAGCAATGGATGCGCGGGTGCGTTTTTTAGGGCGGTATGGTAAATACAAATCCTCTAACTCTTGCAATTTTGTGGCTTTCATCAAAGCTGCGTTGAGCTCGTCCGTCATTTTTTCCTGTTCCGTAATGGACGCCACGATTTCCTCGCGACGTTTTTCCAAATTGCGGAGGTACTGGATGCGTTCCTCGATGGTACGTAATTGCTCGTCTTGCAATTCCCCTGTCACCTCTTTGCGGTAACGAGCGATGAATGGCACCGTGTTACCATCGTCTAATAACTCAACTGCCGCTTGCACTTGCTTAGGGCGCACTGCTAATTCCTTAGCAATAATCTCAAACATTCTCTCGTTCATGAATACAAATCCTTTCAACTATCATTTTTGTGAAAGCCCCAAAGGGCATTCTGCGATAGGTGTTACATGCTACTACTTAATAACGCCTCGATGGGCGCAAAATTATCTACTAGTTATCTACTGATTATTTACGTTTATAAGTTACAAATTTGTGTGGATATTTATTTTTCTCATCCACTGTACCCTCGATGGTTTCCACAATTTCAAATTGTGATGCATCAAATTCTGGGAAGAACGCATCGCCCTCAAAGGTGTGATCCACTTCGGTAATGTGCATCACATCTACGAATGGCAAAAACGCCTCATAGATTTGCGCCCCACCGATAACATAGGCCGCGTCCAAATCCTTGGCTGCCTCTGCCACAGCCTCAGGGGAATGGAAAATACGCACGCCCTCTGGCGCATCAAAGCCTTTGTCCTTTGTAATGACCCAATGCTCACGATTCGGCAATAGGAATGGCAGACTCTCAAAGGTCTTGCGCCCCATGATAATCACATGGCCTGTTGTCTTCTCTTTAAAGAATTTCAAATCATTTGGCAAATGCCAAATCAAAGTATTATCTTTGCCAATGACACGATTATGAGCCACTGCTACGATTAATGCTAACATATTGTTCCTCATACATCGACTTGTCCACAGCACATAGTATTTTTACGTACAAAATGGGGTCAAATGTTTTAGTTATCCACTTAATTTTAAAATTATCCACAAAACTTTGCACACCAAGCTATTGGTTTTCCACAAGTTATGCACATTTTACGCACAACCTAATTTCTCAACAAATATGCTGGTTTTTCAAACATTCGAACTTAGTTATCCACAATATCCACATTTTATTGTGAATGAGTTACGCACAAAATGTATGTTCGCCACCAACTTATCCACAAAGTTATACACAAACAGTTCATAACTCCAGTATTTACGTGAACTTGCGGTACATTTTACAGAACCATTACGATAATTACTGGGGATTTCCTTCGTGCATTTGCAGAAATCCGCTCCCTATCGTATTGATATACACTACAAAATTTCGGTAATTTATACGGCCACTTCCATGGATAGTTTTCCAAGATGTTCATAGCCATCAAGAACAACATCCTCTGGTTTAAAGTCATAGAAATCATGAATCTCAGGATTTACAATGATTTTTGGTGCCGCCAATGCTTGATTGCGACGAGATAATTGCTCACGTAATGCATCTACATGATTTTCATAAATATGTGCATTGTTGATGACATGGGTAAATTTACCTGGCTTCAATCCTGTCACTTGGGCAATCATGCACACCAAGGCAGCGTATTGTGCTGTATTAAACGGAATGCCAAGGCCCATATCGCCACTACGTTGTACGAGCATGCAATTCAAATGGCTATCCGCCACATCCCACAATGTTTCATACGCACATGGTTGCAACGCCATATCCGGTAAATCCTCGATATTCCACAATGTCACAATCATGCGACGACTGTCTGGATCATGTTTAATGGTGTTAATCAAATTATCTAACTGTTTGTATTTCGCAATTTGGTAGCCATAGGCTTTGCCGATGGTACCGTCTTCGCGCATCCATTCGTCCCAAACGCGAACGTTCATGTCTTGCAACTTGCGCACATCATTGGATTGCATTTGCCAAATCCATAACAATTCTTTCACCGCCGTTTTGAAAGCCACGAATTTCGTAGTCAAAATCGGGAATTCCTCTTGCAAATCAAATTGCATGAGTTGATGAGGCAATTTATACGTCGCCACGCCAGTTCGGTTTTTCCCGAATGTGCCGTGTTCTAGAATGTTTTCAATAATTTGAAGGTACTGTGTATCAGCTAAACTCATGGTATCACTCCCTATCTATGTACTATGTTGTGTATTATAACAATGTTCGATGTGAAAGCTATGAAATGCGCTATCCCCATTTCATGTTGGGATAGCACAAACCAACTATTAACCTCTATAATTTGCGATGGCCTCTAAAAACGATGTGCCATATTTTTTTAATTTCGCCTCACCCACACCTTTGACGGCATGAAACTCGGCTAAAGTACTTGGTTTCAAATTGGCCAAGTCGATGAGCACTGTATCTGGGAAAATCAGATATGGAGGAATCTTAGCCTCTTGTGCAAGGGCCTTTCGATGCAAACGCAAGTGTTCAAATAGACCGGAACTGCCCGATGTGCGATTGACCATGGCAGAGCCTCTAGCGCCAGCCGAACGGCTAGTTCCGCCGTTTCCACTGAATCCATTTGATGCACCAACGGAACCTGCCCCACCGAAAGCTCCAATACCACTAGCATTACGCATGGTATCTGCATTTCGTCTGCCACTGACGGATTTACGTTTTGGTACGAATACCTCTTGGCGAATTTCCTCTACCTTTTTATGACCGGCTAGAACCTCTTCGGCACCAGCGGTGAGTGAAAGTATGGGATATTTACCAGTTGATGATTGCAAATAACCAGAGGCAACAAATTGATGAATGAGGCCTTTGATTTCTTTATCTCCAATATCACTGAGATAACCAAATACTGGCAGCGCATCATAGCCGGCGCGGGTAATGCGTTCCGTTCTTTCACCACGAACGATAGAACAAATCATGGTCGCCCCAAATCGTTCCTCGGTGCCACGGATGGCACGGAATATAGCCTTAGCCTCGCGCGTTACGTTCACCGTATTGCCTTGAGACTCGCAAGAACTACAATTGTCGCAACGATCCCAAGGGGTGCTTTCACCAAAGTAATTAATCATGTATTTACGAAGACACGTACTACAGAAGCAGTAGTCGATCATGGCTTGCAATTTGCGCAGTTCCACGTCCTGACGGCCCGCCTCATGGCTGCCCTGACTGATGAGGTACTTGTGAATCTGCACGTCCTGACCATTGTACAGGAGAATGCATTCCGCCGGCGCCCCATCGCGACCGGCCCGACCTGCCTCCTGATAATAGGATTCCATATTGCGCGGCATCTGGTAATGCAGCACATAGCGCACATTGCTCTTGTCGATGCCCATGCCGAACGCATTAGTGGCCACCATGACCTGCACCTGATCGTAGGCATAATAATTTTGCATCGTCTTGCGCAACTCGTCGGACAAACCGGCATGGTAATAGCCCGTCGAAATACCCGCCTTGGTCAGATTGTTATAAACCTTTTCCACATCCTTGCGGGTGGAACAGTAAATAATCCCATTCTCCTCCGCATGTTGAAGCACGTAATCGACGATAAAATCCATGCGCTGGGACGTGCGAATAACGGAAAATTTCAAATTTGGTCTATCGAATCCCGTCACATGCACGTTCGCATCCTGCAATCCTAGCAATTTACGAATATCATTTTCAACAGACTTCGTCGCTGTCGCTGTGAAAGCGCCGATTACCGGGCGATGGCGCAATGTTTTGAGGAATTCCCCAATCATCCGATAGGACGGACGAAAATCGTGTCCCCACTCAGAAATACAATGGGCTTCATCCACGATGACCTGCGCAATGGGCATGCCACGCAACACGTTACAGAAGAATGTGGAATCCAATCGTTCTGGTGCGATATATAGTAATTTAATTTGACCACTGCGAATGAGATACATAGTCTTGCTAAATTCCGCTTGTGATAGGGTACTGTTAATCAATGCCGCAGGCACATTCATTTCGAGAAGTCCGTCTACCTGGTCCTTCATCAACGAAATAAGTGGCGAAAACACGATGGTCAAGCCTTGTTTACATAGTGCAGGCACTTGAAAACAAATGGATTTTCCCGCCCCGGTCGGCATGATACCGAGCACGTCCTCGTTGCGAAGTAACGCCTCTACCGGAGCCACTTGGGCAGGACGAAAAGAGGCATAGCCCCAATAGGTATGCAATATCTCGAGAGCCCGTTTCATTTGGGCTGATTGCTCCATGGCTATGCCTCCTTTCATCGTTACAGTTCATTGTCGGTTACATTATCTAAAGTTACATACGACTGGAATTAGTCATTCAGGTCATAACGACTTCCAATAGCTATGGTTAGCCGTACATTCAGGTCGATCATAAAATAAACCACTATATACTCACAAGTATGTAAAATCACATTGAGTTTTAGTCAGTATCTTGTGGTTCATTTCGAAATATATCTATATTATATACCATATTTATTAATTTACATAGTCACTTTAACTAAAGCATTATACAATTATCCTATAGGTTACATTCGCTAAAGGAGGGTATTTATAATGGTAGAAATCACCTTAGAATTCTCTGATGAAGAGTATCGATTACTCAAAGAATTATCCTCAAAACACACTATAACAATTGAAGAATTTGCTAAAACAACTGCATTGGACGCCATTGGAAATGACGAAAAATTCCAAGAGTTTCGAATTTTTCAAGCAAAACCATTACTGCCAGCCGCTGTTGTGTGTACTAATAATCCATCTAGCATTAAAAGAGCTTCACTCTTAGGCTCATAATCTGTAACAAAGCTCTCGTCTGGCAATACGCAAAGTAAGTCACGTCCCATATAGGCTTCTTCTGGGCACACACCAAGTACGGCCTCCATCGCAGCTGTTACTGGCACCTCTGTTAGCTCGTAAGCCGGGAATGTCATTTCATAACCATTTTCTACGCGGTTTACGAATAAATCACCGCTCATAGTGTGAAATACGATAGTTGATTCCTTAAAATTGCATTCATTAAAAATCACAAATGCTGTTGCTAATGTAGCATGACCACATAAATCGACCTCACTGCCAGGTGTAAACCAACGTAAATCAAAGCCATTGCCATCAGCCGCAGCTTGTACAAAGGCCGTTTCAGACAAATTGTTTTCAATAGCAATGAGCTGCATTTGTTCATCAGTGAGTGGTTGTTCCACTAAGCACACCGCAGCGGGATTGCCTTTAAATACGATATCGGTAAATGCATCTACAATAAATTGTTTCATCGATAGGCCTCCATTTCATCAGCATCGCAAATTTATATAAATAGTGTCTGTGTCCAATATAAACGATAATAGGATTTTATATACCCTGATTAGCAGTGTTGTATGCAAAAATAAAATCTATAGAAAGTTAGAACTTTCACCTTGTATTGTGGTAAAATAAATCTATTATTGTGTTTTATTATAGTTATGTATTGAGTAAGTTGCAAGGAGGTCAATTTCATGACCAACAACATTATGATCATCATCGCCTTTGCATTGTACCTGGGCCTGATGATGTATATCGGTGTGTATTATTATCGCAAATCTAACAGTATCGGCGATTATATTCTCGGCGGGCGTCAGCTTGGGCCTTGGATTACAGCCCTCAGCGCGGAAGCGTCGGACATGAGTGGTTGGATGCTGATGGGTGTGCCGGGACTAGCGTATAGCACAGGGATTTCTGGTCTCTGGATTGCTGTGGGGCTTACACTAGGCACTTGGGCGAACTGGCAGTTCGTATCCCGTCGTTTGCGTAACCATACAGAAATTTCTAATGACAGTCTCACATTGCCGGATTTCTTGAAGAATCGTTTCCACGATCAATCTCATTCCGTGGCGGTTATCTCAGCGCTGTTCATTCTGATATTCTTCCTAATTTACACATCCTCCGGCTTTGTAGCGGGCGGCAAATTATTCAATACCATATTTGGTCTTGATTACACCGTGTCGCTATTTATCACGGCCGGCATCGTAGTGTTCTACACATTCCTCGGTGGCTTCCTCGCCGTATCTTGGACAGACTGTATTCAAGGGGCTCTCATGTTCTTCGCTATTATAGCGGTGCCAACAACAGCAGCCTTTGCATTGGGTGGTCCAGTGGACACAGCATCGCTCATCGCTCGCGAATTCCCACAAGGTTTAAATATCTGGGGGAATGAAAGTGACCCATTCAAATTGTTCATCGGCATTATCTCTGCATTAGGTTGGGGCCTCGGCTATTTCGGTCAACCACACATTCTCGTGCGTTTCATGGCCATCTCCGATGCTCGTGAGCTGAAAAAATCCATGAACATCGCTATGGTGTGGGTAATCCTTTCCCTTACTGCGGCGGTTATGGTTGGTCTTGTTGGTCACGTATATCTCCTTCCTGAAAGACTCGAAGGCGTTCAAGTAGAAACAATCTACCTCGTTATGACAGAGCGTTTGTTCAGTCCATTCATGGCTGGTCTCATCTGGTCTGCTGTTCTAGCAGCTATCATGAGTACAGCATCTGCTCAATTATTGGTAACAGCATCTGCAATTTCCAATGACTTCTACCATAACTTGATTCATCCTGGTGCTAGTGACAAAGAACTCGTATTAGTCAGCCGCATCACAGTATTATTAGTAGCTGCTATCGCTATTTACATGGCACTAGATCCTGACAGCTACATTTTAACAATGGTTGCCTATGCTTGGGCTGGCTTTGGTGCTGCCTTTGGTCCTGCCATCGTGTTCTCCTTGTTCTGGAAACGCATGACTCGCCACGGCTGTATCGCTGGTATCCTCGTAGGTGGTCTCACAGTATTGATTTGGAAACAATTCGGCTGGCTTGGCCTTTACGAAATCATCCCTGGTTTCATCTTCTCCTCCATCGCGATTTATGTGGTAAGTATTATGGATAAACTTCCACCTAGAGCGGTAATTAGAGATTATAGAGCAGCAGAAAAAAAACATAGTTTATAGAAGGAAGCCCCAGGCTACCGTCCTCTCATTCCGAACGCTTCGCGTAAGTCATTCGAGGACGGCAGCCTGGGGCTTTTTCTTTAAAACAGATGTGTAGAGGAGACGAAGACGCGACATTTAGCGGCTCTGCGTTTCCTCTATTTTATTACTCTGCTATAGGTGGCAATACGACATCAAAAGAAATACCTCTAGCATTAATGATTTCTTCAAAGTATAGGTTTATGGCCTTCTCAAGATTCATTCCTTGAGACTGTAGGATTTCTTCTACAGCAGATTTCAAATTCTCATCAATTGTTACTGTCATCATTTCATAATCAGCTAGCATTGTTCTTCTCCTTTTTGCACACAATATAACAGGTTTATACCTTTATTATGTATACTAAAATTGCAAGTTCAAATTGAACACCTTTAACCAAATAATTTAAGCTGCATAGACGGTATCTAAATAAGCTTCAAATAAATCATCAGGCGTATCATACCCAAGGGACTTTCTAGGTAATGAATTCGTATCCTCTGCAAACCAGAGAATCTGCTCAGCAGAGTAGTTTTCGATAGACTTTCCTTTAGGTACGTACTTATGGTAGGCGTGATTGATTAAGGGCGTTATACAGCGTTTTAGCACATACAAATTCCTCTTCAGTAAACAGATTATGCTTCTTAGCATAGCCAGCACATACGTCTAATGACCAGTTATCTTTTTTAACTTGCGCTGCAACCCAAATAGCAAATGGACTTTCAGACGTAATGCGCTGTTTACGACCAGAACGTTTTCTGTTTTCATAGTAAACGGCTTGACCTCGACTAGGTACATACTCTGTTGGTCTGCCTCGAAGTGTCGTCTTAGTTGCAGTGCCACGTTTTAATTCGTAGCCCACAGTACTAGGTGAGCAATTAAGTGCTTTTGCAATCTGGCGATAAGAGTAACCTTGCTTATGGAGCGCTTTGATTTCGCATCGATCTTCAAATCTTAAATGTTGTCCTCTTTCGCGAGGTAGGGTATTAATGGTATTATTTAGGTAGTCCATAGTGATTGCCTCCGGTTAATTTTGTGTCGTAACTTAATTTTACCATTGATGCAATCCTATGGATCTTTTTATTTAGTTTTAGTGTTCAATTTCATTCTACAATTTACGCACAATTTTCTTTAGCAAATATTTTTCTAATCTCATCCATTATACCTACATAAGTAGCTGGTGTAGACCGAATTGATGTACCTATTTGCTTTTGATCTATGACAATACAATTAGGATTACGCGGAATAAATGCTTCAGTCATGAGGGAACTTTTACCAGAGCCTGCCACACCTGTAATAGCTGTTAATACGCCCTTTGGTATTGTCACGTTAATATGCTTTAGATTATTGGCACATGCACCTTCAATGATAAATCCTTCGTTCCATGGTAATGGATTTTCATTTACTTGGATTTTTGAATTCATCGACTGGGATATAAATGATGATTTACCAGAACCAGATACCCCTGCAAAGACAACTAATTTGTTTTTAGGAATCACCACATTGATATTTTTTAAATTATGTTCTTTAGCGCCGATTACTTCAATTTGATCTTCTTGCATCACCACTATACAACCCTTCTATTTTATAATACTCCCATAGCACACCCAGGTTTGCGCACGGTCAATATGTGCCGTTACAGTATCGCCAACCTTGAGGGAATCGTCTTTTGGAAATAGCACCATTTTGTTGCCCGATGTACGACCAAACCAGGTATTCTCATCACGTTGACTAGGCCCTTCTACGATAATATCAAAATTATGACCTTCCATAGGTTTATTCAAATCAAGGGAGATTTCATTTTGAATATCCATTAATTGTTGTAAACGAACACGCTTTACTTCTTCTGGTACTTGTTCATCCATCGTCGCCGCTGGTGTACCGGAACGTTTTGAATAAATAAATGTATATGCCATATCATAGCGAACATCTTTTAACAATTGTAATGTATCTTGGAAATCTTCTTCCGTTTCTCCTGGAAAACCTACGATAATATCTGTAGTAACAACTACATCTTTGATTTTCTCACGGCAGTATTGTAATAATGCCTTATAATGATCGACAGTATAATGACGATTCATTTTTTGTAAAATTCGATTTGAACCAGATTGAATTGGTAAGTGTAGATGCGTCACTACATTACTAGAAGACCCTAATGCATCAATCATGGATTTAGTCATATCTTGTGGATGGCTTGTCATATAGCGAATACGTTCAATCCCTGGGATACCATCAAGAGCTGTAATTAAAGTACCAAAATCAGTACCATCTTTGAAGTCTAAACCATAGGAGTTTACGTTTTGTCCCAGCAATGTAATCTCTTTAAATCCTTGTTGACCTAGTTCTGTTACTTCTTTCACAATAGCCTCAACAGGACGACTAATTTCACGCCCACGCACATGTGGTACTATGCAATATGTACAGAATTTATTACAACCATTCATAATTGGTACCCACGCAAAGAAAGTTCCATTTGGTTTGGCTTGTAATTCAGGGAGAACCGTATTATCCATATCAACATTAATTTGATGCTTATGTGTCCGTTGTACTTCTGCAATCATCTCATTAATATGTTGTATATTATGTGTTCCTAGAACAATATCTACATGGGGAGCACGTTTAAACATTTCAGCTTGGTTCTTTTGTGCCATACAACCAGTGATGGCCAAAATTAAATTCTTATTTTTCTCTTTTAATCGTTTTAATTCACCAATACGGCCAAAAACCTTAGTTTCAGCAGTTTCACGTACTGCGCAAGTATTTAGCAAGATTAAATCAGCAGCCTCAACCTCCTCAGTAGGCAAGTAACCCACTTGCTCTAATTGATGCGCCAAGCGCTCGGAATCTGCTGTATTCATTTGACAACCATAGGTATAAATATAATATGACTTCATCTAAAACTCCTAATATAATATACATCATCTCTAGTGTTAGCTGATGATTACTTATTCAGTATGTCGACAATAAAATAATTAGACAGGATTACTGTCTAATTATTTTTCGTTTAGGTTCAACAATATTTTTTACTTTTATAGACATACGCTCAATAGACATACCTGTAATATATTCAATTTCTTGACGAACAGATTCTTGAATATTTTGCATCAATGGACGCACTGGATGTCCATGTTCAATAACTACCGATAAATCAATATTTAGGCCATTTTGACCTTGTTTACTCTTTTTGAAAGAAATATCGCTAGATGCATCTACACCTGCAACCTTCTCAAGTCCGTTTCTCACAAGCTTTAGAATGACTTCATCTGCAAATGTAAGTCGTCCATAATAGCTAAATGCTGGACGTACCACGGATCGTTCAAATCCTTCTGAACCAATTTGACCGAGCTCATCTGGGTTTTGTTTCTTTAATGTTCTACGGCGCCACATCGTTTTGATTGGATCGATGAGATAACCTCTAAAATGAGGTTTCAATTCCATAGTAGGCACTGGGATAATATGTTTTCCTTCTTTTAGTCTAGCGTATTGCGCCTTTTCAATCTCCTTCGGTGTAGCTACATCTTCAATGCGAATATAGCGACTTGGTAATGGAATGCCAAGAGCTTTTGTAATCTTCTGTACCATATTGTCAGATGTGCCAATAATCATCAATCGTTCTGGATTAATTTTATCAATCATATCTTTAACAGATTTGACCTGCACTGGATCTTGGAAGATGGCACGGCGCACGGCTTTAAGTCGGCTAGATTCCTTTTTAGCCGAGAATCCTGCTACTATTTTATTGTCATGAATCAAAATACCATCATCGATGATACATTCAATATTATTTTCGTGAGCAATAACAAGGGCACGATGGCTCTTTCCGGTACCGCTACTACCAACAAATGCTACAACTTCCATATGTATTCCTCGTCCAGGTACTACCTGAAGACTTTCATTTAATGTGAGGATACTAGGCTCTAAATACATAGTACTTGATACTACGTCAAGCCCGACCCATTTCTATATTAGTAAGCTTTTATAGCTTTCATAAATAAATTAAATTTTTCAGAATCCACAACATATTCACCTAAGTGATAGGGTGTACGTCCATTAATACCATGATAATCAGAACCACCAGAAACGAGTAAATGACGTTCCTTAGCCATAGCTAAATAGCGTTCCTCTGCCTCGGTATTATGTTTAGAATGATATACCTCTATACCATCAAAATCATAATCTAATAATTCCTCTACCCAAGTATCATTACGTATTAAGATTGGATGTGCTAGAATAGCCAATCCCGCAGCTTGATGAATGATATCAAGTACATCAGGTACCTTGAGTTTAACCTTTGGTACATAACAAGGTCCTTTGGCGTTTAAAATATGATCAAATGCGTCTTGCACATTTTGGGCATAACCGTGTTCTATAAGTAATTGCGCAATATGTGGACGACCATAGGCCTCAGTATCAGGGAACTTAGATTTGAGTTCCTCTAAGGTTATCATAAACTCATTAGCTTGACACAGTTCAATCATTTTGATAACACGTTCATAACGCTTTTCCTTGAAATACGCCAAAAAATCACGTAATGGTTTATTATTGGGGTCAAAGTCATATCCCAAAATGTGAACATCTTTTCCTCTAAAATCAGAACTGAACTCACAACCGGTAATGATTTGAACCTGATCTTGTTTGATAGCTTTCATTACACGACAACCATCAATTTCATCGTGATCTGTAAGGGCCATATAGGAAATACCTTGTTCGATAGCATGTGTTAACAATTGTTCCGGTGTCTCTATACCATCAGAAAACGTAGAATGCATGTGAAAGTCAACTCGCATGTCCATCACGCCCCTTTCTCATAAAATGTATTATATAATTTATAGTGTTTTAACTCAAATATGCACACATTATATATCTATATGCTCCAAGCACCGTTGTAATGATACTTATATACATTATTGTACTATAAAATATATAGACCTATTATGAGATATGTAAAATTTTATACTATCAATTTATTATCCCTTATTCTTACACTTTATTCAAGAAAAAATAGCAAAGTTACGATGTATTTAGTCATATATCGTAACTTTGCTATTTAGCTATAGTTATATTAGCTCAATAAGCAATATTCTAATATAACTATATATGTTTTATAATGTTTCCAATAATTCTTCAACTTTTGCTTTTACGTCAGCAATTGGTGTATTAATAGCTTCCCCATTTTTACGAACTTTTAATTCCACTTCATTGCTTTCCAATGTATTTTTGCTCACTGTAATGCGTAAAGGATAGCCGATTAAATCAGCATCTTTAAATTTAACGCCTGCACGATCTTTGCGATCATCTAATAATACATCTACGCCAGCAGATTTCAATTCATTGTAGATAGTTGTACTTGTTTCCATTAATGCTTCGTCTTTAGCATTGATAGGTACGATAACAACTTCAAATGGAGCAATGGAGCGTGGCCAGATAATACCATTTTCATCATGATATTGTTCAATAGCTGCTGCCAATGTTCTGGAAACACCGATTCCATAGCAACCCATTACCATTGGATTAGGACGACCATTTTGATCAAGGAATGTAGCCCCTAATGCTTCAGAGTATTTTGTACCCAATTTGAATACTTGGCCTACTTCAATACCTTTGCTCTTAGCCAATTCACCACCACATGTTGGACATACGTCTTCATCAGTAATTAAACGAATTGGTGCTACGATAATATTCTCTACATTGAAATCACGTTTTGGATTGATATTGATGTAATGAGCATCAGGTTTGTTAGCTCCACCACATACGTTGAATGTTTCCATAACAGATTCATCTACAACAATAGCGAATTCTTCGGATTGTTTTAAACCTACAGGGCTAATAAATCCAGCTGTTAAACCAACGCGTACCAATTGCTCTGGTGTTGCCATTTCAGGTTCTACATTACCGTCCACAGCATGTTGCACTGCTACTTCATTCACTTCATGATCACCGCGAACTATGGCTAAAATGACTTTATCTTCAATAGCAAATACTACTGCTTTGATTGTTTTTTCTAATGGTAATGAAAGCATCTCTGCTACAGCATCAATCGTATTAGCATGTGGTGTTTCTACTACTTCTAATTCTTTCAACGCTTCTTCAGTTTGTTTCATAATACCTGGTTTACCGATTTCAATGTTCGCAGCATAATCGCATTTTGTACAATGAATGATATCTGCTTCACCAGCCTCTGCAATAGCCATGAATTCATGTGTATTGGAACCACCAATTGCACCAGAGTCAGCTTCCACTGGTTTACATGTCAAACCACAACGAGCAAAGATATTAGAATACGCATCATACATCAATTTATATTGAATATCTAAACCTGCTTCATCAGCATCAAATGAATACGCATCTTTCATAATAAACTCGCGACTACGCATCAAGCCATAGCGTGGACGACGTTCATCGCGGTATTTATTTTGAATTTGATATAAGTTTACTGGCAATTGACGGTAGGAGTTGATTTCATTTTTAACAAGTGTAGTAATCATCTCTTCATGTGTTGGGCCAAGGCAATATTCATTGTCATGACGATCATGAAGGCGAATCATTTCTGCACCATATGCATTCCAACGACCAGATTCCTTCCAAATTTCTGCAGGTTGAATGATTGGCATCATAATTTCTTGAGCCCCTGCTGCATCTAATTCTTCACGAACGATGCCTTCGATTTTACGGATACTTCTCCACGCCAATGGTAAAAAGCTATATAAACCGCTGGACATTTTACGAATAAAACCAGCACGTAACATATATTGTTGGCTAATTACATCAGCATCAGAAGGCATTTCTCGTAATGTTGGTGCATATAATTTACTTGCTAACATGAATAATTACTCCTTATCAAGTGTTTCTAAATAATCATCAATTTCACGGAATAAAGCATCTACTAATTCTGCTTCTGGTACTTGTTTGAGGACCTCACCTTTACGGAAGATAATCCCTAGGCCTTTACCGCCAGCAATCCCAAAATCAGCTTCTCTCGCTTCACCTGGTCCATTGACTACACATCCCATAACAGCCACTTTAATTGGGACCTTAATCGTTTTTAAACGAGCCTCTACAATCTCTGCCATGTCAAACAAATTAACTTGGCAACGTCCACAAGTAGGACAGGAAATCATAGTAGCACCGAAATTTCGTAAACCAAGGCTACTTAAAATACCTTGAGCGACTTCAATTTCATGGATAGGATCACCTGTTAGGGATACGCGCATAGTATCGCCTATGCCTTGCAATAACAAGGCGCCAATACCCATAGCAGACTTAATTGTACCTTGTGTAATTGTACCTGCTTCGGTAACACCTAAATGTAAAGGATATGGCACCTTAGCTGAAAGCTTTTGATATGCCTCTACCATCAATGGCACTTCCGTAGCTTTAATGGAAATCTTCATTTGACGATAGTCTAATTTTTCCAAAATACGAATGTGTTCTATTGCTGTTTCTACCATACCATCAGCAGTTGGATGACCACCGTAGGCAGATAAAATATGTTGTGGTAGTGAACCAGCATTAACACCAATACGAATTGGAATTTGTTTTGGTTTAGCCTTTTCAATAACCGCTAATACACGATCTTCACCACCGATATTGCCTGGATTGATACGCAATGCATCTACATCATTATCAATGGCTTCCAAAGCAAGGCGATAATCAAAATGAATATCTGCAATTAATGGAATATGAATCCCTGCTTTTACAGTTTTTAAGGCTTTCGCAGAATCCATATTTGGTACTGCTACACGAACAATTTCACAACCCGCATCTGCAAGGCGATTAATTTCTGCTATAGCCTTATCTATATGGACAGGGTCCGTTGTAATCATAGATTGAATACTCACTGGTGCAAAATCACCAATTTTTACATTTCCTACCATGATTCCATTAGTTTGTTTTCTTACTATCATAGTATATCTCCTAAACGATCTTTCGTTTATGTATGTTCTAACTCAATGACCAGCTTAAAATATAACATATCTGGCTATGTATAGAGTATATTACGTTAGTATATCAGTCTTATCTTAGATACGGCTAATATCTTGTACTGTAGTATACAAGAAAATAAATAATAAAAGCGCCAACCCAGCCATTTGGATATATTGTAATGCCTTAGGCGGTAATTTGCGTCTTGTAATACTTTCAACAAGGATGATGATGAGATGACCACCATCTAGAACGGGTAATGGCAATAGATTAATAACACCTAGGTTGATACTCAAAATAGCTGTGAATTGTAATAAATACACAAAGCCAATTTGAGCAACTTCACCAGCCATTTGTGCCACTCCTACCGGGCCCGCTAATTGAGCTTCTTCTGTCCCTACTATCATAGACCATAAGCCGGTAATCATTTGATGAACCATATTGACTGTATAGGCCACAGCACGATAAGCGGCCTCACCTATAGGATATTTTGTCATGATAGACGAAGGATTAATTCCAATAATCGCACGCCCATTATCAGTTTCCATAGGAATAATGGTAGACTCAATCATTTGACCGTTACGTTCCACCACAATTGGAATTGCGTGTTTTTGAGTTCCTTGTAAAGCTATAGCAATATCAGTCCATTTAGTAATTTTCTTACCATTTATAGAAGTAATTTTATCATTTACCTCCAAATGTGCTATCGCTGCTGGACCCGTAGAATGCATACGACCAATCACAGGTTCTGAAGACGGACTTGGTGCTCCAGAGATTACCAAAATTGAAAATACGATTAAGATAGCCAAAAGGAAATTGAACACTGCACCGGCAGAAATAACGATAAATCTCTGCCATGCTGGTTTATTCAAGAAAGATCGATCGTCTAATTCTTCTTCATCACTCATTCCGGCAATTTTATTATAACCACCTAATGGAATAGCACGAATAGAATATAAAGTCTCATCTTTTTGAACTTTTACAATGGCAGGACCAAAACCGATGGCAAATTCATCAACACGCATACCACAAGCCTTAGCAGTTACAAAGTGTCCTAATTCATGAATGAACACAATAACCCCAAACACAAATATGGTGGCTAACATTGTTATCATAGTAACTCCTATTTAATTAATTCAGAAGCTTTACATCTTGCCCATTGGTCAATGGCCAATAGGTTATCTAGAGTAAAGTCATCTTCCGATTCCATCGCATCTAAGACGGATGTAACGGTTTGATATATTTGAGGGAAAGAAATCTTATCCTCTAAAAATGCGTATACTGCAGTTTCATTAGCTGCATTGAATACGGCTGGTTTAAAGCCCCCTTGACGACCTACTTCAAATGCTAGTTTTAAAGCAGGGAAATCATCATATCTAGGCGGCATAAATTGTAATTCTAGTAATTCTTTGAATTCCAATGTTTTATAAACCAAAGGAATTCTGTCAGGATAGGTCATAGCATATTGAATAGGTTCTCTCATATCCGGATTACCTAATTGAGCCAAAATAGCCCCATCCTTCATCATAATCATAGAGTGTACAATACTTTGTGGATGTACTACTACATCGATATGCTCAAAATCAAAATCGAAAAGCCAATGAGCCTCAATAACCTCTAGACCTTTATTAAATAAAGACGCAGAGTCTATAGTGATCTTATTCCCCATGCTCCATGTAGGATGACGTAAACAATCAGCTGCAGTAGCAGTTTGAATTTGTTCTCGCGTCCAAGTTCGTAAAGGACCACCAGAGGCAGTGATAATTAATTTATCAACATTCTCCTTCACTTGTCCTTCTAAACATTGGAAAATAGCACTATGTTCACTGTCGATAGGCAGAATCTTTACATTATGTTCCTTAGCTAATGATGTAATCAGAAAACCACCAGCCACTAAGGTTTCCTTATTGGCTAACCCAATAGTTTTTCCAGCCTTGATAGCCTCTACTGTGGAGCTAATTCCTGCAGCACCAACGATAGCGGTAATTACCATTGTCGCCTCTTGTAACGTAGCAGCTGCAATTAAAGCTTCTTCACCACAATAGAGTTTAGTAGGTCCATGGTAACGAGACTTGAGAGCTTTATAGGCACTTTCATCAACAACACCGGCCATGATAGGTTCATGGGCTAGAATTTGTTGTTCTAGTAAATCAATATTATGATGCGCCACTAATGCCACAATTATAAAACGATCTGGATGTTGATTTACCACATCAATCGTTTGTGTACCGATAGAGCCAGTACTGCCTAATATGCTAAGATATTTCATAATTTGCCTCGATTATAACAATGTTAAATATGCAAGAACTGCCGGAGCCGCAAATAACAAACTGTCAAAACGATCTAATACACCACCATGCCCTGGTAATAACACACCAGAATCTTTTACATCACAAATGCGTTTCATTTTAGATTCGAATAAGTCTCCCAATGGTGCAAGAACGCCGATAATAATGCCAAAGAAAGCCCCCATATACATAGGTGTTCCCACAATAAAGGCATATACAATCCCCGTTGCAATAGCACCAATAAAACCGCCAATAAAGCCCTCTAAGGTTTTGTTAGGACTAATAGTAGGAACGATTTTATTTTTACCAAAAGCACGACCTGCAAAATAGGCAAATGTATCGCTAGCCCAAGTTGTAAATAACAAGAGCCAAATCGTTACAACACCCCAATTGTCTCGTTCATATGGCATAGGTAGCAAACTATATAGAGAATCCTGACGAATCAATAATAATGCACCCATTCCTAGTAATACATAAATTACACCAAAGATACTATACCCTACATTATGTAATT
This sequence comes from Veillonella absiana, assembly GCF_032970865.1. Classification (NCBI taxonomy): domain Bacteria; kingdom Bacillati; phylum Bacillota; class Negativicutes; order Veillonellales; family Veillonellaceae; genus Veillonella; species Veillonella absiana. Next base: position 144,772 of record NZ_JAWJZB010000006.1, on the reverse strand, counting down.
TATAGCGTTCACCGAAAGTCATCATCATATACAAGCAGAAAACTCCAGCTAAGCCGATAGCAAGAATAATATTATAATAGCCTAAGGATAAAGATGTCATTACCGCGAGGATATAGATATAGCCCCACAATAAAGGCATGCGAACACGGCGTGATTTTGCTAATAGCGTAAACTCACGCCATCCAATTAATGCTAACAGAGTAATAAGGGCATCAAAAACCACCCCACCAAATGTAATGCATACGATAGCGATAATAAAACCGACTAGAGCTGTTATAACACGAGTTTTCAGCATAGTTTATTCCTCTTGTAATCCACCAAAACGACGTTCTCGTTGTTGGTAGGCATACACAGCTTCTAACAACGTTTCCTTTGTAAAGTCAGGCCAGTGTAAATCTGTAAACCAAAACTCTGCATAGGCTAATTGCCATAATAAAAAGTTACTAATTCGATAGTCCTTGCTTGGACGAATCAATAAATCTACATCGCTAAATTCCTTCGTAAACAGTTGAGACCCAAAATAGTCCTCAGTAATTTCATCCGTTGTGATAACTCCTTGTTGAACTTGTTCTACCATAGAGCGCACGGTACGGATTATTTCATCACGTCCCCCATAATTGATTGCTAATTGTAGGGTTAGACCTGTATTATTCGCAGTTAATTCTTCAGAGTCCCTAATAATATGTTGCAATTCCTCTGAAAGCCCAAGAATATAGCCAATAAAACGAATTCGTACATTCTTCTTATGCATCTCCTGAACATTTTTACTTAAGTATTCTTTTATGAGTGACATTAATAATGACACTTCATCTTCTGGACGTTTCCAATTTTCTGTGGAAAATCCATATACTGTCAATGCTTTTACACCGATTTCATCAGCAGCAACAACAATTTTTTTAAGAACATCAGCACCTGCACGATGTCCCATATTACGTGGCATCCCACGACGTTTGGCCCAACGGCCATTGCCATCCATAATAATGCCAATATGATTTGGTATATTACTAGGATCGATAACAAGATCGTTTGGCAGTTTCGATTGTTTTCCAAATAGCTTAGTTAGCATAGTCCACCTCAGCACTAATACCAAAGTCACTGTTAATCATTGGTCTATAAATTAGTATGTGCCATGTTTCTTGTATTTCCTTCACACGAGCTACATAATAACCATCAGTAGCAACATCGAAGAAACGGTTAAAGTTATCTCCAATAGTTACCTTAAATGGAATATGGGCAGCCTGCAAACGAGACTTTGCAAGCTGCCATGGCATACCCAAAAGATCATTAGAATTAAGCATTATACTTCTAATACATCCTTTTCTTTTACATCTTTTAATTGATCGATTTGTTTAATCTTAGCATCAGTCAATTTCTGAATTTGATCTAAACCATCTTTAGCATCATCTTCAGTAATTGTTTTAGCTTTTTCTTCTTTTTTAATAGCATCATTGGCATCACGGCGAATGTTACGAATTGCTACTTTTGCATCTTCAGCTTTTTTATGAACGACTTTAACAATCTCTTTACGGCGTTCTTCTGTTAATTGAGGAATAACCAAACGAATTTGAGCACCATCATTGCCAGGGTTCAAGCCTAGATCAGATTGTAAAATCGCTTTTTCAATGGCGCCAATCATACTTTTATCCCATGGAGCAATTAAGATCATCCGTGGTTCTGGCACGGAAATATTAGCTACTTGGTTGATTGGGCTAGGAGTGCCATAATAGTCTACCATTACTTTATCAAGTAATGATACACTGGCGCGTCCTGTACGGATAGAAGCAAATTCATGTTTCAATGCCTCTATAGATTTGTCCATGCGAGTTTCTTCTTGCGCTAATAACTCTTTCACTTCCATTGTTTTATTCTCCTCTAACGATAGTACCGATTTCTTCGCCTTTAGCAGCCTTTGTGATATTACCAGGAATATCCATGCTAAATACAACAATCGGAATATTATTGTCTTTACATAATGTTGTGGATGTAGCATCCATAACTTTTAACTCTTTGCTAATCACATCCATATACGTTAATTCATCAAATTTAACAGCATTAGGATTGATTTTAGGATCAGAGTCATATACACCATCAGCAAACTTCTTAGCCATCAAGATAGCGTCAGCTTCAATTTCTGCAGCACGCAATGCAGCAGTTGTATCAGTGGAGAAGTATGGTTTACCAAGACCTGCACCAAAGATAACAATGCGTTTTTTCTCTAAATGACGAATGGCACGACGACGAATATATGGTTCTGCAATTTCTTGCATTTCAATAGCTGTTTGAACACGTGTATCTACACCAGCTTGTTCAAGTGCATCTTGTAATGCTAAGGAGTTCATCACTGTAGCAAGCATCCCCATATAGTCAGCAGTGGCACGATCCATACCTTTATTGCTACCTGCTAAACCACGCCATAAGTTACCGCCCCCTACAACGATAGCAATTTCAAGATCCGTATTTTTAGATAATTCTGCAATTTCCTTTGCAAATCCTTCTACTGCATCTGGATTGATACCAAAACCTTGTTCACCTGCTAACGCTTCACCGCTTAATTTTAAAACGATGCGATTAAAATGTCTCTTTGCCATTTCTTTACTCCTTACTATTGCAAAATAAGAGAACACTGTACGGTGTTCTCTTATTTTATCTCAATTATTTACCAACAGATGCCATAACTTCCGCTACAAAATCATCTTGGCGTTTTTCAAGACCTTCGCCTAAACCGTAACGAACATAACGGCGTACGTTGATGTTTTCACCGATTTTTGCAATATTTTCATTAATGATTTCAGTAACAGTTTTGTCACCATCTTTAATGAATACTTGTTCTAAAAGGCAATTTTCTTTATAGAATTTTTCTACACGGCCAGCAACCATTTTTTCCAAAACTGCTTCTGGTTTTGGTTTGCGACCGGCTTTAACATCTTCTTCAGCTTCTTGTTTAGCTTGTTCTAACAATACTTGTTTTTCATGTTCGATAACATCTACAGGAACTTCTTCACGGTTCAAGTATGTAGGGTTAGCAGCAGCGATTTGCATAGCGATATCGCGAGCTAAAGCTTGGAAATCGTCTGTTTTAGCAACGAAGTCAGTTTCACAGTTAACTTCTACTAATACGCCGATACGACCACCAGCATGAATATAAGAAGTAACAACACCTTCAGCTGCAATACGACCAGCTTTTTTAGCTGCAGCCGCTAAACCTTTTTCACGAAGAAGGTCAACAGCTTTCTCGATATTGCCATCAGTTTCTGTTAATACTTTTTTGCAGTCCATCATGCCTGCGCCAGTCATTTCGCGTAATTCTTTTACCAAAGCAGCAGTAATTGCCATTGTTTAGTTACCTCCTAGTATTAATTAAGGTAAGGAATAAAAGCCCTTACCCTAATTATATATGTTTAATTTTTATGTTTCAATGAGTATTCATACTGAATTCTCATATACAGCAAAAGTTTTAAATTCAGTAAACTAAGGTGTATATTATTCAGCGTCTTCAGCTACTTCTTGAGCATCTAAAGATTCGCCTTGACGACCTTCCAATACTGCATCAGCCATAGCGCCAGCTAATAATTTAACGGCACGGATAGCGTCATCATTTGCAGGGATTGGGAAATCGATTTCATCTGGATCACAGTTTGTATCTACAGTTGCTACTACTGGGATACCCAATTTTTTAGCTTCCGCGATTGCAATACGTTCTTTTTTAGGATCGATTACGAAAAGAGCACCTGGCATTTTAGGCATATCTTTGATACCGCCAAGGTATTTTTCCAATTTTTCCATTTCATGACGAAGACCGATAACTTCTTTTTTAGGAAGTACTTCGAATGTACCATCTTCAGCCATAGTTTCCAATTGTTTTAAACGTTTGATACGAGTTTCAATTGTTTTGAAGTTTGTCAACATGCCGCCCAACCAACGTTCGTTAACGAAGAACATGTTAGCACGAAGAGCTTCTTCTTTAATTGCTTCTTGAGCTTGTTTTTTAGTACCTACAAACAAAATAACTTCGCCTTGGCTAGCTACTTCGCGTAAGAAATTGTAAGCTTCGTCTACTTTGCCTACTGTTTTTTGAAGGTCAATGATATAAATACCATTGCGTTCAGTGAAGATGAATTTCGCCATTTTAGGATTCCATCTTCTAGTCTGATGACCAAAGTGTACACCAGCCTCTAATAATTGTTTCATTGATACAACTGCCATTGTGGCACCTCCTGTTAATTAACCTCCGTCTCTTCATCCCTCGGGTCACCCAAAATTAGGCACAGTACCGAAGTCCAACGACGTGCGTATTTTTCATACCCAATGATTATAGCATAAACCAAAATACACAATCAAGATATTTTCTACAAGTTCTTGTAGATATTTTATGATTAAATCTCATATACTACTAGTCGTAGCATTGTAAATACTATGATAAGCATAGAAACTTGTAATATGAGTAGTTATAATCCACTACCGCTATTGCGAATGGCCTCAATGGCAACTTTGCGATCTTCCGCTCCAAATACAGCAGACCCGGCTACCAAAATCGTCGCCCCCGCTTCTTTAATAGCGATGGATGTCATACTATTGATACCGCCATCTACTTCAATATCAGCGTCAGTATTGCCAATCATGCCAAGTAAAGCTTTAGCTTGTTTTACCTTTTTTATGGCATTAGTAATGAAAGATTGACCGCCAAAACCTGGATTAACACTCATGATTAAAATCATATCTAAATCATTGGCTACATCCTCTAATGTTGATACTGGTGTGCTTGGATTTAATGCCACACCTGCTTTCATACCTTTTGCTTTTATTTGTTGAATCAAACGATGCATATGAGGAACAGTTTCTTGATGGAATGTGAAATATTCCACCCCGATAGCTGCGTATTCATCTACATAATCCTCTGGATTTGTTACCATTAAATGTACATCAAAAGGCAAATCAGTATATTTACGAATAGCCTTTACAATAGGGGCACCAAATGTTAAATTCGGTACAAAATGGCCATCCATTACGTCAATATGTAATATATCAGCGCCAGCTTCTTCAATACTTTTAATTTCAGCAGCTAATTCTGCAAAATTAGCAGATAGCATAGATGGTGCAATTTTAATCATTATCTTGACCTCTTTTTCTGATTCATAATTTCTTCGCGTATAGCGAGGTACGCTTCATAACGAGATAGGAAAACAACTCCATTATCTACGGCTTGTTTCACGCCACACACTGGTTCTTTATCGTGATAACAAGGACTAAATTTACAATCAACTTCACAAGATAAAAATTCAGGAAATAGACTTGGCAAGCGCTCCAATGATACATCATTAAACTCAATGGCACTAAATCCAGGTGTATCCATAATGAAAGATTCCTCATTCAAACTAAATAAAGAAGCATGTCTCGTCGTATGTCTACCACGTTTAATTTTATCACTCACATCACCAGTTTGAAATGCAAAATTTGGTTCTAATGCATTGAGCAAGCTACTCTTACCCACACCAGATGGACCAGCAAAAGCAGTAATCTTTCCTTCTAATGTAGAGCGTAACTCTTCAAGACCTTCTTTAACATAAGTCGATGTACGTATAACTGTATACCCAATAGTTTGGTATCGATCTACCAATTCTCGTGTATTTTCATCAGCTAGATCACATTTATTTATGCAAATAACCACTGGAATATCAGCGTGCTCAATCATGACGAGCAGTTTATTAAACAATAATTCATTGATATCTGGTTCATGAGCAGCCACCACTAGGATAACTTGATCTATATTAGCTACTGCTGGACGAACCATAGAGTTAATTCTAGGAAGGATGGATTCAATGAATCCATCCTCAGAATAATGCACGCGGTCACCAACGAGTAAAGTATATCTATTCTGTTTTAAACGGCCACGCACTTTACATTCATGTACCTCTCCATCAGGAGATTGCACATAGAAATAGCCATTCATATTTTTTACAACAATCCCGATATTCATAGTGCTCCTATAAAGCCTGATCTTGAACTAATGCACCATTCAAGTACACCTGAATTCGTACATTCCCAACACCAGAAACTTTTTTCACAACACGATCTCCAGGTTTATTTGTACCATCATAGATAACAGCAGATCCCGTATCATCTTGAACCACAATGCGTAAAGATTGTTCTTTAGATCCAGATGGCACTGTTACGTCTACTGTACCATTAGTAGTGTTACTACCACTATTAGAGGAACTAGACTTTTCATCTTTAGACTTTGCTTCCTCTTTTAACGTAGTAGTTAAGTTAACCGCGCCACCGACATCAATTTTTTGTCCCGCTTTAACACTTTGTTCAGTAACCACAGATTTTTCATCCACGGAGCCAGCAATTTGGTTTACGGACAATTCTAAAGAATTCAATGCATCACGTGCATCTTTTAATGTCATACCTATAACATTAGGCATTTCTACTTTTTTAGCTACCAATTTATTAATAGTAATATCAATAGTTGTGCCTTTAGTCACCTTAGAATCACCAGACGGTGATTGAGAAATAATTACCGCATCTGGTTTATCTTGATTATTACCGGTTGAAATTTTACCGATTACAAGGCCTAGTTCTTTAAGTCGAGCTTTCGCTTGTTCTACTGTCATACCAGATAAATCAGGAACAGTAATATCACCAACCCCTTTACTTACTACAAGATGGATTGTACGTTGTTCTTTTACCTTTTCACCGGCAGATGGTGTTTGAGAAATAACTTGTCCTGCTGGAACATCTGGATTTGATACCTCACTAGTGGACACTCGTAAATGATTATCCTCTAGAATATTTTTAGCCACAGACACCTGTTTTCCAACTACATTCGGGACTTCTACAGTCGTATTGCTCCAGAAGTTCCCAAAGCTAAGGAATGCACCTAGGAATGCTACCACAAATATAACCGCAGCACCAAGAATAATATACTTTTGCGGAATTTTCGCAATAAATCCTAAAATTCCAGACTTTTTAGAGTTTTCTTCTTCTATGTCATTCTCAAATGGATTTGCATCCACCGTCGGAATCATTTGAGTGGCAAAATCATATGGCACTTGGCGACTAGATTTTCCCATGGTAAAACCTTGGGATAAACGCAAATCACTAATCATGTCACTAATACTACCAAAACGATCTTCAGGATTTTTTGACAGGGCTTTCACTACGACGGATTCAAGCATACTAGGAATACTTGGATTATAACGTGTAGGTGGAGTTAATTCCTCACGTACATGTTTTAACGCTACCGCAATTGGTGTTTCCCCTTCAAATGGAACACGACCTGTAAGCATTTCATAAAGAACAACACCTAAAGAGTAAATATCAGTATTTCCATCTACAGGTTTACCACTAGCTTGTTCGGGTGACAAATAATGTGCCGACCCCATAATAGAGTTTGTATACATTACGGTATTAGTTGCATTCATAGCACGTGCAATACCGAAATCAGCTACTTTCACACGACCATTCGAGGTAATCATCACATTATGAGGCTTAATATCACAATGAACAATCCCCATTGCATGGGCATGTTCAAGCCCTTCACCAATGGCAATAGCAATTTTAACAGCCTCATCGATGGCTAATTTTTTGTTACGAACGATGTATTCCTTTAAGGTCTCCCCTTCTACATATTCCATAACAATATAGTGCAAACCTTGGTCATAGCCTACATCATACATATTTACAATATTTGGATGATTTAATTTACCTGCAGCTTGAGCCTCACGTTTAAAACGTGTGACAAACTCATCATCATTCGCAAAGTTAGCATGTAAGATTTTAATGGCTACAGCACGTCCAAGTAAAGAATCTTGACCCTTGTAAACGTCAGCCATACCGCCCACGCCAATTTTATCTATAATTTTATATCGATTATCAAGGATAATATCCTTTAAGTTTTGTATAATACTCATCATATCACCGTTCCTAGATTAGATAGTGCCCACAATAATAGTTACATTATCACTAGCGCCCAGGTCATACACTCTGTTCATTAATGTATTAACAGCCGTATTATTATCAGAAGTCTCATTCAATACTTGTTCGATTTCATGATCATTTACATACCCGGTTAAACCATCGGTACATAATACAATACGGTCACCTGGTGCTACCTCTAATTGTCCACTATCAACGGCTAGGATAGAGTTGACACCAACTGCTCTAGTTAACAAATTACGCTTTGGATGAGTTAACATCTCCTCTTTTGTAATTTCTCCAGCGCTAAAGAGTTCTTGCACCATAGAATGGTCAGTTGTAATTTGTTGCAATATACCTTGTTTCATTACGTATAAACGACTATCGCCTACGCTAGCCCAATACAATATATTATCTTGTATCGCTACAACAACAGCCGTTGTCCCCATTCCAGTTAAAGATTTCTCTTCTTTTACTCGGTTAACAATGGATGCATTAGCTTGGCGAATTGCATCACATAATATTTGTTCATCAAAGAAGTTAGCTTTTTGCAAACTACGTTCGATTTCATCAACAGCATAGGTACTAGCGATTTCACCGCCTTTATAACCGCCCATGCCATCAGTAACAGCACACACAGGACCATCAATAAAGAACCGGTCCTCATTGCGTTGGCGTACCAAGCCAATCTTGCTCATGCCTATACTATTCATGATTCTCCTCTTTCTGTGCGTGCCCTGCTTTTAACTGACCACAAGCAGCTTGGATAGCATCGCCCATCTCTTTTCGTATCGTCACCGATACACCATAGGATTCAACAATTTCTTTGAAAGTAGCCATATGCTTGTTAGTTGGTTTATACAAGTCAATATGTTCATTCCCATTTACTGGAATAAGATTGATATGACAATTAGGGAATTCTTTACCGATTTTACCTAATTGATGTGCTTCATCTAGGGAAACGTTAACACCTTCAATCAAGATATATTCGAACGTCACTCGACGTTGCGTCTTGTCATAGTAAGCCTTTACCGCCGCCAATACCTCTGGAAGCGCATATTTTGACCCTATGGGCATAATACTGCGACGAGTTTCACTAGTCGTAGCATGTAAAGACAATGCCAAAGTAAATGGAATCCCTTCCTCTGCTAACCGGTAAATATTAGGTACCCATCCACAAGTAGATATAGTCATCTTGCGATAACTAATATTAAATGTTTCCTCATCATGCATCAATTTTAAAGCATCAACAACATTGTCATAATTTTGTAGTGGCTCACCAGCCCCCATGACAACGATGGAATGGATATCCTCATCAATAGCAGCGCCAAATAATACGACTTGAGCCACAATTTCATGAGCCTCTAAATCTCGATATAAACCGCCTTGTGTAGAAGCGCAGAATATGCACCCCATGGCACAGCCCACTTGTGAAGATACACAAACGGAATTACCGTAATGCTGCTGCATGAGCACTGCTTCAACACGGCTTGTGTCACTGAATTCTAGTAATAATTTACGCGTTTTCCCATCTGGAGATACAGATTCTGTAATCACCTTCGGCATAGAAATTATACAATTTTCTGTTAACCATGTACGAAGATTTTTAGGGAATTGCTCCATCTTATCAAAGTCAAATATATAGCGATGATAAATATAATCCATCAATTGTTTAGCTCTAAACTTTTGTATCTTATGAGTAACAAAAATCTCTTGCAACTCCGGCAAGGATTTTCCTAGTAATTCTATCATGTGTCTCCTTTAGACTCACTTGTTTTTACATAATCTAGCCATAAAGAACCCGTCCATATTATCTCTCGGTGGATATGTAGTAATCATAGGACCTTCATGAGGCACTGGAATATCATTGCCAATGCTATCTAATGTAAATTCTTGGTGAGTAGCCAAAAATTTATTGACTACGTCTTCATTTTCTAATGTATTGAGTGTACATGTGGAATACACCACTGTACCACCGTCCTTCACCATTTGGCTGGCACGGTTTAATATTTGTAATTGCAATGCTGGTAATTCTTTCAGTGTTGAAAGTTCCTTACGCCAGCGCATATCTAGTTTCTTTTGTAAAATACCAAGACCAGAACAAGGTGCATCGATCAATACACGATCAAATGTCCCCGCCCATTCCTTTGGCAATTGTGTCGCATCTTGTAATGTAGTTTCTATGATAGTGGCACCAAGGCGTTCGGCATTGGCCTCCATCAATTCTATCTTATGGTCATGAATATCACATGATACGATAGTACCTTGATTATTCATCAACGCAGCCATATGCATGGATTTACCACCTGGCGCCGCACAACAATCAAGGATGCGTTCATTCGCCTGTGGATTCACCACATGAGCCACGAGCATAGATGCTTTATCCATAAAGGTAATGGCGCCATTCATGACAAGGTCAGATTTTTCAAGACTGCCTACATGCTTATCAATGTACAACACCTCTGGCATTGTGGCATCTTGTTCTACAATCCACCCTGCGTCAGTTAATTGATAAATACAATCATCATAGGAGATTTTTAATGTATTGATACGTGCTGTAAGACGAGGTTGTTCATTAAACCAAGCACATAGCTCCTCTGTCTTATCAAGCCCCATCTCATTCGCCCAATGTTCAATAAGCCATAATGGTTGATTATAAATAAAGGAAATGCGTTCTTCCTCACTACGACTAAGTTCATCAATGGATATATTTCCATCATCACGTAATAGATTTCGTAAAATGGCATTCACAAAACCAGATAACCCACGGGTTAGTTTCTTTGCCAACTTTACGCTTTCATTAACGGCCGCACTTTCAGGTACCTTGTCCATATATAGGATTTGATAAATCCCTAACCGTAAAATTTCCACCACTAAGGAAGATAATTTATTTAGGGGGCGTTTGGCAAAATGGACAATGATCGCATCTAAATAGTTTTTACGACGTACTACGCCATATACAAGTTCTGTAAAGAAACGACGATCCAAATCACTCATATTGTATTGATTAATATATTGTTGCAATACAATATTCGCATAACCACCTTTACGGTTGATATCCGCTAATGCCTTAACAGCATATAATCTAATATTTTGTTTTTGTGGATTTCCGTTAGTTTCGCTCATGACTATCCTTATCTACTAATAATTCCACAACTTCTCTCACACGATCAGCATCTACTGTCGTATTACAGCATGGCCCATTGGGTCTTGCGTTCAAGACCCCTATCACAGGAATTGGGAATACATCAGCCATACCACTTGCCAAATCTCGTTCACACGCGATAGCTACAATTGCTTTAGGTCGTGCTTCCTTAACCTTTAGTCTAGCCAGGGTGCCGCCTGTAGCAACGAGAAATTTACAGCCATAATCCTTTGTGATTTGCAGCAAATCGCCAACCTTACACCGACCACATTGTTTGCAATTATATACATCACCAGTAACCTTATGAACACAAGAGCTCTCTTGTAGGCAATGTGGTGTTAATAACAAAATACGGTCTGCTGGTACTTTGTACAAATTTAATGTCACCAAATGATTAATTAAATCAATCATGGATTGACGTAATCGGTCCTTAGTAACACCGCCAAATTTGCCTAGCAGCAGGGAAATTGGGAATAGTGAATAAATGACACGATTACTAATGCGTAAAATAATAGGATGAATACGCAACCAACCTTTTGTAGCTATGCCAAGCATAGCCCATAGAAACCAACCAATGCCAATGATGAAGGCTAGAAAAATTTCTACTGTCACCGCCAAAGTATAGCTTAACTGATGTAATCCAGGCCATAATACATACATGAGCACTACCACCAGTACAGTAAGTAATGCAAATGTGAGTCCTGATAAGCCTAAATATAACGGATACGTTTCATATTCTTTCTCTTTATTCACCAAATGTCATACCTACTTTCAATTGATGACCTCGAGAGAAGTCGCCTGCACTCATACGCTTTTTGTTATCTGGTTGTACTTCTTTCAATCGCAATATACCATCTTTTGTTGCTACATCAATAGAGTCTGCTGTTATAGCAACGATTGTACCTGGTTGTACAGAACTAGATTCCTCTAGTGATTCTGCCATCCAAAGTTTCAATCGTTTTCCATTAATGAAAGTAAAACATCCAGGTGCAGGATTTAAGGCCTTGATTTTATTCGCTACTTCAAAAGCTGGACTATTCCAATCAATGAGTCCCATGTCCTTTGTAATTTTGCTCGTATGAGATGCCTTAATATCATCCTGTGGTATAGCAATAATCTCTCCAGCTACCCAACGTTCTAATACAGGATTGATAGTCGCACCGCCCAATGTAGCAATACGCTCAAAGAGTTCTCCCGTAGTTTCATTCGGTAATATCTCTATAGTTTCAACATCGATAATATCGCCTGTATCAAGACCGTCATCCATATGCATAATAGTGACCCCAGTTTTAGTATCACCATTTAAAATAGCATAATGAATTGGTGCAGCCCCACGATACTTAGGCAAAATAGAAGCATGTACATTAATACAGCCATATTTAGGTAAACGAATGAGCCAAGGTGGTAAAATTTTACCGTATGCAATAACAATAATTACATCTGGTTCTAAGGCACGTAATTCGGCCTCTACTTCTTCTGATTTCAGTGTTACAGGTTGGTACACCGGTAAATCATGTGCCAAGGCTGCCACTTTTACGGCAGGCATTTGCACTTGTTTTCCACGACCCTTTTCTTTATCTGGCTGACAATAGACCCCAACAATGTTGTGCCCTGCTTGTACTAATGCCTCAAGGGTTGGTACGGAAAAATCTGGTGTACCCATAAATACTACGCGTAATGGAGTCATTATTTCGCCCCTTCTGTTTGTGGTTCAATGCGTTGTAAATTATCTGCTTTTTCAATAAATAAATGACCATCTAGATGATCAATCTCATGCTGTAGAATACGTGCTAGGAAGCCTTCAGCTTTGATAGTTACCTTTTTATTGTGTTTATCGATAGCCTTCACAGTGATTTTATCAAAACGCTCTACATCACCATAATAACCAGGAACACTGAGGCAACCTTCTAACCCAATTTGAGAGCCTTCTTTATGAGTAATTTCAGGATTGATAAGCTCTAATAAACCATTACCATCATCTAATACAATAATACGTTGAGATACACCTATTTGTGGTGCCGCAAGGCCTACACCATCTGTTTTATACATTGTTTCGGCCATATCTTCAATGAGTGTTCTCATTTTTTTATTTACAAATTCTACAGGTTCTGCTACCTGTTTTAATACAGGATGTCCTGCTTTCATAATATCTAAAACTGCCATTCGTCCTCCATTATTTGTTATATTGGATCTACATCAATTAATAATCCCTCTTGTGTAAAAATCCAAGATTGGGCGATGTATTTCTTAACTGAATCTAATTTAGGTCCACGAATCATAATAGCTAAATAAAACATATCTCGTTTACGTTTAATACCTGTTTCGTAGGGACCATTTATTTCTATATCTTCAGAATCCTTATGTGCCTCTAAATCCGTCACAATGTGGTTCGCAATCCCCTCAAGAGTATTGATGTTTTCATGACGCACCAACATACGAATCATTTCACGAAATGGCGGATATCCAAGTATTTCACGATTCTGAATTTCCTCATTATAAAAGCCAATGTAATCATGAGCTTTACTCTTTATTATAGCATAATTTAACGGATTATATGTTTGTATTACGGCACAGCCTAATTTTTCACCACGCCCAGCTCGTCCAGCCGTTTGTGTGAGCAAATCGAAGGTCCGTTCTGCCGCCGAATATAATGGAATATTTAGTACGGAATCGGCCGTTAAAATCCCAACAGCAGTAACATTTTCAAAGTCATGACCTTTCGATACCATCTGAGTCCCCAATAAAATATCATATCGACCAATGCGGAATTGTTCGAGAATTTCCTCACCATTACCTTTTTGTTTTGTCACATCTTGATCAAGACGGGCAATACGGGCCTGTGGAAATTGTCTACGCAATTCTTCCTCCACCTTCTGTGTGCCAGAGCCAAAGAATTTTATTTTTTTACTCCCACAGTGTGGGCATATATTAGGAACTGGTTCATGATGCTCGCAATAATGGCAACGTAATTCTTCGCCGGATTGATGATACACCATAGACACATCACAATGAGGACATTGTATGGGTTTACCACATTCACGGCACATTACAAATGTACTATAGCCACGTCGGTTTAATAGCATAATCATCTGATTGTGATTTTGTAATGTAGTATCAATGAGGTTCACCATATCATCGGAAAATACGGAGTAGTTGCCCCGTAACATTTCTTCCTTCATATCCACAATTTGCACTTGTGGCATTGGTTGCTCAAACACGCGATTAGGCAAGGATAGCAAGGTGTATTCCTTATGTTGGGCCTTGTAAAAGGATGTCACCGCTGGCGTAGCCGATCCTAATACAACAGGGCAACCATGAGATTGACCACGCCACAACGCCACTTGTTTCGCATGGTATCGAATCATATCCTCTTGTTTATAGGAATTATCATGCTCTTCATCGAGAACGATGAGACCAATATGTTCAGCCGGTGCAAATACAGCCGAACGAGCGCCAATGATAATATGGCTATCTTTACGACGCAATCGTTCCCAGTTATTATAACGCTCATTAATAGTCAATTTACTATGGAATACTACCACTTCATCACCAAAGGTTTCCACAAATCGACGTACAATTTGATCCGTCAAAATAATTTCAGGCACCAAAATAATAGCCGTTTTATCATCAGCGATGCAGCGAGCAGCTGCCTTTAAATATAATTGTGTTTTACCACTACCCGTAACACCATGTAACAAAAACGTTTCTTGTGTATTCGCATCCATGGCCGCCCTAATCGGTTCATAGGCTACTTGTTGTTCATCTGTCAGGGTAATATCCCCTTCATTACTAAGCAAACTAGTAAATCTTGTCTTTGTTTCTTTAAAACGTTCTTCCGACCTAATATATTCAGCCGCTGCCACTTGTTTTATAACAGGCAAAGAGAATCCTTTCGCCTTTAACAAGGACAATGGCGCGCCTTCAACATCGAGCAAGTACTCAGCCAATTCTCGTTGTTTTTTCTTGCGAGTGCTAAATTGCTCAACAGTGAATCCTGGTTGCGTAACGAGCCACACTTCCTTAGGTGCTTCGTAGGATTTCAATGTTTTATTAATGGTAAATAATCGTAATGCATCGCCATAAGAGCACAAATAATATTGGCTCAATTGTTTAGCTGTATTCATCATCTCCGTAGTAAACCACGGTTCTTGATCTAGCACTTGGATAATAGACTTTACCGTATAGGACAATGGCTCAGCTTCTTCGTGATAACCAATCAAAATACCTTCTTCACGACTGCCACCGAGAGGAACAAGAACGCGTGTACCAGGTGCAATGGTACCAAATTTCTCTGGTACGGCATAGCTAAATGGTTTATGCAATTGTTTAGCGGGACGATTGATAATAATATCTGCTACCTTCATTCTTCTCCTCCTATCCTAATAGTTTATTATACCATGAATGCTATATTTCAACTATTTTATTCGATATAATATTCTACTGCGATCTCATCGAATTAACTACTTACTTTTGCTTAGTAAAATCAATAT
Organism: Veillonella absiana; assembly: GCF_032970865.1. Lineage (NCBI taxonomy): Bacteria > Bacillati > Bacillota > Negativicutes > Veillonellales > Veillonellaceae > Veillonella > Veillonella absiana. The sequence goes on along the minus strand of NZ_JAWJZB010000006.1, from coordinate 129,220 downwards.
GTAATAGAATTTTATCAATGATAACGCACAAAAAACGCCTCTTAGAGTTTAGCTTTCATTATGAAAGTAAATCCCAAAAGGCGCCTTAGTATTTAATTATAAACCTGCTTCTTGACGAAGAACGTCTGCTTTGTCAGTGCGTTCCCAAGGAAGGTCCACATCTGTACGGCCGAAGTGACCATAGGCAGCGGTTTTTTTATAACGAGGTTTTAATAAATCAAGCATTTCAATAATACCTGCGGGACGCAAGTCGAAATGTTTGTTTACTAATTCTTGGATTTTTTCTTCCGCTACTTTTGCAGTACCAAATGTTTCCACTAATACGGATACTGGACGTGCAACACCGATAGCGTAAGCGATTTGGATTTCACATTTATCAGCCAAACCTGCAGCAACAATATTTTTTGCAACATAACGTGCAGCATAGGCAGCAGAACGGTCAACTTTGGAAGGATCCTTACCAGAGAAAGCACCGCCACCATGACGAGCCATACCGCCGTAAGTATCAACAATGATTTTACGGCCAGTCAAACCAGCATCACAATGAGGGCCACCGATTACGAAACGACCAGTTGGATTGATGAAGTATTTTGTATCCGCATCTACCAATTCAGCTGGAACCGCTGCATCAATAACATATTTTTTCAAATCTGCTTCGATTTGTTCATGTGTTACTTCAGGGCTATGTTGTGTAGAAATAACGATAGTATCAATACGTTTAGGTACACCATCAACATATTCTACTGTTACTTGTGTTTTACCATCTGGACGAAGGTATGTTAATGTTTCATCTTTACGAACTTCGGATAAACGACGGGACAAACGATGTGCCAAAGAAATTGGTGTAGGCATCAATTCAGGTGTTTCGTTTGTAGCATAACCGAACATCATACCTTGGTCACCAGCACCGATTTTATCATTTTTATCGGAATCGCCAGATTTCACTTCTAAGGAGTCATCAACGCCCATAGCAATATCAGCAGATTGTTCGTCGATGGATACTAGAATACCACAAGTATCACAGTCAAAACCATATTTCGCACGAGTATAACCAATTTCACGAACTGTATCACGTACAATGCGTGGAATATCTACATAAATTTTAGTAGATATTTCACCTACCACGTGTACCATACCTGTAGTAACCAAAGTTTCACAAGCAACACGTGCTGTAGGATCTTTTTCTATTATTGCATCCAAGACAGCATCAGAAATTTGATCCGCAATTTTATCTGGATGACCTTCAGTCACAGATTCAGATGTAAAAAACATATGTTTTTCAGCCATTTTATCCTCCTAAACGAAAAAAAGCCCCTCGCAAAAACTCACGAGAGACATCCCATCTATCGGCTACGCCATAGGAATTAGCACCTTTTCCACTCGGAATGGTTGCTGTAGCTTCACAGGGCCTGTCCCTCCACTACTCTTGATGAGTCAATACACATATTATAGTGTATTTTTTTCGATATATCAATAGGAGTGGCTTCTTTTCTATTATGATATTTTTTTCTACTGATACACTCATTACGTCATAATACTATGTCTTGATATTCTTGATATGCTATAGTTTGAAAAAAGATTGGCAAAGAAGCTCTAAAAGAAGCTCTATTTGTTTTTATCTAATTTATGACGTTTAACTTCATCCATAATTTCTAAATCGTGTTCGGCTTTATGCAATGCACTCGCACATGTGCGCCACAAATAATGTCGACCTAGAACTTTTTGATACTCTAAACGATACATTTGACGACGAATTTCATAGTTTACATCACTAAGCAGTACTTCTACTTTACGCTCTTTCAAATTTTTAATGATATCAAGTAACATACTGAGGCCAGTCAAATCAACAAAAGGTACCTCTGCAAATCGAATGATAAGAAATGTTGGATCCTTATGAATAGAATTTAATGCCCCGTCAAAGGCACTAACAGCACCAAAAAATAATGGACCTTCAATAGTATATACCATAATTTCAGTATGAATTTCTTTCTCCAATTCGATTTCTTTCATCAATTCATCATTTTTAACCTCATGAATATCAATGCTTCCTATCATTCGTCTCATAAAGAATAAAATGGACAACATTACACCTAGGTTAACGGCAATAACAAGATCAGTAAAAATAGTCAATAAAAATGTGATTAATAAGATTCCCACATCCACTCGTGGTGCTAAACGCACAATATGACTGAAGCGTTTTACATCACTCATATTATACGATACGAGAAATAAAATAGCTGCCATAGAAGATAAGGGTATATACACTGCATAAGGTGCCAACAATAACAAAATAATAAGCAACACTATAGCATGTACAATACCTGCTACAGGACTATCCCCCCCACTACGTATATTGGTAGCAGTTCTTGCGATAGCTCCTGTTGCAGCAATGCCCCCTAATAGTGGTGCTACAATATTAGCAAGGCCTTGACCTAATAACTCCGTATTCGAATCATGTTTTTTCCCACTCATACCATCTGCAACAACTGCTGACAGCAAAGATTCTATGGCTCCTAGCATGGCAATAGTAAAAGCCGGACCTATAAGAACCGCAATTTTATCCCATGTTACTACGGGTATAGTAAAACTTGGTAAACCTTGAGGAATACCACCAAAAGCGCTACCTATAGTGGCTACACCTTCAAATTGATATATAAATTGCAATATTGTTGCTATTATCATTGCTACAATTGGTGCAGGGAATACTTTTATATAAGGAATTTTAGGTACAATTAACAATAAAATTAAACTCAATACTGCAATACCCAACGTCGGTATATGTGACAGGGGAATCTCCTGAAGCATATACCATAATTTTTCATGAAAATCATGAATGCCTATAGGTGGGGCAAAACCGAAGAAATAGGGCCACTGCCCAACAAATATAGTTATCCCAATGCCCGCTGTAAAACCAGTAATAACTGGGGTTGGAATAAATCGAATGACATCACCTAGCTTTGCTAAACTCATTAAAGCAAGCATAATCCCACCCATAATGGTAGCTATCTGCAAACCGTCTAAACCATATTGAGCAACGATACCGCTCAACAAGACAACAAAAGCCCCTGTAGGTCCCGCAATCTGCACTTGGGATCCACCACAAATAGAAACGATAATCCCTGCAACAATAGCTGTATAGATACCGGCCTGTGGCGTTACACCACTAGCTATAGCAAATGCCATGGCTAGTGGCAATGCTACTACACCTACCACAAGACCAGCTATAGTATTTTTCACGAGAGATTTGCTTTTAAAGGCTCCTGATAAATAAGCCCTTTGAATCGCAAACATAAATCCTCCTTCGTAATTAGCAAAAAATATAAGGTAAACTCTAAAAGTTTACCTTATTTAATAGTAAAAGATTTTGTATGAGAATGCAAATTAGATATTTTCGAAGTACATAACCAGATGCTTATATAAAATTACTTAATTTGCATTATGCTTATTTGGATTGTATCAATGTTGCTAATTCTTCAACAATAGCCTTTGCCATTTCTTGTTTAGACATATTAGGAATTTCTTTAGCATCTTGATTAGGGAATAGGAAATAACCTTCATTAGTATCTACATTGAACCCTGCTGTAGATTTACTCACGTCATTAGCTACAAGCATATCTAGGTTTTTCTTATGCACTTTACCCATGCCATATTCCACAACACGTTCTGTTTCAGCTGCAAAACCAATTAATACTTGATGAGATTTCTTTTGACCTAACCCGTATAAAATATCAGGATTTTTTACAAGCTCAAGAGTCATTGTTTCCATCTTCTTAATTTTCTGATTCGCCATATTTACGACTCTAAAATCAGCTACAGCAGCGGCCATAACAACTGCGTCAGCAGAATCAAAACGACTGTCCACCGCTTGTTGCATAGAACGAGCAGAGTCAACAAGAACAAAGTCTACACCGTCTGGTACCTTTAAATTTGTGGGAGCACTCACTAGTATAACATGAGCCCCAGCACGTACCGCTTGTTCTGCAATAGCATAACCCATTTTACCACTAGATCGATTACCAATATATCGAACTGGATCAATATTTTCTTGCGTACCACCAGCAGTAACGATAACAAGTTTTCCCGTTAATGATAGAGCAAAGCTAGAATCAACTGGTACATTAGAAATTAAAGAATTACCAGAATCTGCAGATACGGTTCCATTCGCATAGGAGACCATCGGTCTTCCTTCTGTAGAGCCTTCAAAATTTAAAGATGGTTCATATTGGAATTGTTCATTCAGCCATGATACGATTTCTTCTGGTTCAGGCAACCGTCCTACACCTACTACACCACAAGCAAGCCACCCGCTTCCTGGTTGCATAATATGATAGCCATCGTGTTTTAGAGTGTGTAAATTACGTTGCACAATAGGATTGTTGTACATTTCAGAGTTCATAGCGGGACAAAGAAATTTAGGATTTGGTGTAGCCATCACAGTAGTAGTTAACATATCATCAGCGATACCATTAGCAATCTTGCCAATTACATTCGCACTGGCAGGCGCTATAACATAAGCATCAGCCCAAGTTGCCAACGAAATATGCTCTACATTCCAGTCATGAACTTGCTCCCACATATCTAGAGCCACGGGATGGCCGCTAATTTCTCCAAATGTTAAGGGTGATGCAATATGTGTCGCATTTTTTGTCATAACCACTTTCACTTGAGCTCCAGCTTTACGCAAACGACTCACAAGTTCTATGGATTTATAGGCTGCAATTCCGGCGGATACACCAACAATAATGTGTTTCCCCATCAACAAGTGACTCATGGATATCTCCTTCGAGTGGATTATTTAATACCTTCTTTTGTACGTTTAAAGCCAATTTTATCTTCCGCAATTTCATAAAATGCTAAAGAAACAGGTTTTTCAGTTGGTCTTTCATCTGCAAGACAGGCATTACCATCAGTCAATTCACGAGCGCGTTTTGCTGCCAATGTTACCAATGTATATTTGCTATCTACATGCTCTTCTAATTTTTTTAAAGGTGGTTTTACCATCATAACTATCACTACTCCTTTGAATCCATGTATTGTTTATAGATATATTGAATTTTTTCTTTATTACGTCTAATTTTACATTCTTCAGCACGTAAAATAGATGCAACCTTTAGAGATGCCTCTTGTAAATCATCATTTACAACAATATAGTCATATCGATGAGCTAACGCCAGTTCTGAACACGCCAAAGATAATCGTTTATCAATAACCTCTTTAGCATCAGTACCACGATTATGTAAACGTGCAGATAATTCGGTGAGAGATGGTGGTACGATATAGATAAACACGGCATCACTAAAACGCTCTTTTACCTGCATCGCCCCTTGAATATCGATTTCTAGCAATACACTTTTACCATCATCTAATAAATCCATTACATGCTGTTTAGGCGTACCATAATAATTATCATACACTTTTGCATATTCAAGGAATGAATCTACTGCAAGAAGAGATTCAAATTCATCTTTAGAACGGAAAAAGTAATTTTTCCCTTCTACTTCACCTACACGTGGTTCCCTGGTTGTCATAGATACAGAATATACCAAATTTGGCATTTCTGCACGTAAATTTGAACAAATCGTACCTTTACCCGCCCCAGATGGCCCGGATAAGACGATTAATAAACCTCTGTCTGACATAGTAACTCCCATCAGTCTACAGACTCTTCCACTACTTCTTGTTGCACAATACGGTGTGCTACGGTTTCTGGTTGAATGGCTGAAAGTACAATCTGACCACTGTCCATAACAAGAACAGCACGAGTTTTACGCCCATAAGTAGCATCAATTAGGAGACTCTTATCACGAGCATCTTGCACCATACGTTTAATCGGTGCAGATTCGGGACTGATAATCGCCATAACACGTCCTGCCGATACCATATTGCCAAAACCTATATTAAGCAATTTAACACTCACTATATAGACTCCCTTCTATTCAATATTTTGCACTTGTTCACGTATTTTCTCAAGTTCACATTTGAGTTGTACTACATCATCAGTAATACCTACATCTGATGCTTTTGAACCCATTGTGTTTACCTCACGATTCATTTCCTGAATTAGAAAGTCTAATTTACGCCCCACTGGTTTTGAATCCTTTAGTGTATTTTCTAATTGTACCACATGAGACCTAAATCTTACAATCTCTTCTGTAATATCAGTCTTGTCGGAAAGAATAGCTACTTCCTGTAGAAAACGTTCTTCCGAAACATCCGCATGCAAATCCTCTAAATAGGATTTCATCTTCGTCAATAAGTAGTTACGATAGGCAGTAACTGCAACATCCTTTACATTATCAATACAATTTAACACTTGTAGCAATATTTCCAATCGACCAAGTAAATCTAGTTGTATATGCTGTCCCTCAACAATACGCATATCTGTCAAAGCATGTAAAGCCTTTGTAGTAGCTTCCGAGACCATCGCCTCTAACACTGATTGATCAACTACATCCTCTTGAAATTGTACCCAATCACCAGATATAGCCATAATCGCTTGTACTGGAATAGTATCAGTTTCCTTGTAAAAGCCCTCTCGGATGAGCATATCCTTGATTTGATCCTTTAACGTACTGTTAACGGTAAATTTCTTTTCCCGATTACCATTTTCTACAACAGTAACCATTACTTCTACCTTACCACGATGGAGAGTACTCTGAATCAGCTGCCTAATGATATGCTCCACTGGATTAATCACTTTAGGACTGCGAATGTTAATATCACAATATCTAGAATTTACTGTCTTAATTTCAACGGAACACTGTATTCCCGCTTGTTGGGATTCACCTCTGCCAAACCCTGTCATACTATTCATAAAATTAACCTCCTCGTATCCTACGAAGTCTCGTTACTTTTCATGTATTATTGTATCATGTTTTTCAACGCTAATCCCCCATAATCTATGTTATACTAGTACTAGTTATTATTTTTCATAATGAAAGAGGCAACACTTGAACTTAGATGGTCTTACCATGTCTGTATTAGCTGACGAACTCAAGTCAGCTATACAGGCAGGTCAAATACAAAAACTATATCAAATCGATAAAACAACCTTATTATTCAAAATTCATACATCTAGAGATAATTTTGATTTAATCATTACTGTTGGTGCATCACCAGCCTTATACCTATCAGCACCACTTCAAGACTTACCCAAGGAACCTAGTTCTCTATGTATGTTCCTTAGAAAACATATTGAAGGCAGTCGAATTACCTCTATTGATCAAATCAACGGTGACCGTATTTTCTGTATCAGCATCGATAAATTAGAAATGAATGGCTCCATTACAACTACAAAAATTTATGTTGAATTAATGGGGAAATATTCTAACTGTATCTTTGTACAAGATGGCGTAATTCTAGAATCCCTCATTCACGTATCGCCATTGATGAGTCGTGAACGTTCCATCGGTCCCAAGATTCCCTATGAATTACCGCCTAATACACAGCGGGTGAGCTTACTTGATTTTTCTGAATCAGAACTACTTGACTTATTACGCACCTTCCATCAAGGTAATGTAGAAAATTCCATACGTAATATTTTTAATGGCTTTGGGAAACCATTATTACAAGAATTGCTAACACGTGCCCAACTAGATGGAAAAGTGGAATTTGATGAACTTTCACCAGAGAAGATTCAAATATTAGCACATGTATTACACATGGTATCTACGGAGTTAAAAGATGCCCATGGAATAATGGAATATCATAACTCCAATAATAAGCTAGTACACAGTCCTATACAGTTATCCACGGGAACATTGGAAAAGACCTATGAAACGATTTCCGCAGCCATCGCTCAATCCGTCAAATCCGATGGTGCCATCCATACAGCCGATCGTGAACTAGAAAAAATCATTACCAATGCCATTAAAAAAGAGGAATTGCGTCACAGCAAAATCCAAAAGGAATTGGATGATACGGATAAAATGGACACCTACAAATTATACGGTGATTTATTGATGATCAATGGCCACCTACAGGTGCAATATGAATCCAGCATTGATTTGCCTAATCTATTAGATGAGTCTGGAAATACCGATATGATGTTAACGATCCCGTTGAATCCACAACTCAACATTATCGAAAATGGACAGGCCTATTATAAACTCTACACGAAACTCAAAAATCGTATGATTAGTGGTCGCTACCAATTAGATAGCAGTACCACTAAATTAATGTACTACAAATCCATTCTATACAGCTTGTCCCTAGCCACTACTCGTGAAAGCCTAGAGGAAATACGTAGTGAGTGTATGGATGCAGGTATCATCAAAAAATCTAAAAAGCCTCTATCCTATAAACTGAGCAAAACAAATTACATACATTTCAATGTACCTGGTGGCGAAGTATTTATCGGTCGAAACAACCAACAAAATGAATACCTCACTCACCGATTTGCAAAGCCCAATGATCTCTGGTTCCATACACAGGATATCCAAGGTTCCCACGTTATATTACGTGCTTCTAATCCTGATGACGATATGATTTCTCGCGTGGCTCAATACGCTGCCTATTATAGTCGTGGTCGTGATTCGAGCAAGGTTCCTGTAGACTATACGTATATCAAATCCATCAAGAAGCCTCCTGCTTCACCTTTAGGATTTGTTATTTTCAACACACACCAAACAATGATTGTGGAACCTAAAAAACCTGAATATATAAAAGAATAATGAAACTATACACTTAATTCTAATAAACTTTTGGCCCATACTTGTTGGTATGGGCCATTGTCATTTCATAGTATTATCAAAAAAATAAAATAAAAATCTCGTCCAAACTACACTAAAGGTAGAAAGACGAGATTTTATTATACATATTATATGCCTTTGCCTACTAAAAAGAGTGCTCAATTTATCTAGACATATACCTACATATTATTCAGAACGGTTAGATTGTTTCAAGCTTTCACGATTTTGACGTAGGCTTTCCAATGTTTTCTCTAAATTATTCTCAACATATTTCAATACATCACCAGCATATTGAATAGAACTAGCTTTTAATTCTTCAGAGGATTGATTAGCATTAGTAATAATTTGATTAGCATGTTCTTGAGCTTGTTTTACTAATTCACTTTCTTCTGTTAATTTAGCGATATATTCCTTAGCTTGAGCAATTAAAGTATCTGCTTGACGTTGTGCATCAGCTAAAATTTTATCTTTATCAGCCACAATACGACGTGACTCATCTAGTTCCAAAGGTAGAGATTCTTGAATGGAATCAACAATACGCATAATTTCATCTTCTTCTACCATGCGTTTTGTAGTCATAGGAATACGATTGCTCGCTTCAATAAGGGTTTCCAAATCTTCTAATAATTTTTCTGTTTTCATGGTTTTCTCCTATTAATCTCTACACTATTTTCCAGAACTAAATCGTTCTTCCAGTTTAGTTTTTACTTCATCTGGAACAAGACCATCTAATTTTCCACCAAATTTTGCAAGCTCACGAATACCCGTAGAGCTAACAAAGGAATATTTATTATTTGTCATAATAAATACGGTTTCAATATCATCATCTAAATACTTTGAGAATAAAGCACGTTGAAATTCATATTCAAAGTCACTTAATGCACGTAAACCACGAATAATAATACGGCTATCTTTAGATTTAACATAATCATTAAGTAACTCACTGGTACAATCAATCTCTACATTAGGAATATGACTGACTGAGTTTTTTATCAGTTGAACACGTTCCTCCATAGTAAACAAAGAATGCTTATTCGGGTTAGAACTTACAGCAATAACAAGTTTATCAACGAGTTTACTACCACGTTCAAATATATCAATATGACCATTTGTTACAGGATCAAAACTTCCAGGGCAAACACCAATACGCAATAGCCTAACTCCTTTCACTCGAGTTACGAACGCAATAAGAAACTAGCGTATATCCAAATTTTTGTTCTTTAATACAGGCCCATCCCTCAGGTAATACCAAGGCTTCGTCCTTATAACGTTCTAATAGCAAGACGCCTTCTGGTGCTAAAAAATCACCGTCAATGACAAATTTAATAGTCGCCTCGATAAAGCCTTTTTGATAGGGTGGATCCGAAAAAATATAATCGAATTGCTGCCCTTCTAGTCGATGGGCTACTTGAGTTAATGTATTTGAAAATATAGTTATTTTATCCGCTACGTGACAGTGCTCAGCATTTTCTTTAATCAACTTTGCTGTTGCTTTATCCATGGCCACTGCGTGACTAGCACCACGACTCAAGCTTTCAATAGCCAATGCCCCAGTACCAGAAAATAAATCTAACACTCGTTTTTGTACAAGGCCTCTATGAGCTAGTACATTAAACACACTTTCACGGACGCGATCTAGAGTTGGTCGTGTATCCATACCCTTTGGTGCTTTTATTGTATGCCCTTTGGCCGTACCTGCAATTATTCTCATACAATCCTCTCAAGATTATACTCATTAATTATATTATATAACAACATAAATTGAAAGTATCTATTTACTAATGAGATTCAACTTTACTATTTCGATTCATTAATTCGTGAAGTGCAACGGATGGAGCTTTCTCTTCATACAACACTTGATATAAAGCCTGTGTAATTGGCATATCTATATTATGCTGAGTAGCCATTTTGTAAATGATGGAGACTGCAAAGAATCCTTCTACCACCATATAAGTATGATTTATAATATAATCCATACTTTCACCAGCTGCTAATTTTTCACCAGCTGCACGATTTCGACTATGAGGGCTCATGCAAGTAGCAATTAAATCCCCCATACCAGCGAGACCTGCATAGGTATCCTTATTGGCCCCTAAAGCAATACCAAAACGTGTCATCTCATGAAGACCACGTGTTAACAACAAGGCCTTACAATTATCGCCTAATTTAAGGCCATCACATATGCCCGCCGCTAAAGCAATCACATTTTTCGTGGCTGCCGCAAGCTCAATACCAATCAAATCATCATTAGTATAAATTCTAAAATCACTAGTATGTAATGCTTGTTGCACTATTTCAGCAATGTCTAGACTAGCTGCAGCAACAGAAGATGCGGCTGGTAAACCTCGTCCCACCTCTTCAGCATGGTTTGGTCCAGATAATACGGCAATATGACAGCCGGATCCTTCTAATTCCTCTGTCATCACAGTGGTTAACAATTTACCAGTTTCACGTTCTACACCTTTGGAGGCAAGTACAAAAATCATGCCTTCTTTCATAAAGGGGCGTAATGTAGCCAATGTTGAGCGTACATATACAGAAGGTGTTACCATCAAAACGATATTCGCATCAGTCATAACAAACTGTAAATCAGAGCTCGTTTGTAAGGTTAATGGAATTTCTACACCCGGCAAATACCTCGTATTTTCGTGATTATGTTGAATCGCCTCAGCCATCTCTGGTGTTCGACAATAAAGAATCGTTTCATTACCAGCCATTACAGATTTGAGTGCTAATGCAGTGCCCCAACTGCCTGAGCCAATGACAGCGACCTTCATATTATTCATCACCTTTCACACGCTCTACCTTCAATTCCTTGCCTGCAAGCAAACGTTTAATATTGTCCTTATGACGCCCAATAACGAATGCGGCTGCTAGGAAACCAAAACCTATGAACCACCAGGATTCACCAGTAAGATACATTAAAATAGGTACTAATGTTGCACCAGCAATAGATCCTAAGGAGACTAATTTTGTAAAGTACACAATAACGCCCCATACAGCAAAACAAATAGCTGCTACCAATGGGGATAATGCAATAAGTACCCCTAGACCAGTAGCCACGCCACGACCACCTTTAAATCCTAGGAAAATTGGCCAATTATGTCCAATCATAGCTAATATACCGCCTAAAATCATATGCGCTGGTCCATAACTAGCTAGCAGATAGACACCGACAGCACCTTTAAAAGCATCAAAGAAAAATACTGGCAGTGCCGCTTTGAGCCCTAATACACGATAGGTATTAGTGGCACCAATATTTTTACTACCGAACTCACGAACATCGGTATTAAAGAATAATTTACCGATAATCAATCCACTAGGGATAGAGCCTAAAAGATAGGCTAATACGCATTTAGCAATAAATAGCATATCCATTATTCTTCATCATCCCTTTTCTTGCCACGTAAAATTAAACGAATTGGTGTACCTTCAAAGCCAAAGGATTCACGCAATCTATTTTCAAGGAAACGCATGTAAGAAAAATGAATTAATTCTGGTTCATTTACGAACAGAATAAATGTAGGTGGTTTAACACTAGCTTGTGTCATGTAGTAAATCTTAGGTGTACGGCCATTTCTTGACGGAACTGGATTAACCATTTGAGCATCATTAAGCAATTGATTTAATGTTCCTGTAGATACACGACGATATTGTTGTTCAGATACGAATTTCAACATATCAGCTAAGCGATGAATTCGTTGTTTTGTTAATGCAGATGCAAACAAAATCGGAGCATATTGTAAGAACCCAAGTTCATCATAAATGTCTTCTGTATAGCGAATCGTCGTTTTATCATCTTTTTCTACAAGATCCCATTTATTCACAACAATGATAATACCTTTGCCAGCTTCATGGGCATAACCAGCGATTTTTTTATCTTGCTCAGTGACACCATCCACGCCATCAAGAACGAGAATTACGATATCAGAACGGTCCACAGAGCGTAAAGAACGAACAATGCTATATCGTTCAACAGCTTCTTCGATTTTCGCCTTGCGACGCATCCCCGCAGTATCGATAAGAATAAATTTTTGGCCATCATGTGTCCAATGTGTATCAATGGAGTCACGTGTAGTACCAGCCACATCACTAACTATTACACGATTTTGCCCCAATAAGGCATTCGTTAAAGAAGATTTACCTACATTAGGTCGACCAATTAAGGCTACATGGATGGTATCTTCCTCATCCTTACTTGTTCCCACTGGTGGAAAATGTTTAACAGCATCATCAAGTAAATCACCTAAATTCATTAAATTCTTTGCAGATATACCGATTGGATCACCAAGGCCTAAGTTATAGAATTCATAAATATTTGCTTCTTGGTTAACACTGTCAATTTTATTAACCACAAGAATTACTGGTTTACCGCTAGTTCTAAGAATATTAGCAACTTCTTCATCAGCAGGTACAATACCTTGTTTACCATCTACAACAAACAAAATAACGTCTGCTTCTTCGATAGCAAGTTCTGCTTGAAGACGCATCATTTTGGGGATAACATGACTGTTTTCATTAACAAATTCAATCCCACCTGTATCAATCATGGTAAACTCACGATTAAGCCACTCTGCATCAAAATAGATGCGGTCACGTGTTACACCAGGAATATCCTCTACAATAGATATACGTTTATTTACAATGGCGTTAAATAATGTGGATTTACCAACATTTGGACGGCCTACAACGGCCACTAATGGTTTTGCCATAGTTTCACCTCTCCATACTATATATAATCATCACTCTATTTTATCACACTATCGCTATTGCACGCAAAAAGGCTGTTGTGTTATTTCTAACACAACAGCCTTTATATACATCTTATTAGATAAGATCTATATTATTCAGCGCTAGTTTCTTCAGTTTCTTTAGCTTCCATCAATTCAGTTAAAGCCAAGCCCAATTTCTTTTCCTCTTTGTTCAAGGAAATGATTTTCACTTCAACGTCTTGACCGCGAGTTAAGTAGTCTTCTACTTTTGCATTGCGTTGTTTAGTGATTTGGGAAATGTGAAGTAAACCTTGGATGTCGTCATTAACTGCTACGAATGCACCGTAAGCTACCAAACGAACAACTTTACCATTGATTACATCGCCAACGTGTAAGTTTTCTTCAGCTTCGTCCCATGGGCTTTTGCTTAAAGCTTTTAAGGACAAGGATAATTTGTTGCTTTCAGCGTCGAAGGATTGTAATTTAACTTCGATTTCTTGACCAACGGAAAGAACATCTTCCACTTTTTTAATTTTTTGCCAAGAAATGTCAGAAATATGAAGTAAACCTTCGATACCACCGATATCTACGAATGCACCGTAAGGCATAATTTTGCGAACGATACCTTTGTAGTTTTCGCCAACATTGATTTTTTCTAATGCTTCAGCTAATTTAGCTTGACGTTCAACTTCAAGCACAGCACGACGAGAAAGAACCAAACGGTTTTTCTTTTCATCGATTTCCAATACTTTAGCTTCAAATTCAGTGCCTACCAAATTGTCTAGGGATTTTACGAAATGTACATCACCTTGGGACAATGGGATAAAGCCACGAAGGGATTTTACTGTAACAACCAAACCTGCTGGGATGGCATCAATACCTTTACATACGATAGCTTCATCTTTTTCTTGAGCTTCAATAACATATTGCCAATCTTCGTCTTTAGCCAAGCGAGTCATAGAAAGATAAACAGGATTATCTTCTTTGATGTGGTTCATGATAACTGCTTTAATTTCATCACCATAATGCAACACATCTTTGGCAGAAGCTGGTGCTGGATAAGAAATTTCTGTTCTGTTCAATACAGCTTCGGTTTTGTATCCGAAAGACACGTAAGCGCGTTCGTCTTCTACTTGTACTACTGTACCGTTAACGACATTACCTTTCTTAAAATCTTCTTGACCTGCTGCTGCTAATAATTCTTCAAATTCTTTCATTGTCTCAATGACCTCCTTAATAATCCAGTCGGGAGTCGATGCTCCGGCTGTTACTCCTACTGTCTGAACGTTTTCAAACCACGCCAGTTGTATTTCAGCAGAAGTTTCGATGTGATAAGTTGTACATCCAACGTCACGACAAACCTCTGCCAATCGGTTTGTATTGCCGCTATTCTTACCGCCTACCACAATCATAAGATCTACTTCACGGGCAAGATCTACTGCAGAATTTTGTCGTTCCTGCGTAGCATTGCATATCGTTTTGAAGACCTTAAGATTCTTAGATTTTTTTTCTAATACCCCTATTATACTGTTAAATTTAAATTGTGAAAAGGTAGTTTGTACAACAACCCCCATTTTTTCAACAACTTGTAGATTTTCAGCGTTTTTTTCATCTTCAATGATTATCCCTTTATTTTTGGCCCATAAATTTATACTTTTGACCTCAGGGTGATTTTTTTCACCTAAAATGACCAATGTCATTCCATCTTCAATAACAGATTTTGCATCCATCTGTGCCTTTTTAACGTGAGGACATGTAGCATCTAATACATGTAACCCCTTTTCTTCGGCTTCTTTATAGATTTCCGGTCCTACACCATGAGAGCGAATAATCATCGTCCCCTCTGAAATATCGCTAACTTCTTCAATAGGACTGACCCCTCGATTTTTCAATTTATCCACAACTTGAGGATTATGAATAATGGGTCCTAATGTATAACTTCTACCTGGCTCATTAGATGCTTCTGTGGCAATTTCTACTGCCCGTTTTACACCATAACAAAAACCATGATTTTCCGCTAATTTTATTTCCACAATGTTTCCTCCACAGTTCCTGCATGATAGTTATCAATCATATGTTGTATAGCAGATTTAACTGTATCATTTACTTCTTTAATAGCCTCCACTGTTGGCTTAGCTTTTTTCACTGGAATTGTTTTCCCAATGATAACAGCTACTTGATTTCTCTTAATTTCATGTGTGCCAATAACTGCTACTGGTGTTATACCAATACCAGTACGTAATGCCAATGAGGCTGCACCATCATGAAATTTACCTAATTTACCAGGCTTTTGACGAGATCCTTCAGCAAAAATACCTAATACTTTATTATCTTTTAATAAACCCAAAGCATGACGTATAGCTACCTTATCTATAGCACCCCGATTTAAAGGAAATGCTCCTAACCATGTACAAATAAACTTCGAAATTGGATTAACGAATAATTCTTGTTTCGCCATAAAATGTACATGCCGAGGTAATGCATAACCGACAATAGGTGGATCATTATTACTCAAATGATTTGGTACTACAATAACTGGGCCCGTTTCAGGAAAATTATCTCGTCCATAAAACTTAGCATTATAACCTACTTTATAAACGAGCCAAAATGCAGTACGCCACAAAAATGTAGAAAACTTATTCATGTTCGATGGTCTCCTGCACTAGTGTTAGTATATGTGCTACTGTTTCTTCAAATGTTAAATTACTAGAATCTACTACGATTGCATCCTCTACACAAACCAAAGGAGATTCTTTTCTATTTTTATCCATTTCATCTCGATTTTGGACACTCTCTTGAATTTCCACCAACGGTTGTTCATTATCAGTTCCTTTGACTTCTAACCAACGACGTTTAGCACGGGCTTCTACAGAAGCTGTTAAATAGATTTTTAATTCTGCATCTGGTAACACCACTGACCCAATATCACGGCCATCCAAAATAACGCCCCCCACCTGGGCCATGGCTTGTTGTCGTTCCACCAAATACTCGCGCACAGCCTTGTAGGACGCAATTTTAGATACATTATCATTAATCGCTTGTTGACGAATTAAACCAGTTACATCTCGTCCTTTAATAAACACCTTACATGATGCATCACTAGGCTCCATAGTTAATTCCAAACTAGGCAAAATAGATTCTACTTGTCCTTGGTCATCAGGATTTAAATCTTGGTCTAATACCGCCCAGGTTACTGCACGATACATAGCGCCAGTATCAATATATAAATACCCCAATGTATTGGCTACTACCTTTGAAATACTACTTTTACCTGCGCCGGCAGGACCATCAACAGCGATGGCTATTTTTTTATGTTCACTCATAGCGGTCCTCTCACGTATTATTCAAACATATCTGGATGTGTAATATGCATGGCTGCCACATAGCCAGTGGAAAATGCAGCTTGTAGATTATATCCCCCTGTGAAAGCATCGAAATCGAGCACTTCACCGGCACCATATAGGCCACTTACCAGTTTAGATTCCATCGTTTTAGGATTAAATTCCTTTAAGGATAACCCACCAGATGTAACAATGGCCTCCTCAACGGGACGTAAACCTTTCACATTTAGAGTCATATGTTGTAATACATATAACAATTGCAAACGTTCTTCCTTTGTAATTTGGTTAATTGGCTTAGCTGGATCGAGTTCCGCCAAACAAATCACCATAGGAATAAGGTTTTGAGGAAGTAAATCCTTCATTCCGTTTGCTAATTGTTTCTTAGAATATAATTCAAAATCTATTTGCAAACGTTTATCTAATACCTCTGCCGTTAAGGCCGGTTTTAAATTAATTTCAATTTGCACAGGTGCTTTTGCCTTCTTAAGGAGTTTACCAACGGTATGGCTCAAGGACAAAATAATTGGTCCCGTCACGCCGAAATGAGTAAACATCATTTCCCCAAATTGTTTGGCATGTACCTTATTTTTAGAAACCACAGACACCTCTACATTACGTAGGCTAAGGCCCATGATTTCTTTTACCCAAGCTTCTTCAGTCACGATAGGTACCAAGGATGGACGGATTTCAGTAACGGAATGGCCAATTTGTTTAGCAAATTTGTATCCATCACCAGTAGAGCCTGTCAAGGGATAGGATTTACCTCCCGTAGCAATAATAATAGCATCACACTCATAAGTATGCTTGTCGGTTTCTACAGCTTTCACTGCACCATCATGAACCAAAATACGTTCTACGGGCTCATTGAGATGAACGGTAGCACCGTATTTTTTAAGAACTTTCATAAAGGTATTACGTACATCTAGGGCCGAGTCAGATTCAGGGAACACACGACCACCACGTTCAACCTTGGTTGGTAGGCCCCATTCATGAAGTAAATCGAGAAGATCCACATTCGTAAAGCGTTCATAGGCTCCATACAAGAATTTACCATTACCCGGTGTATTTTTAATGAACTCGCTCATATCAGCATTGTTGGTAATATTACAACGGCCTTTGCCGGTAATGCCCATTTTCTTGCCTACCATATTCATTTTTTCAAGCAGTGTAACTTGTGCGCCTTCACGAGCAGCAATAACAGCCGCCATTAAACCGGCCGCACCACCGCCGATAACTACAACATGCTTCATTATTTCACCCTGTTATTTCTCTTTGACTTATCAAAGGACTTAAAGGCATCAGATTTGTGAGAATCACTAAAACGTTTTGGCCGTTCAGATGATTTAAAGCCCTCAGATTTTCTAGCACCGCCAGCGCATCTTGGACGGTCTGAAGATCCAAACTCATCAGATTTTCTAGAATCAGTTCTTCTAGATTTAGAATAACCATTATTATTAAATCGTTTCGTAGTGCCCGATTTTCTATCATCTTTTACTTTATCAAAAAGTTTGCGTGTATTAGATTGCTGTGTTTTCACCGTCGGATCGACTGCACCCACTGCCTTTAATTGACGCACTTCGATATTGGTTAATTCACGGAAGGCGCCTCGTTTAACACCGCCCAATGTTAAACCTGCATAAGCAATGCGTTTTAGATTATGAATTTTATATCCAAAATGTTCAAACATGCGCCGTACTTGACGATTTTTACCTTCGTGGATAGTAATTTCAATTTCAGTAATTCCATTGTGATCATCAAAACCTAGGTCATAAATTGTAGCTGATGCAGTCACACCATCCTCTAAAGATACGCCAGTTGCGATAGTCTCCAAATGTTCATCACGGACACGTCCTTTTACGCGTACTTCATAGATTTTCTCAACACCTTTAGATGGATGTGTTAAATTTTGTGCTAACTCACCATCATTAGTGAGTAATAACAATCCTTCTGTATTTTGATCTAAACGACCAATTGGATAAATTCGATGTTCTTTATCCTTCATGAAATCCATGACCGTCTTACGACCTTGTGGATCCGTTACAGTGGTAATAACGCCTTTAGGCTTATTCAACAAATAATATACTGTTTTTTCCGTTTCTAATAATTGACCATTTACTTTTACACGGTCTCTATTAGGATTGATTTTATACCCCAATTCTGTGACTTTTTTTCCATTCACTTGAACTTTACCCTCTGCAATGAGCTCCTCCGCTTTTCTGCGCGAAGCTACGCCACAGCTGGCAATAAATTTTTGTAGTCGTTCCATTCTTTACCTTATCTTTCTTTATTCTAGATTTAATGCACATCCTGAGAATTAGTAGTCAAAGCTTCTGTTTCATCCACTGTATCTACTGCCGTCACCATAGTCATATCACTAGTACCTTCAACACGATCATCTTGATGTGTCACTTCTTCATGTAAATCAGCTAGTGAATTCACGCCTACACTGCGCAAAAACTCATCTGTTGTACCATATAAAATAGGACGGCCAATACTATCCTTGTGCCCCAATTCACTAACAAGCCCCCTCGATAATAGTTGCTTTAATACCTTATCGCTATTTACGCCACGTATTTCTTCCACCTCAGCCTTTGTAACAGGCTGTTTAAAGGCTATAACAGCTAATGTTTCCATCGCTGCATTAGATAATTTATCTTCTTTTCGACGAATCTGCCCGATATATTCACTGGCTTCTGGTGCACTAACGAGCTCCACACCCATACCAGAGATACGAATGCGAATGCCTCGATTCTGATGAACCAAATACGATTCTAATTCTTTTACTGCTAATATAATATCGTCTTTAGGGCTTTCAAAAATGTCAGCTAACACATCGTAGGTTAATGGTTTAGCTGCTGCAAAGAGTACTGCCTCTATATGTGCAATATCAATATTCATCAAGCTCCTCCTGTAATGGTTCATCTACTTGTGCTGACAAGATAATATCATCATCTATATCTGTTATAAATAAAGTTTGTTGTTTCAATAATTCTAATACAGCCATAAAAACAGTTACCATTCCACTCTTGTCGCCAATTTCCATTAATAGTTGACTAAAGAACATGCTCTCACCACGCCGAGCACGGCTAAATAAATGAATCATCATATCCTCAAGACTATACGGATCTTTCTCTACCTTAACCTGTGTTATCGGTGTTTCTTGTTCTTCTAATACACGTTTAAATGTGTTAGCGAATACTTGGTATAAATGAGAAATATCAAGCTCATAATATCGATCTAAACCAAGAACGCTAGTTTCCTCTGGTCTGGAAAATAATGTTGTATCTAAGGAAGTCTTTTCATAAATTAGTTCTGTAAACTCTTTGATTTTCTTAAATTCAACAAGTTTAGCTACTAATTCATCACGAGGATCTTCCTCATCCTCTGTAACTGGTGAGGCCTTTGGCAATAACATACGCGATTTAATTTGCAACAATGTGGAGGCCATTACAAGAAATTCACTACTATAATGAATGTCAAAATGATTCCAACTGTCTAAATACTCCATATATTGGCTTGTTATTTCTACAATAGGAATATCATAAATTTCAATTTTGTGGTTTTCTATTAAATGTAATAATAAATCTAACGGTCCTTCAAAGACTGAAAATTTATAGCTATAGTCCTCCATATAGTTCCTTTTTTAGTAGCAGAATATATTAACCTCTATAACCATTTAATTATAAGCTACTTTACTAGAAAACTCTAGTCTATTTCACGTAATGTGTCCTCCTCAATGTATTGTATTTTTTACTTAGTTCTGATATCTTATAATAAGCAATTTTATTTATTTTTCATTACAAATTTATACTATGTCGCGAAAGGCTTATACCATGCTTAACGGACTCAAACAGATATACCATAACCCCATATTTAGATATGGCATTATCGGTATCATAACGTATATTGTTCTTACCCTCATCTATACACCTATTACATTAGGGCTCGATGTTGAAGACATTACAATTTTAGCGGTTCCTACCAGTGTTGGTTTATTCTTATTCCAATATTTTATGGGCTCCACCGTTTTCCACAGACCATTCATTGGTCATGGACTTGTAGGTATCTTATGGATGCTCACATTCCCACTACTATTCCATTGGTCCTATATTAAACCACTCTATTTTTATGAATTCGCTAATGATTTTTTATTTGGCTTACTCATATTCATGGGCTGTTCTGGACTTCATTTTCTCGCAACCTTCCCTCAAAAATGGACCAAAAGTATTAGTTTTATTTTTTCCATCATCAGTATGTTACTGAGCTTAATTCCATTTATTCAAATTGGCTATTATATTGCCACTTGGCATTGTTTGACACCTGCCAGCTTATTAGCTTTGTATATGACAAATCCTGAGGAAGCCTTCGGTTTTCTAAAAAGTACAGCTGGATATCCTGGACTTATCGCCGTCGGTATAGGACTCATAGTTTGGACCTATTTCCTCTACTGGTGTCATTGTGGTATGAGTCGTGTAGTAGAACTCAACTCTACACGTCCACTTCGTCTTGGCGTGCTTGTGTCCGCACTAGTGGCCTTTCTAATTTATGTACCATTCTTCTTATTTCCTGTTACTTGTATTATGGCTAACTGGTACGCTGCTGTTGACTATGTAAAACAAATGCAACAATACAACGACCACCATCATAAGGTATATGATTCATTTAATTTAGATTCCCCAAATACAGCAGCAAAGGAAACACCCGGTACCATCATCCTAGTCATTGGCGAATCTGCCTCTCGTGATTATATGAAGGTCTATAATCCTGATTTTGCCTATGATGATACACCATGGCAAAGTCAAGTATCACAAGATAGAGATAATTTTTACTTCTTTAATCATGCCTATTCCTCATATGTACAAACTGTACCAACATTAGAACGCGCCCTGTCAGAACGTAACCAATATGACGATCGTCCATTTTTAGATTCTGCAAACATTATGGACATCGCTAAAAAAGCAGGCTATAACACAACATGGTTTAGTAACCAAGGTGTGTTTGGTGAATACGATACAGCCATTTCTTTAATGGCTAAAACATCAGACAAAACCAAATGGGCTCATGAGTCCTATAGCTTCTCTGATCGTTATGATGAATATCTACTTCCTCTTTTGAAAGAAGTGGATCCTACTAAAAATAACTTTATCGTCATTCATATTATGGGCAGTCATATTTACTATAATGACCGATATCCACATGAATTTAGCAAATGGAAAAAAGGACCTTCCCCCGATGGTATGGAAGCCTATGCTAATAGTCAACTCTACACAGATTGGCTCTTACAAAACATTTATACCTACGCCAAAGATAATTTACACCTTCAAGCGATGGTATACTTCTCAGATCATGGTGAAAGCTTAGATAAATCTCATAATCCAGATACATTCGATTTCACGATGGCTCGTATTCCATTCTGGATGTATCTGTCTCCTGACTATCGCCAAGCTTTCCCCACAACAGCAAGAACCTTAGCCGAAAATAGAAACCAATATTTCACAAATGATTTATTGTATGATACGCTTACTGGTATCATGCAAGCCCCTAGTAATCATTATGATGCGACCCGAGATTTCTCGAATCCAAAGTATCGCTTTAATCTTCATAATTTAACTACACTACTAGGCGAACAACCGCTTGCAAATGATCCATTGTATATGAAGTAAAACTCAATTAAATACATGCCAAAACCCCGAGATAATGAGTTTTTCATTACTTCAGGGTTTTCTATTTCTACCTATTACTTATTAACATTCATTTATAAGATAAGCTTTCAGCCCATATCTTTCACCCATACCCCAAACTATAAAGCAAATAGCTAGCTCTTATAATATATTATTTTCTATATCATGTTCTGTATAAACTTGAATACCATGTTTAAGTAATAATTCTGTAGTAACACCATTACCATCAACTAATCGTTTGGAGAATGTGCCATCATAAATTTGACCTTTACCACAGCTAGGGCTTCTAGATTTTAGTACAGCATATCTACAATGATATTTTTCTACTAATGCTAACGCCATAAGTGCACCTCGGTGAAATTCTTTTGTCACATCTTCTCCCGATGCACATCTTACATATTCCTGTATTCGTTCTGCAGGAGCCCTAGGCGTTGTCAATCCACCTAATACCTCAGGGCAACATGGAATAATTGTATAGCGCTCTTTAAGACGCTCAATATGCTCTACATAATTATTTCCACCATTATATTTACAATTGTCACCTAATAAACAAGCACTAACTAATATATAATTCTTTTCTTGATCGCTCATAGGTATATCCTTATTAAATAATCTACGATAGTACATATACTTGCTCTATACTTACAAATACATATCCCATAATTTCATCATTTAACGGGCTAGTATAAAGCTAATCTAAGTATATATAACCTCTATTAGATATAAAAAAATAGACTAACCGAAGTTAGTCTAAATGGTGCCGAGGACCGGAATCGAACCGGTACGGTTATTTCTAACCGACGGATTTTAAGTCCGTTGCGTCTGCCTGTTCCGCCACCCCGGCATGGGTAACGTTAGTATGTAATTATGGAGGCGGCACCCAGAATCGAACTGGGGAATAAAGGTTTTGCAGACCTCTGCCTTACCGCTTGGCTATGCCGCCATAGTGGAATAATGGAGCGGGAAACGAGATTCGAACTCGCGACCCCCGCCTTGGCAAGGCGGTGCTCTACCGCTGAGCTATTCCCGCATGTACATGGTGCCTCAGGACAGAATCGAACTGTCGACACACGGATTTTCAGTCCGTTGCTCTACCGACTGAGCTACCGAGGCATACATAAATGGCGACCCCGATCAGATTTGAACTGACGATCTTCGCCGTGACAGGGCGACATGTTAACCGCTACACCACGGGGCCGTATTTAGAGTACTTTGTTAGTATATAGTTTTTCACACATATTGTCAAGCGTATAAATAGATAAATTTTACAAAATTTAGACCCCCTACTCTCACATTTGATGTGAAGCTATATATTCTAACAAATAAGGGCGTTCATCTTTAATCGTCGTATCTTCTTGATGCCCAGGATGAATGTATAATGCATCAGAAAAGGTTATGATTCTTTCTATACTCGCTTTCATTTCCGCTGCATTCCCTGTATAGGTATCTATTGTTCCTACCATTTGCTTAAAAACAGTATCTCCTGTAAATAAATGATTTTCCCACTGAATACATACCGATCCCGTGCTGTGCCCTGGTGTATGATGAACTTGTAAATCAAAGGGCCCCACTTGTAGTTGTCCTTCTATTAAATCTTCACACTCAGTATACATTTTTTTTTTGTATACACTTGGACGACGTCTAATCAACTGTAATAATTCTTGATCATTAGGATGTAAATAGGCTGGTATATTAAAATATTGGCAAACATCATCGAGTGCTGTTACATGATCACAATGACCATGTGTTAACAGCACTGCCAACGGTGTCGTATCTTTCACCATTTCGATAATATGTTGACTGTGAAAGCCTGGATCGATAATGATAGATTGATTATCTTTAATTAATATATAACAGTTCGCCTTATATAGTCCTAAGGGGCGCTTTAAAATAGTCAACTCTATCACCTTCGTTTACGACCTTGATTCCATATCACTTGATACTGTTTTGGTTTAGATGATTTTATAAAATAGCCTTCCCAAAATTGAGGATGAAACATAACAAGTATAGTAAATAACTCTAAACGTCCTAATAGCATATCAAATATAGCCACTAATTTTGCAAAATCATGGAGATCTGCAAAAGAACTTGTGGGACCAAAATTACCAAAGGCAATCCCTACATTAGCGAGAAAGGCCGTTACAATTTGAAGTGCATCACTGGTTTCCATACCAGTACAAGCCATACCAATTACAGATAGTATATAAATAGCCACAAACAAAAAGAAAAATTGTTGTGTCATTTGAATCCATTTATCAGGCATAGGCTTACCATTTACACGCACTAGTTGAACCATATCAGGGTGAATAGACTTGCGCAAATGCATAATACTACTCTTCATTAATATGATAATTCGAATAATTTTAAGGCCCCCTGTAGTAGAACCACTACAGCCTCCAAAGAAACTATACACAAATAAAATAATTTGAGATGCTGCAGGCCATAAATTATAATCTGCTATAGCAAAACCGCTACCTGTTTGTAAAGACACTAACATAAATGTAGCTTCTCTAAACAATGTAACTAGGCTTTTAGTAGGGGAGAAATACCATAAAAATAGAAATACTGATATCACACCAATAGCTAAAACAAGTAAATACATGCGTGTCTCAAAATCCAAAAATATGGATTTAATGCCTTTATGAAGTGCGTTATAATAAACTGAAAAATTGCCCCCCGCCAGAATCATAAAGAATACGAATACTCCTGTAATATAATTACTAGCACTATAATCAAATCCACCTGCTGTAGTTGGCGCAAGTCCACCGGTAGCAATAATTGAAAATGCATAATTTAATGCAATAAAAGGTTCAATTCCACCAGCCCACAACATCAAAAAACAAGCCACAGTAAACACCAAGTATAATCGCCATAATTTTGATGCCATAGATCTGATTCTAGGCATTACCACACCAGGCTTTGGCACAGAGGCTTCGGCATTAAAGAAATGAGCCGCATCGGCCCCTAAGTTTTTAAGGAAAGATAGAATCAAAACGATAATCCCCATCCCTCCAATCCAGTGCAATACACCACGCCATAAAATAAAGGCTTTTGGAATAGTGTCAACGTCGGCAATAATAGATGCACCTGTAGCAGTAATACCCGATGTAGATTCAAATAAAGCACTTAAAGGATTCGTTAAAATACCAGAGAAAATAAATGGTAAAGAGCCCAGTATTGATGTCAAAATCCAAATCATAGACACCACAAGAAAGCCATCCCTTAAACTAAAGTTTTGGCTCTTGATTCCATTTCTATATAACCATCCAGCTAATACTAGGGCTAGTAAACTCGTATAGAGAAATGAAAAATATAAATTTTGATTGATTAATCCATATACAAATGGAATTAGAGTAAAGGCACTAAAGATAAATAATAGTTGCCCTACGAGTCTCATAACAATTTGGATACGCATATGGCTCCTACAGCAGTATTACTGCAAATATTTAAGTAATTTATTTACATTATCTGGCAATGTAAACATAATGATATGGTCGCTTTCTAAAACCTCAGTAATCCCAGTCGGTACAATAGGCTCGCCATTGCGCAAAATGACCCCTACAAGAGCTTTTCCTGGAAGGCGGATATCCTTCAATTGTTTTCCTA
The DNA here is from genome assembly GCF_032970865.1 of Veillonella absiana. Taxonomy (NCBI): domain Bacteria; kingdom Bacillati; phylum Bacillota; class Negativicutes; order Veillonellales; family Veillonellaceae; genus Veillonella; species Veillonella absiana. The sequence goes on along the minus strand of NZ_JAWJZB010000006.1, from coordinate 103,190 downwards.
CAATAGGGGAAGATCCAGTAATTTCTAATTCAATGGATTCTGCTTTACCACCTTCAAAAGTAGAAATACTTACGAGCCCCTCACCACGGCGAACAAAACGGAGAATTTCACCAGATGTCAATAATCTTGGGGAAAAAACGACATCAATTCCCACTTGTTCCATAAGCATAATATATTCAGGTCGACCTACACGAACAACTGTTTTAGGAATCCCCATATGTTTACCAACAAGAGCTACTAGCAAGTTAAGCTTATCATCATCCGTAAGGCAAATAATAACATCACTATCACCGACTTCTTCGGCCTCAAGGAGTTCTAAATTCGTTGCATCCCCATTAATAACCAGGGCTTTATCTAGCTGTGATGCCAATAACTCACAACGCTCATAATCTTTTTCAATGACTTTTACAGAAAAGCCAGCTTGCTCTAATAATATAGATAAGTTTCTACCAATTAGACCGGCCCCTACAACAGTAGCGCGTTTATTGTATGTATAATTATTATGGAACCAAGTTCGTTCCACCTCTTCTACACTTTCTTTTAATCCTAGGAAGAATACATTATCATTGAATTCTAGATAGCTGTCACCATGAGGAATAATCATTTCCCCAGCCCGCAAAATACCCACTAGTAATACGCCTTCTGGAAATCTGATTTCTTTAAGTGGTTGATGTAAAATTGAAATTTCATCATGTACCTTAAATTCCATCAATCGTACAGTACCTTGGCCAAATTCCTCTACATCAATAGCACCTGGTGTTTCAAGTATTTGCAGCAATTCTTGAGCCGTGACCATTTCTGGATTGATAAATAAATCAACACCTAAACGATCTCGTAGGTGTTCATCCATATTTTCAACCATAGTATTATCCCGAACACGAGCAATAGTTTTAGGAATACCTAATATTTTTGCTACTGAACAAGACAAAATATTAACCTCATCCGAGTCAGTAACAGAAATAAACATCCCTACATCTTCCACACCAATTTCTTGAAGTAATTTTAAATCACTACCATTGCCATGTACTAGATTTACATCGAGACTACTTTTTAAATTGTCAATTCGTTCTGCAAATTTATCAACAATAAATACATCATGTTCATCTTGTACTAATCTTTGAGCAAGGGAATATCCAACTTTCCCTGCACCTACGACTATGATTTTCATAATTTAATCCTTATTATCGGTGTCCTCTCCAGATTTAATATTACTTTGATCAGCACCAGTTTTATCAGCAGAATTTTGCTCCCGTTGTAAATTAGTTTCTGTCTGCTCTAAAGCTAATTTTTCAGCTTCTGCACGCTTGGTGTCTAAAAATTTACGACCGTCATCTGTGAGCAGTGTCCAACCATCTTCTTGAACAATTTTCCGTTCCTTCATTAAATGACCCAAGGCTCTTTTAAAAGCAGCTTTAGAGATATTAAATTTATCCTTAATGAGCATGGCAGAGGAACTATCGCTGAATGGAATCTTACCATTTCTCTCTTCCAAATAATTCATAATAACATCGCCATCAGATAGCAATGCCTTTTCCTTAATTGGACGCATAGATACGTTGACACGTCCATCATCACGTTTAAACGTAATACGTGCGGATACCATTTCACCGACTTTCACAGTATGTGTCATTTCACTACGGTGCATAAAGGCAATCCAACGTTCAGGGGTAATCAAGAACGCACCATCACCGGTGAGGTTATAAACTGCGCCTTGTACCATTTGGCCAATCGTTGCCTCTACAGCAGGTTTTGAAGCACGACGCATTTCGTCATCTACGTCCATAGATACCGCTAAACGACGTGATTTATCCGTATACAAACGAACCCAAACCTTTTCGCCCACTTGTGGACGGCCACGCATTTCCGCATGAGGCATAAAGATACCACGTTCAGTACCGACCTCAACAAAACAACCGAAATTCGTTGTATTAATGACTTCTGTATATCCAATTTGACCAATTTTCATAGCCGGTAAGCGCATACTAGCAGTTAAACGACCTTTGGGGTCTTTGTAGAGGAATACCTCTACTTCATCACCAATAGCGACCTTGTCAGTTTGTTGATCATTATGAAGCAAAATATCATCAGAGGTATTACCAGTTTGACCATCTAAAAAGGCGCCTTGTTCACTTTTACGCAACACCTTTAGAGTGGCAATGGTATTCTCCATTAATTCGCTAGCCATATTATACTCCCTCAAATTCTACTTGAACTGCATCATTCCATAATTGTTCAAGACCATAGAATTCACGTGGTTCATCGCCGCCAAAAATATGACAAATGATATCGCCAAAATCAAGCAAAATCCATTCGCCTTCACGGTAGCCTTCGCGGTGAAGTACTGTTACGCCTTCTTTAGCTGCCACATCTTCGATTTCATCAGCAATACTTTGTGATTGCTTTACATTATTACCGCTGACGATTAGGAAATAGTCACCTAACATAGAAATGCCTTCTAGGTCTAAAATCGTAATATCATGAGCTTTTTTCTCGAATGCTGCTTGTGCCAATGCTAATGCTGTGTTTTTAATATCTTCCTTTTTTTTCATTATATCTCCTTAATTATTCTTTTGTACTATTAGATTTTGATGGTGTATTACTCGTTGTATCCGATTCAGTCTCACCAGGTTCTTTAGGTGTACTTGTGGAGGTTGTTCTTTCTTCAGATTTACTATCTTCCGATTTTACGGTACTTGTAGTTGATTCACTTACCGTTGGTGTTTTAGTGAGGTTACCATTCGCATCATCGGCTGGTAAATCCCCCATCATAATGCCCACTAATCGTTGAGATTCCGTTGGATTAATATTCCAGTATATTTTTCCATCAATGGATTCTTTTTCACCAGGCAAAATGTAGAAATGAATATTTTCCTGTGCCATACGGCCGATTTTCATCATCAAGCTGATAGCATCATAGGTAGAAATATTACTTTCATATTCATCCCATACACGCCAAATATGATAGGAATTTGTCACTGTGAAAGAACTCAAAGATTGATCCAATAAGAGTTTCAAGAAACGTTCTTGTCGTTGTACACGTGTAAATGTGTCATTATTATCATCGGAATATCGTAAATATCCTAGAGCGTTTTCACTATTTAATGTTTGGAATCCCCGACGAAGACTGATATCTTCCTTCCCAGTAGCACTGTCTACATGGGACATATTCTGTTCCACATACATATCGCGATTACCATACACATCATTTGTTTTTTTGAAAGCTGCTTCATCCACTACAATGTAGTATGGAATAGAGATACGGAATATATCCTCTACCACTGCCTTCGTTAATTCGATACCACCTTGGCTATACATAGTATTTAACATATCTACCGATTTTTGGTTTCGGCTTTCAATTTTACTATTGCTAGGAATACCAATGATGTCCATGGTTTTCTGTTCTTCATTAATGGCCATGAGGAACAATGAATCGGATTGGGCCGGATTATTAGTATCCTTGCCAACAACAAGAACATAAATTGGTTTATCTACCGCTTGCTGTTCTACAGACACAGTGGGTACTGTAGTTCTTGGTTGATTTTCATCACTCATCGTAGCACTAGTATCCGCTGATGTGCTTGAGGAACTTAAACTAGTTTGTACATACGAAACGGCTTGTGATACCCCATAAACAAGACCACCTACAACAGCGATTAACAAAAGAATGACAAAAATCAAACGGCCCCATTTAACACCAGATTGTTTTGTGCGCTTCTTTCGTCGTTTTCGCAAGGCGGATTTATTTTCATCTTGCGCCATACTATTTCTCCCTACTATTTGCTTGTATTTCTTCAATTAATGCATTACGACCTTCTATGGTCAATGTATAAATCGTAGCCTTTGAATCAAGTAAAAACTGGATTGTATTATCATAGCCTAATAACACAGCTTGATTCAAATTTTCTTTTGCAAGGTCTCGTAAAGCTTCAACACCAGGGAAATCACGGTTTACCTCAATGTAATCCGCTAGGAATACAATTTTATCCAGCTTAGACATATGGGGTTTTCCCGTTGTATGAACACGGATGGCTTCTAATACTTCTGGATCTATAACACCATAGTCTTGTTCAGCTACAATCATACCTGCTAAACCATGAAGTAAAGCGCCGCTATTACGCATCATTGAATCAACAGCCAAACCTTTTGATTCGACTACGGCTTGCATGTCTTTTAGCTTGTATTCTTTGGCAGAATCATGTAATAACGCAGCTAATTTAGCTTTTTCTATATCAGCGCCATATTGTTCAGCTAGTTCCACAGCTGCGTCAACAACGCCTAATGTATGAATAAATCGTTTTTTTGATAAATGCTGGCTCAACTGAGCCTTCATTTCTTCAATTGTCACTGTACGTCCTCTTCATTTCGTATTTAATTAGTATGTTCAGTATGTAGAACGCTAGTACTATCTACATCTGTATAAATATTATTATTGGTAATATAGTCTACTACACATTTTGGCAACATATAACGTACTGTTTTACCAGCACGCAACCGTTCCCGTAAATACGTAGCAGATAATTTCATCTCCGGTACCTGTAGGAGGTGAATACGACCAATTGCTTTCTCACCAAAAAATTCTAGTACTGAGTCCACCATTTCTTTTGCATCTGGTCGCATGGCACCAATAAAATGACATAATTGTAATAATTCATCAATATAATGCCACGATGGTAGTAATTCAATCGTATCTGTGCCAGCAATGAAATAAAACTCTACATCAGGTCCCATCTGCTCTTGAAAATATCGTATGGTATCAATTGTATAAGAATAACCATCTCGTTTAATTTCCACATCAGAAATAGTGAAATGAGGATTATCCTCCACCGCGGCAGCCGTCATAGCATATCTATGATAAGCACTAATAACATCATGAAATTTATGTGGTGAAATATGAGTAGGCACAAAGATAACCTGCTCTAATTCAAATTCCTCATAAGCAACCTCTGCGATCATTAAATGCCCTAAATGAATAGGATTAAATGTACCACCAATAATGCCAATTCGTCTTTTTTTAGTTGTCGTTTCCAAGAGAATCACCACACAATCTCAGAAATACTACTAGGCTTATATAGCCTATCACCGTATATTCCCTGTTTGAATCAAGTTATAGCTCTAAGAACAAGATAGCCTCTACTTACACCAAAGTTAATCTATGATATAGTGCATCACGGCCATACAAAGGCCCACGATACATAAAAATAACAATATGGCTTGTCCATAAGATATCCATTCATAACGTCCTTTAGGAGTTTGTACGTATTGATAATACCCGCGTACCATTTGTCGCAATCGAACCAATGTATTATCCTCGAACTTGGCCAGTACCAGTTACAACATATTTAATGGATGTTAACGCTGGTAGCCCCATAGGTCCACGAGCATGTAACTTCTGTGTACTAATACCAATTTCAGCACCAAAGCCAAATTCAAAACCATCTGTAAATCGTGTAGATGCATTCCAATAGACTGTAGCCGCATCGATACGATTTAAGAATTCTGCAGCCGCTTGATCATCGCTAGTGACGATACATTCAGAATGATGTGTGGAATATTGATTAATGTGTTGAATAGCAGTTTCCAAAGAATCTACAATACGTACATTTAAATCTAAATCATTATATTCTGTAGCATAAGAATCCTCTATTAAAGGAATCACTTGCGCCACGCGGTGTTGAATCGTTTCATCTCCATGAATACGTACATTTCGCGCCTGCATAGCTTGCTCTAACATTGGTAAAAATTGGTCTGCTACCGCTTGATGTACTAACAATGTTTCCATGGAATTACATACTGAAGGACGTTGTACCTTCGCATTAATCGAAATCTCAAGAGCCATTGACAGGTCTGCTGTTTCATCTACAAAGGTATGGCATATACCACTACCAGTTTCAATAACCGGGATAGCACTATCTTGGACAACACGTTGAATTAATCCAGCACCGCCACGAGGAATGACTACATCGATATAGTCTCGTAGGGATAATAAAGTCCCTACCGCCTCACGATCTAACACCTCAACGAGTTGAATAGCATCAGGATTAACACCATTCTCAGCAATAGCATCACGAATGACCTTCACCACACATTGGTTTGTACGGAATGCTTCTTTACCACCACGAAGTATGGTTGCATTACCTGTTTTGAAACAAAGTACCGATGCATCTACAGTTACATTTGGACGAGCTTCGAAAATTATAGCAATGACACCTAATGGTACACATCGTTTTTCAATGTGTAAACCATTAGGGCGCTCGATCACATCAAGGACGCAACCTACAGGATCCTCTAAATCAACAACTTGACGAACGCCTTCTGCAATTTGTTGAATGCGTTCTGTTGTCAATTTCAAGCGATCTAACATAATCGTAGGAATTTGATTGATCACTGCATCTTTCATATCTAACTCGTTAACTGCTAGAATTTCTTCTGTGTGTTCTTCTAATCGAGCGGCAATAGCCAATAAGATTTTATTTTTTTGCTCTTCTGTTAATTGGATGAGTTCTTGAGAGGCAAGTTTTGCTCTTTCACCCATATGTTGAAATATGTCAGCATATTGATTCATAGATACACCTCAATTATCGTAAAATAACAAGATTATCACGATGAATAACCTCATCATAGGTAGCATTAATACTCGCTGCATCAATACCTAATAAGTTGGCAATTTCCGCAGTTTTATGACCTTTGATTAGGTCAATATCATGGGAACTATAATTCACCATACCACGTGCAATCTCCTTGTTGCCATGAAGAATGCTACAGGTTTCACCTGGTTCAAATTCTCCAACTACAGAAATAACACCAGCTGGTAAAATACTAGAGCCTTTATCCAAAATGGCCTTAGCACAACCATCGTCCACATGAATTTCCCCTTGTAAACGTTTGCCAAATGCCACCCAATGTTTCTTTTGATTATGAGCGTTTTCCAGTGGTTTAAAGTGAGTTCCTACCACTCCACCTTTAGCAACAAGGCGTATAGAATCATCTTTTTCACCAGAAGCTATAACCATATGAACACCAGAGTTAGTAGCAATATGAGCAGCTTTGATTTTCGTATACATGCCACCAGTACCAATGGATGAGCCAGCACCACCAGCAATAGCATAGGTTTCATCAGTAATTTGAAGCACTTCATCAATTAAAGTAGCCTCTGGATTGGTAGACGGATTGGACGTATACAAGCCATCAATATCAGACAAAATCAACAATAAGTCAGCTTCAATAATACCCGCCACATTAGCAGATAATGTATCATTATCACCAATTTTAAACTCCTCGATAGCTACGACATCATTTTCATTGATGATAGGAATAACACCTAAGCGCAATAACGCATTTAAGGTATTACGTAAATTCAAATAACTATGACGAGACGTACTATCTGCACGGGTTAGCAATATTTGACCTACAGTGTGGCCATATTCACGGAACATCCGCTCATACATATGTAACAATACACCTTGTCCAACCGCTGCAGAGGCTTGTCTAAGCACAATATCACGAGGGCGCTCTTTAAATCCTAACGGAGCCAGACCAGCCCCTACAGCACCAGAGGAGACAAGAATCATCTCCTTGCCTTGGTTTGCCAAATCAGAGATTTGACGAACAATTTTTTCGATGCGTTCTAAATTCAAATGACCTTTTTCATAGCACAATGTACTACTTCCTACTTTTATGACAATTCGTTTTGCCTGTTGAATCTCTGCTCTCATATCGCATTCCTCACGTGGAAATACCAGTTAATTAGTATGCTATGGATTAGTACCTACCATTCATACAATAGATAAAATTATTTTGGTAAAATAATTTTCGGTTCTTTTTTAGCTTTATACAATACGCCATTAAAACCAATGACTTGAACGAGTTCTGCTCCTAGCATATTTGCTAATGTTTGAAATACATCTTTGTCTTCTGGACTATTGTTCAGCATTTTAACTTTAATCAATTCCCGTGCCATCAATGCTGCCCGTGCACTATCGATAACACTATTTTCTAAACCATTTTTACCAATTTGTACAACTGGATCCATCGTAGCTGCCAAAGAGCGTAAATATCGTTTTTGTTTTCCTGTCATTCTATCTCCTAATCTTGGAATGTAAATGTTTGATCACCGATTACCACTTCATCGCCATCTTTACATCCTTTTTCTCGTAATTTTTTATCTAATTCCATGTAACGCCAAATTTGTTGGAAACGACGTAAGGATTGATCGTCATCCAAATTTGTCATCGCTACTAAACGCTCAATACGATCGCCCTTAATGTAGAATGCTGCATCATCACCACGAGTGATAACAAATTCTACATCTGGTTTTGCTTCATACATAACAGTATCATCAGTAGACTCTGGATCTGGTTCATAATTTTCAACCCAGTAGTAAGCCCGTTCCATTAATTCTGGAAGACCTTCACCACTGAGGGCATTAATGCAATATACTTCGTAACCTTTATCTTCAAAATATTTGCGTACATTTGGAATCGTTTCTTCATCTTGAACCAAATCTATTTTATTTAATGCTACCACTTGCATTTTACGGCTTAATTTTTCAGAGTATTTTTTTAACTCTTCATTAATAGCATCAAAATCTTCTTTAGGGTCGCGCCCCTCCATACCAGATACATCTAGTACATGGATAAGAATATTCGTACGTTCCACATGACGCAAGAAATTATGACCCAAGCCAACACCTTCACTAGCGCCTTCAATCAATCCAGGAATATCCGCCATGACAAAGCTACGTTCACCTGGTAGGGATACTACGCCCAACACGGGTGTTAATGTTGTAAAATGGTAGGCTGCTACTTCTGGTTGTGCAGCAGACACTTTACGAAGAATACTAGATTTACCTACACTTGGGTAACCCAACAAACCAACGTCAGCCAATACTTTTAACTCTAATTGTAACCAATGTTCTTCACCGGGTTCGCCTTTTTCAGCAAATGTAGGGGCCCGGTTAGCACTGCTGTGGAAATGGGCATTACCACGACCACCACGGCCACCTTTAGCAATGGTGAAAGTTTGACCATCCTGCGTTAAATCACAAAATACTTTCCCAGTTGCTTCTTCTTTTACAACGGTTCCCAATGGAACTGGAATAATCATTGGTTCAGCACCACGGCCATATTTATTACCACTTTGGCCATTTTCGCCTGCTGGTGCTTTAAATTGACGTTTGTATCTGAAATCAACTAAGGTGTTGATATTTTTATCTGCTTTTAAAATGACGTCGGCCCCTTTACCGCCATCACCACCGCTAGGTCCCCCATTAGGAACATATTTTTCACGGCGGAAACTACTCATTCCATCGCCACCATCACCGGCTGATACGAAAACTCGAGCGCGATCTATAAACATATATCCGTCCTTTTCTGATAATCAAAGAGGGCCTATGGTTATTACCAAGGGACGTCTTTCACTATCGGTTTAACTTATCTTTTATTCTTGATTTAAATTATCTGTTATTCTTGATTCAGAATATCAAAGGCCTTTTGGACTTGTACGTCCTCTAATGTGCCTTTTGTTCTTGTACCATCTGGTAGAGCAATTTCTACATCTGGTTTAATACCAATGCCGTCAATAACACGATCATTCGGCGTATGATATTTAGCTATAGTAATCTTAATAGCTTCATTACCAAAATCAGGTAAAATCGTTTGTACAGTACCTTTACCATAACTATTAGTACCCACAATAGTACCAGCCTTACGATCTTGTACAGCACCTGCAATAATTTCAGAGGCGCTAGCTGAACCTTTGTTGATGAGTATCACTAATGGAATAGGATTTTCTATTCCTGCCGAATCATATTCAGCCACTTTACCAGAACGATCTTGTACCGTAACTAATGTACCTTTCGGCAATATAAAATCAGAAATTTCTTGTGCTGTCGTTAATAATCCACCAGGATTATCACGAAGGTCGATAATTAACTTCTTCATGCCTTGTTTTTTTAGGTCTTGGTATTGTAGGCCAAAATCATTACCCGTATTCTCTGCAAATTGGCTAATGCGAATATATCCCACATCTGGTGTTAACATTTTTGATTTTACAGTTGGTAATGTAATCTTTTCACGAGTAATGGTGAAAGTTTTTTCTTCATTGCCCCGTTTTATTACAAGTGTTACATCCGTACCAGCTTCCCCACGAACTCGTTTAGAGGCTTCTTCAATGGTCAATGTACTCGTATCAACATCATTAATCTTAATGATACGGTCACCACTTTCAATACCTGCTCTTGCAGCTGGTTGATCTTCAATAGCGCTAACGGCTTCAAGACCATCCGTTCCCATACCAAGTACCATACCAACCCCACTATAAGTAGCTGATGTTTGCTCCATAATACTCGTATAGTCTTCTGCATCTAAATATTGACTATGTGGTTCACCAAGAGATGACACCATACCTTTTAGCGAACCTTCAAACAAGGTTTGCTTTGCTACAGGTGTCATGAATACTTGGCTAGACACATAATAGGTAAACATATAACGAGGAAATCCCCAAAATGTACCTGAAAGATACCAAAATACTAGCCACATCACAAGGATGCCTGAACCTAGTATTTTCAAAATGGATTTACTAACACTCCATAGAATTTGTTTGTTCATATTATAAATATCCCATTGGATCTGTTGGATCACCATTCACACGAACTTCAAAGTGAACATGAGGACCAGTACTATTGCCGGTACTACCAGCATAAGCAATAACAGAGCCTTTACCAACACTTTGACCTTCAGATACTGCAACATCTTCATTATGACCATACAATGTAGAAATACCATTACCATGGTCTACAACGACAGTATTACCGTAACCACTCATCCAACCAGCATAAACAACTGTTCCACTATCAGCAGAATGAACTGGTGTACCATAATCAACGCCAATATCAATACCACTATGATAAATAGTAGTGCCAAAGATAGGATGTGTACGATAGCCATAAGGCGATGTAATTTCACCATTAGCTGGCCATCCCAATACCCCCGTACCCTGTGTATACGAGGATGGCGGTGGTGCTTGACCAGCTGCTGCCGCAGCAGCCGCCTCTGCCGCTGCTGCGGCAGCACGTTCTGCTTGACGTTGTTTTAACATATCTGAAATTTGAGCAGATGCAGCTTGTAACTCTTGGATAGCTGCCATCGCTGTAGCTTTATCACTTTGAGCTTTTTCAAGAACTACTGCTCGTTCTGCACGTTTTTGTTCAATTTCAACTTGTTTAGCTTGTGCAGCTTTTTCAAGTTCTACTACTTTAGCACGATCTTCTTCTAATTTTGCTTTACGTGCTTCGATTTCTTCTCGCTCATGCATAATCTCTTTTATAAGATTAACATCAGCATCTACGATGCGTTTTAAGATTTCCATGCGGTTCGCAAAATCATTGAAATCCTTTGCCCCTACTACTACATCAATATAGCTCAAACGACCATTGATATAAATATCACGAACACGTTTATAAAATACTTTTTCACGTTCTTCTAAACGTTTAAGTGCTTCTGCTAATAATTTTTCATTTTGAGCAATATCATTATCTAAAGCAATGCGTTGCTGCTGAATAGCTTGTAATTCATTTGTAGCTTGTTGTAACTCTGCATCGATTTGGCGTAATTGTTCAAATACACTGACGATAACTGCCTCTGCATCCGTAGCCTTTGAAGATTGCTCATTCATTTGTTGCTGTACAGTATTCAATTGGTTCGTTAAATCTTCATCCTCCGCATATATGAATAATGGAGTACCCAAGATAATAGAACCACAGACAATACTAGCTACCAAACGAACTAGTTGTTTATTCTGTATCATCACTATCTACTACACTTTCATATACTGTTTAAGAGAGATTGTACTGCCGATAGCACCTACCAAGATGCCACCACCCAATAACACACCGACTAATGTATAAAAGAATGGGAACATTTTAACTAATGGGAAGAACGCTAAAGATTGCTCTACTTCTAAAGTAATAAAATGATAAAATTCTCCTACACACAAAGTAGCAATAATCGCACCTACAAAACCTAACAACATACCTTCAATCATAAATGGCCAACGAATAAAGCTATTCGTTGCACCTACGTATTTCATAATGGCAATTTCTTTACGACGAGCAAATACTGTCAAACGAATCGTATTAGAAATGATAAACAATGTAGCAGCTGCTAAAAAACCAATTAATACGATGCCGCCAATACGAATAATTTGAGTGATTTTGAATAACTCTTCAATAACATCTTGACCATAATGAGAGCTTTCTACACCTGGGAATGTTGTCACCAAACGAGCAGTAGACTTTACATCTTCTGGGTTTTCAAATGTTAACACATAAGAATTTGGTAATGGATTTACACCATTAAGAGAACTTACCAATTGTTGTTGGTCACCTAAACGTTCCTTAAAATCGGTCATAGCTTGCTCTTTATTGATAAACTCTATACGTTTAACATTTGGAATCTCTTTAACTTTTTTACCTACCGCCATAATTTGATCAGTAGTTAAATCATCCTTCAAGTAAACACTTAACTCTACTTGATTTTCTAAACTTTCTGCCATGTTGTTCAAGTTCACAACACCACATAGAAATACACCAAGCATAAACAAAGACAATGCAACTGTTGAAATGGAGGCCAATGTCATGAGTCCATTGCGGCGCATAGATTTCAATGCTTCTTTAAAAAAGTATCTAAACGTTCTAATCTTCATTAAATTCTGCACCTCTCAAATTATCACTTTTTACACGGCCACCTTCTAATTGAATGACACGTTTATTTAAATACGTTACAAGGTCCATATTATGAGTAACCATAACCACAGTAGTACCAAAGTTGTTAATGTGTTTAAACAAATCAACAATATCTTTACTTGTATTGGGATCCAAATTACCCGTTGGCTCATCGGCAATGAGTACTAATGGACGGTTTACGATAGCACGAGCTACTGCCACACGTTGTTGTTCCCCACCAGACAAATCCTCTGGCAAGTCATTAGCTTTATCCTCTAGACCAACGAGTTCTAATACATGTTCTACTTTTTCCTTAATTACGGATGGTTTTTCCTCAATTACTTCCAATGCAAAGGCGATATTTTCAAATACCGTTTTATTAGGTAATAAACGAAAGTCTTGAAATACAACACCTAATTTACGGCGTAACATAGGAATTTTACTCGTCTTAATACGAGTCACATCTACATCATTAACTAGAACGGAACCTGAATCAGGCACAACTTCATGAGTTAACAACTTAAACAACGTAGATTTACCGGCTCCACTATGGCCAACAACCACAACAAACTCACCTTTATCGATAAATAAAGATACGTCATCTAGTGCAATAGAGCCATTTTCATAAACCTTACTAACGTTTTTAAATTCAATCATACAAACTTCCTTTTCTATTTACGAGCAACTGCTTTTTTAGCGGCGGCTACAATATCTTGGGCAGTTAAACCATATTTAACCATCAGTTCTTTTGGAGTACCAGATTCACCAAATGTATCTTTTACCCCAACAAATTCAACCGGTACTGGTGCATTAGCTACTACAACTTCTGCTACAGCTGCACCAAGACCACCAATGATATTGTGTTCTTCAGCTGTTACAATAGCACCTGTCGTTTTTGCTGCTTTCACAATAGCATCTACATCAATAGGTTTAATGGATGCCATATTAATAACACCAGCGGAAATACCGTCAGTCGCCAATAATTTAGCAGCTTCTACAGCTGGACCTACCAAGGCACCACAAGCGATCAATGTCACATCTGTACCCTCGCTTAATACATTTGCTACACCTGGTTTAAATGCATAACCATCTTGTGTCACGTCATCAACTCCAGCACGACCTAAACGAATATACGCAGGACCATTGTATTGTGCTGCCCATTCAATAACGGATTCAGTTTCTTTTTCATCAGCTGGTACGATAACGGTCATATTAGGTAATGTACGCATGCAAGAAATATCTTCTAATGCTTGATGAGTTGCACCATCTTCACCAACAGTAATACCAGCATGTGTAGCACATACTTTTACATTGAGTTTTGGATAACATACGGCATTGCGAATTTGTTCGAATGCACGACCAGACGCAAACATAGCAAAGGACGAAACGAAAGGTTTCTTGCCCGTCGCAGCTAAACCTGCACCTACGGAAATCAAGTTTTGTTCAGCAATACCAACGTTAAAGAAACGTTCAGGGCATGCGCCTTTAAATGTATCTGTTTTTGTGGATTTAGATAAATCCGCATCTAATACGATAATTTGAGTATCTTGTTGACCTACTTTTGCTAATGCGTTACCGTATGCTTCTCGAGTTGCTTTACCCATGATTAACCCTCCAAAATTTCTTTCACAAATTGTTCGCCTTGTTCTGCACTTGGTGCTTTACCATGCCAACCTGCTTGGCCTTCCATATCCGCTACGCCTTTACCTTTTACAGTATGCATAACGATACATGTTGGTGCATCAGTGACTGCTTTAGCAGCTTCGATGGCGTTGTGCAATTCATCAATATCGTGACCATTCACTTCAATCACATTCCATGTGAAAGCTTGGAATTTTTCAGGAATTGGCAATGGGGACAATACTTTTGTAATATCACCATCAATTTGTAAACCATTGAAATCTACAAAGGCTGTCAAATTGTTCAATTTATAGTGACCAGCGAACATGGCTGCTTCCCATACTTGGCCTTCTTCTAATTCACCATCACCAAGAATTGTATATACTCGGTAATCAGCATTATCAATTTTACCAGCCAATGCCATACCACAGGCAGCGCTGATACCTTGGCCCAGAGAACCTGTAGACATATCAACACCAGGTGTATGTTTCATATCTGGATGACCTTGTAACATATGGTCAATTTTACGTAAATTCAATAATTCATCTTTACTGAAATAACCTTTTTCCGCTAATGTAGCATACAATGCTGGTGCCGCATGACCTTTGGATAATACAAAGCGATCTCGATTAGGATCAGATGGATTTTCAGGATTTACATTCATTTCTACGAAATACAATAAGGACATTACATCAGCGATGGACAAGGAGCCACCTGGATGGCCAGAGTTAGCCGCAGTAACAGCTTTCACAATGCTAGCACGAATTTGTTTTGCTTTCTCTTGAACTAATTGTTTTTGTTCTTGAGTCAATGTAGTCATAGAGACCTCTCTTTCTGGAGTAAATCCATAAAATTGGGAAAATCCTTAAATTTGGCACATTCTGCATTTACAGAAAGATGTAATAACAGATTTCTGAAACAACATGTTTCTGTAATAACAGAATTCTTACATTACTTTTCCAGCAATGACAATGCAATGAATGCATTTGTCTTAGAAATTTGTTCTAATTCAGAAATACGATTAAATGATACTGTATAGGAGGATGTATCTTGCAGTAATTCATGAATGCGTTCATACAATACCTCTCCATTTAATTCTGCCATAGTTCCTATAGCCTGTTGGCCAATCATTTGTAAAAAACTGATAATTTTTGGGTCATATGATATGCCTATGACCGGTTTTTTCAAAAGGGAACTAAATACAAGGGCATGTAAACGGATACCAATCATCACATCAATGCTACCAGACAGTGCTAGTAGTTCGGTGGTATTAAAAGGCCCTTCTAATACCACGCCACTTTGAGGCATCAAAGCACATATAGCCTTCGCCTCCTCCGTATCCTCAGGATGAGACATAGGAATGAATATGGCCTCTACCTTGTCACGTTCTTTCAGCTTCGTCAAAGCCTTAGCTAATTCACTGCGATAGGCCGTATCGGATTTCCAACTACGAACGGCTATACCGATGCGTTTTTTCGTTAAATCCATGGCATATTGGGATAAAATGTTTTCCCCGATAGATAAATCAGGATCATGCATGGCCAATACAGCATCTGCCGTCACTTGAATGGGTACATTGGTAATGCCTAGTGAAAGTAACTCTTCCTTAGATATTTCATCGCGCACAGTGATGTAGTCCACATGTTTTAATACTTTCGCTACCGCACGTCGTGTAGAGTGATTGTACAAAGGTCCAATACCCTGTGCATAGAGCATTACCTTTTTTCCAAGCATCTTAGCCATACTCATGATACTGAGATAGTAATAAGTATTACGAATACTTGTAGCATCTTGTAATAAACTACCACCCCCACTGATGAGTAAATCAGCTTTCATCAGCGCAGACATAATAGGGAACATCGCAAATGTTCCTACTGCTTGGAGATTATGTTTTTTACTGGTCTCACTAGGATTACCAGAGATAACAGTAATATTAGCGGTCGGTTCAATATCGCGAATGGAATCAACAATAGCATTAAGCATGGCCTCATCACCGGCATTACCAAAGCCATAATACCCAGAAATCACGATGTTACTCATGATTAACCTCCCGTTGTTGGTACCATTGTGCCACATAGATTAAGAAGCGGGCTGCTAAGATAGCAACGACACCAAGAATAGCACCAATCCACAAACCATCTACACCACGCATAATAGACATCATCACTGGTGTGCGTAAATGACAGAATGTCTCTACCATAGAAGCAATACCAATGACACTAGCAATAGTTAATATAAAGTGAATCACCAATGGCCATTTACGTAAGAATGCAAAGGTTGCTAGCATAAATGCTGGATGACCAATGATAAATTCTTTTTCACGAGGACGAGCATATAATGTATTCTCCAAGAAACGGCGAAGCATAAGTTCTGCCGCTGGTACAGGTACGCCAGCAGTATGACCGCTACGCCCCACAAATACATAGCCTACGGTTGCTAATGCACCAACCACTAAGAATACATAGAAACGCACATCCATCGTAAGAAATTCTTTTACAAAGTTAATAGCTTCTTCTTTGCTATTTAACATACGACCTTTCCACAATGGAAACCGTTGTAAATACGCAATTGCTACTAATACAATTGGCAATACAAATGTTAATTTAACACCTCTAAAGATGGCAAATTCCATAAAGAATCGAGTATTACCTAGCATAGAGGCAATAAACATAGCGCCCACAGCCGCAAACAGAGCTGCACCAACTAAGTACATCAACGCATATCCTGTAGCTCTCCACGGTCCTACTGGAGTATCTGATGCAATACTCTTCCAATGATCCATAACCATGATCATAGCCCCTACTGGTGCCATTACGGCCGCCGATAACGCCCACAATAAAGTAATCATAGTACCGCTTGTAATGATATATACAACGATAGATGCTAAGGATAGTGCAAAGAACAATACAAGTTGTTTATGTGTTCTCATAGCCACGAGCATTTGTAAAACAAATACAAACAAGGCAATAGAGCCAACCATAGTCACTACGACGAGTAATGGATTCGGATTGTACGCAGGATATACATCACCACGACCAAATTCAAAACCTTTTTCTGCTAATTTATCGCGAGATTCCGCAATGTAATTAATTGTTGTTTGAAGAGATGTAGTATTATTTTGACCGTCTTCATACAATGGGAATAAATTAAAGCGAATATTACGCTCAATATCACTGATATAGTAGCGTTGAGACGCTTCCTCTGGAGTAATTTTCTTTAACTCATCTTTGGCGATGGTATATAAACGACCTACACTATATTCCTTCATAGCGGCTAATTCATTAAATCCTGCTTGAGGATCATATTGTAGTTGGTTAACAGCTTCTATACCAATCAAAGGAATATTACGGGAGTTTAATTCTTTTAATGTTTCATCTAAATATTTAGGCGCCCCTAATATTTCTTTACCCGTAAATACGATGCCCGTTACATTTGGGATATCATTAATACGACTAAATACATAGCGTGTATCTTCTGGTGTTACATTTTTAAAGTTTGTAGGGCGAACGATAACGTTAAATCCACGATTAGATACTTCTTGTGCTTGTAAACGAGAAATACTCAATTTCATCGTAGACAACGCCTCATAAGGAGCACCAGTTAATTCTAGTAATAAACCTCTAGAGGAATTCACTAGACCTACTTTATCAGCACCAAGGCGATGTACTAAGTCTTCACGAATTTCTTTAAAATATCCTTCTTTACCGGGTACACTAGCTACGTATAAAGCACCTGCCTTATAGTTAGCACCATAGAGTTGAACATTAGTACTCAAGTCTTGTGCATTGAGCAATTGAATCTCACCAGCATCATTAGCTTTTTCTAATGTTCGATCATAAATAGCAAATGCTGTAACACCAGACGCTTTTAATGCTTTAAAAGCATCATGGGTAGAACGTTTTTCAAAGGCGGATGCTCGTAATACAGCATCATAATCGACAATATTTTCAATATGGTTTTGAGCCTCTTCTATACGGTCTCGTTGATATACGAGAAATAATGCCGTTAACAAGCCTATTGCCATACAAAGGATTAAAATTATGGAATTATTTTTTTTAGGTGTCATCCGTTGAATCACGATACATCCTTTCTACTCAATAATGGGTGTTACCTTAATACGAATAGCCTCATCTTTCACAGAGATACTATCTGCTTTCACAGATATAGGGAATTCATTGAAATCATAAATAGCGATAGGTTCAAGCAGAGAGGAATTCAATCCACTAATAGTAGTTCCATTTAGTGTAAATCGTTGAGGTTCAAAATATAACACATTTTTATTTAAATCAAGCATTCCTGTAATTTCAGCCTTACCTTTGAGGAATCCACCTACATTAATCGTTCCAGTAACAGTGATTTTCTCATCCTTCATGGAAACGATTGTATTCTCCAGACCTTTAACTTGAGCTTCCATATATTGTGTTAAATCATCTTTTGTAACAATGCCTTCCATAGTGGATTTCTGAACACTCAATACATCGAGCTTTTGATTCATAATCAATGTTACTGGATTTACAGTAATATTATCTAGCTCATAGTGAAAGCCTGTAAAACTAAGAGCTCCTAGTTTTACATTTTCCAAATTACCCCGAATAGCATCCACATCACCATATAATAATTTAACTGCAGGCATAGACTCTACTACAACAGTTTGATCACTAGGATGTAAGGATTCATCTAACTGATCCTCAATTCTCATACCAATGTATTTAGGCAATAGATATTGCCCGGCTATAGCAACAATGATAACGAGGACTAACAGAAATCCCAAAAACTTTTTCATAATTATCTCCTAAATAGATAGGTTTGCTTCTTTTTTCAAAAAGCCTTCCATAAATTGATCAATATTACCATCCATTACAGCTTGTACATTGCCGGTTTCAACACCCGTACGATGATCTTTCACAAGGTTATATGGATGAAATACGTAGGATCGAATTTGACTACCCCACTCAATCGCCTGGTAGGTACCCCCAATTTGCTCTTTTAATTCTGCTTGCTTCTCTAATTCTAATTCAAATAATTTTGCACGTAACAAACGCAAACATTGTTCTCTATTCTGTATTTGAGAACGTTGAGATTGACATTGTACCACAATACCAGTTGGTCTATGTGTCATACGAACAGCTGAATCAGTTTTGTTAATATGCTGACCACCAGCACCACTAGCACGATATGTATCAACTTGAACATCCTTCATATCAATGTTAATTTCTACATTATCATCAATTTCAGGCATGACATCTACCGCCGCAAATGATGTATGACGACGAGCAGCTGCATCGAATGGAGAAATCCGGACAAGACGATGAACACCTTTTTCAGATTTCATATAACCAAAAGCATTTTCACCTTTAATTAAGAATGTGGCACTCTTAATACCAGCTTCATCACCTGGTTGTTCATCCATCAATTCTACGCCATAACCTGATTTTTCAGCCCAACGCAAATACATACGGATGAGCATAGAACACCAATCCTGTGCCTCGGTACCACCAGCACCAGCATGAAAAGTTAAAATCGCATTATTTTGATCATATTCGCCACTCAACAACAAGAGTATCTCTTGTTTTTCTACAGATTCTTCAATTTGTTGTACATAATCGGATATTTCTTTTTCCATGGAAGCGTCATCTTCTTCGATAGCCATATCTAACATTAATCGAGCATCTTCCACATCTTGAACTAGCTGTTTATAACCATCAACTGCATTTTTTAATTGTGTTGCTTCTTGTGAAATTTCACGAGCTTTATCTGGGTCATCCCAAAAAGTAGGATCACTCATTTTAACATCTAATGTAAAGATTGTATCTTCCTTCTGAGCGATGTTAAAGTGAATCCCTCATTCCATAAATTCGTTCTTCCAGATTATCAATAATTGGTTTTAAATCATCTAACAATTTATGTCACCACCTTTATATGCTATTAATAAACCCCGCCTAAAAAGGCTATTATATATCCTCAAAAATATATATGTAAAAGTTATGTAAACAAGAAAATGGCCGTTGCTATGATGTTCAGAGCAACGAACCATTCCCATAAGTCTTTAATCTATGTTTTGTGGCTCCAACACATCATCATGGTGGGTTTGTGCACCTTCTAAATGATCAACTGGTTCTTCAACTGACTCTACGAATTCTGCACGAATGCGGTACAAGGCCATGATTGTTTCTTCTTGAATCGACTCAATCATATTCTGGAACATTTCATAGGCTTCAAATTTATATTCTACCAATGGATTTTTTTGTCCGTATGCACGAAGACCAATACCTTCACGCAACATATCCATATTATCCAAATGTTCCATCCATTTTCTATCCACAACGCGTAGCATGATAGCTTTTTCTAATTGGGTCATTAATACGTCACCCAATAAGTTTTCTCGTTCTTTATATTCAGAATGCGCCAAATCCAATAATTTTTCTTCCAAATCTTGACGGCTGTATTCTTCCATATCTTCAGGAGACAAAATTTCTTTCGTCAAGAAATATTGACTCAAATGAGTATATAAGCCTTCATAATCCCATTCTTCAGGATATAATTTTTCATCGGCATAAGTATCCATAGATTCTACTACGATCTTATCGATCATAGTTTCAATAGTTTCGCGTAAGGATTCATTACCTAAAATGCGACGACGTTGTTCATATAAAACTTCACGTTGTTGATTCATAACATCATCATATTCCAAAATATATTTACGAATATTGTAGTTATGATCTTCAACTTTTTTCTGCGCTTTTTCAATGGATCGAGTAATCAAGGAATGTTCGATTGGTTCATCTTCTTCCATACCTAATTTGTCCATAATACCAGAAATATTATCGGCACCAAAAATACGCATCAAATCATCTTCCAAGGAAAGGAAGAATTGAGATGAACCTGGGTCACCTTGACGACCAGCACGACCGCGCAACTGGTTATCAATACGACGGCTCTCATGACGTTCTGTACCAAGAATCGCTAAGCCCCCAATTTCAGGTACACCTTCACCTAATTGAATATCTGTACCACGACCAGCCATATTAGTGGCAATCGTTACCATTCCCATTTGACCAGCTTGTGCTACTATTTCAGCTTCTTGTTCATGATGTTTCGCATTTAATACGCTATGAGGAACACCACTGCGCTTAAGCATATCACTAAGCTCTTCAGATTGAGTAATAGATGTAGTACCAATCAATAAAGGTTGTCCTTTTTTATGACGTTCTACAGCATCTCTTACAACTGCACGATATTTAGCAGCCTTAGTTTTAAAAATCAAATCAGGCATATCTACACGAGCCAATGGCTTATTTGGAGGAATTTCGTATACCTCTAGGCCATAAATATCATTAAATTCTTTTTCTTCCGTTTTAGCTGTACCAGTCATCCCCGCCAATTTTTCGTACATACGGAAGTAGTTTTGGAATGTAATAGACGCTAATGTTTGACTTTCACGTTCTACTTTTAATCCTTCTTTAGCTTCAATAGCTTGATGTAATCCATCAGAATAACGACGTCCAAACATTAAACGACCTGTAAATTCATCAACGATAACAACTTCGCCATCTTTAACTACATAGTCTGTATCACGATGCATCATCGTATGAGCACGTAAAGAAGCACCTAACAAATGATTCAATTCAATATTTTCAGCATCATACAAATTTTCGACACCTAACATTTTTTCTACTTTAGCTATACCAGAATCTGTAGGAGCAATCGTTTTTTGTTTTTCATCAATTACGTAGTCTTCTTCAGCATTCAAATGAGGTACAATTTTAGCTAATTTATAATAATTATCTGTAGAACGTTCACCAGGGCCGGAAATGATTAATGGCGTACGCGCTTCGTCAATCAAGATAGAGTCTACTTCATCGACAATAGCATAATTCAATGGCCGTTGCACCATATGAGCGACCTCTGAAACCATGTTATCACGCAAATAGTCAAAACCAAATTCATTATTTGTACCATATGTAATATCACAACTATACGCCATTTTACGTTGGTTGTAATCAAGATTGGCTACGATTAGCCCCACAGATAAACCTAAAAATTTGTATAATTTCCCCATCCACTCGCTATCGCGTGTAGCCAAATAATCATTAACAGTAACAACATGAACACCTTTACCTGTTAACGCGTTTAAATACACTGGTAGTGTACCTACCAATGTTTTACCTTCACCAGTACGCATTTCTGCAATATTACCACGGTGCAAAGTAATACCACCAATTATTTGTACATCAAAATGGCGCATACCAAGAACACGTTTAGACGCTTCGCGAACTACAGCAAACGCTTCTGGTAGGATGTCATCCAAAGTTTCACCTTTCGCTAAACGACGTTTAAACTCATCTGTTTTAGCAACTAGGTTTGTATCACTTAATTTAATGTAATCAGATTCAATGCTATTAATATGATCAATAATTGTGCGCATTTTTTTAATTTCTCGAGCGCTATTATTTCCGAGAAGACGTTGGACAAAGCCGAACAAAAAAATCAACTCCCTCAAAAGGACATTTCACATTATTATATTCAATTAATTGTAGCAAAAATGTGCAAAATAGTCAAAAAATATGCGTATTTTTGACGTTTTAGAACTTCATCTCTAGCTCATGAAAATAGGTTACACAAAAATATCACAGTATTGTAAAAAAAATGATTACAAAACTAAAGACTTACCCTAAAAATTTATACTTACAACTGCAAAAAACTGCAAAAAAGTGAGAATCCTCTCTTACGAAAGAATTCTCACTAATCACTATATCATAATATTATTTCTACTATTGCCTACTATACTTCTGGTTCAATCAAACCATAGGACCCATTATGACGACGATATACAACATTATATGTTTCAGTTTCCGAATTGAAGAACATAAAGAAGTCATGACCTACAAGATTCATTTGTAAAATAGCTTCTTCCACATCCATAGGACGTACAGAGAAGCGTTTCCGTCTTACCACTTCTAATGTATCTTCTTCAATAGGCTTTTCAGGTACTTCAACTTCAGGATGGAATGCACCTTGTTTTTTGAAACGTTTAGCCAAACGAGTTTTATGTTTGTGAATTTGACGAATGATTTTATCTACAACTAAATCAATAGCCGCATACATATCAGGATTTGTTTCTACCCCACGCAATACGATACCATCAACGAAACAAGTAAGTTCTATAGTGCTTTTATCTTTTACCACAGAAAGTACTGCTTGTGCATCTAACTCTTCATCAAAATAACGAGTCAATTTTCCAAGTCTTTTTTCTACATACTCACGAAGAGCCACAGTTACTTCAATGTTTTTTCCTCTGATTGCTACTTTCATAATTCAACACCCTTTCTCAAATAACACATCAAGAACTTGTAAAATCTGTGATTAGATTTCATCGTATTCTTCATGTCTTATTATATATATTCAACATAAGGGGGTAATAATCCTCTTTTTTAGAAAAAATTTTTTCCTATTTAAAAGATGGATCTATATATCACTAAGTGTGGTAGTCATTAAGTAAAACAATACATCCGATCAAAAAAACAAAAAACTGCTTTTAAAAAAGCAGTATCAATATATAAAAAAGCCCAGTAGACTATACCAGGCTTGATTATTCAGTTATGTCTAGAGCTTACGCTTTTACAACGTTAGCTGCTTGTGGACCACGGTTGCCATCAACGATGTCGAATTGAACACTTTGGCCTTCTGCCAAGGATTTAAATCCTTCGTCTTGGATAGCAGAGAAATGAACGAATACATCGCCGCCATCTTCTCTTTCGATAAATCCGTAACCTTTTTCAGCACTAAACCATTTTACTTTACCTAACATGAAACTTCCTCCTAATTCTTTATTGTGTAACTGATCTTACTCGTCTTACTTGCTCATCATAACACAGTGTGTATAAAATATCAATCTAATCTACCTATAAAATTTATAGAGTTAAACTCATGCATAAAGATTTCACGATTTCAATCTACAATGCTACACCTATTTATTTCAGCATTATCAAAATATGTCACCCTCAAAACTCAGAAAGTTTTCCATCTATATCTATAAAAATAGTTGCGTTTAAATATTTATTATTTTCTAAATCCTATGCATAGTTACACAGTTCGTTAAATTTTATGGTTTAAATTTTGCTTTACAACTAATATATTTTAGTCTCTTTATAGGCAGAGACTGATATTTCAGACTGAATAATTCGTTATATAATAATTTTATCTATGGAAATTTAGTCATTTTAATTTATATAAAATTAACTTTAATTTTTTAACTAAGATACGTATGGATTAATCTCATTTAAGTCAAATCTTAATAGTAAATACATCATGTCAATTTCAGCATACAAACAACATACGTATGCTAAATTGACATAGTATAATATAAGTTCATATATACTACAAAGGAGGAAATTCTCTTACAAGGTATGTAAATTAAAGAATTTTAGACAAGAATAACTGTAAACGTTCATTTTTAGGATGATCAAATACTTCTGTTGGTGTACCTTCTTCTAGAATCTGACCTTCATCAATGAATAGTACACGAGTTCCTACTTCTTTAGCAAAGCCCATTTCATGAGTTACAACAACCATTGTCATACCATCTTGTGCTAGGCTCTTCATTACATCCAGTACTTCATGAACCATTTCAGGATCAAGGGCAGATGTAGGTTCATCAAAAAGCATCACCTTTGGTGTCATTGCCAATGCACGCGCAATCGCAACACGTTGTTGTTGACCACCGGATAGTGATTGAGGATAAGCCTCTGCCTTTTCAGCCAATCCTACACGGTCCAACAATTTACGGCCTCGCTCTTGCGCTTCCGCTTTGGCTGTTTTACGAACTTTTTCCTGTGCCAACGTTAAATTCTCTAGCACAGTCATATGTGGGAATAAATTAAAACGTTGGAATACCATGCCCACTTCTGTACGCACTGTATTTAACTTATCCTTATCAGACAAGTCCATATTATCTACAATAACAGTACCACTTGTAGGCTCTTCTAAATAGTTCATACAACGAAGAACTGTACTTTTGCCAGAGCCAGATGGACCAATGATAACCACAACCTCACCTTTTTCGATGTGGAGATCAATACCTTTTAACACTTCATTTTTGCCGAATCTTTTACGAACATTTTCTAGCTTAATCATTTGATATTATATCTCCTTTCTAAGTAGGCTACCAATTGCGAAATACTAACAGTCATAATTAAATAAATAACAGCTACAGTGCCCCAAATTTCAAAGGATGCATATGTTTTAGCAATTATTAATTGACCACGACGTGTTAGCTCTTCAAAGCCAATAACAGATACTAGAGAGGAATCTTTCAACATGGCGATAAATTCATTACCCAATGGTGGAATAATTGCCTTGAACGCTTGTGGCATAATAATATAACGCATAGTTTGTGCCCAAGATAGACCAAGGGAACGGCCTGCCTCCATTTGACCTTTATCAATGGATTGAATACCAGCGCGGAAAATTTCAGATACATAAGCACCAGAGTTAATACTGCATGCAGTTACCGCAGCAACAAATGGATCAATACGGCTTCCGATAATCATTGGCAATGCAAAGTAAATCAAGAAAATTTGTACCAATAATGGGGTACCACGGATAATGTCTACATAGCATCTAGCTAATAAACGAACAATTTTTAAATTTGATAAGTTAGCTAACGCTACTAACATACCAATAAAGAAGCCACAGCCTACACTCATGGTAGTAATTTTAACTGTAACTAGAGCCCCTTGTAATAATAGAGGCAGGTTATCTAAAATTAGACTCCAATTAAAACCCATATCGATTCTCCTAATTTTGAAAGCTGAACATACTATACTAACAATCTATTATACTCATTTTTTCCATGTTATGCAAAATATTTCACAGATTTAGAGTAAAGATTCATAAGCTCGTTTCATTCTAGTAACAGCTTCAACAATATTATCCTCTGAAATACCTGTGAAATTCAAACGTATATGATTCGTATTATCCTTGGTACTATAGAATGGCAAACCTGGTACAAAACTTACTTTCTCTTTAATGCACGCATGGAATAAATCATAACAATGAATATTGTCAGGAATGGTCACCCACAAGAAAAATCCACCTAAAGGTTTTATAAATCTAAATTCTGGCAATTCTCTCGCCAATGTATCACACAATGTATCTAAACGTTTTTTATATACATTACACATATAACTAACGTGATCATCATAGGAATAGTTAACCATATATTGCTCAATGATAGCATGATTTAACGCCGTACTATGTAGGTCCACAGATTCCTTTGTTAATTCTAATTGATCTACAATTGTTTTATGACCAATAACATACCCCACACGCAATCCTGGACTAAATGTTTTTGAAAAACTCCCCATGTACACAACTTGCCCTTTTGTATCCATAGATGCCAGTGATGGACGATTTTCATCTGAATAGTTGATTTCACCGTATGGATTGTCTTCCAACACCATCAAATCATATTGATTCACAAGATTCATAAAGGCCTTACGTTTTTCCACACTCCAATATCGTCCCGTAGGATTTTGAAAGTCTGGTATGACATAGATAGCTTTCACCTTATCATGGCTAGCTAGATATTGCTCTAGAGCAACAAGGTCCATGCCATCATCGTCAGATGGTATATTTTGAATATGACCACCATAAAAGGCAAATGTATTCATCCCATCAATATAAGAAGGTGTTTCCACTAATACAATATCACCTTCATCGATAAATACACGGCCTAATAAATCCATACATTGTGTGGACCCAGTAGTAACCAAAATATTATCTTCTGACACATTCATTTCATATCTCAATTTCACGATATGAGCAATACGTGTACGCAAACCAAGTACACCACCATAATTACCATATTGTAATAAATTTTTACCACGTTCCTCTAAAATTTGTTTTGAGCAAGCAATCATTTCCTCAATAGGAAACATATCAGCAGCAGGTACACCTTCAGCTAAGGACAAACAACCTTGGCTGTCCTTTGCCATCTCAGCAATTTCAGATAATTTTACGCGACTCATACGGGCCGCATATAAATTTTCACAGTTCATAATGATCTCCATCTACATACATAAAATAGTATTGGCCACACCGATTTTTTAACACACGTCTATAATACGTATATACTAACGTCAAAATAACAGAGATGATATCATCTCTGTTATTTTATATGCTAGTGTTACAAATTATTTGATATTACCAAACCATTTATCTTCTAATTTTTTGTATTCCCCATTGTCTTTCATTTTCTTAAGGGCTGCATTAATCTCTTTAGTCAATTCTGGATTATTTTTAGCTACGCCAATACCCAATTGATGAGATTGTAAACCTACAGGAACAATCTTTAGATTTGCCATATTACCTACTTGAATAAAGTATTTAGCGATTGGTTCATCGAGCATTACGATTTCAACATTACCATTTTCTAAATCTTGTAGCATATTAGGAATTGTATCGAATTCTTTTACTGTTGTACCAGGTTTTTCTTTAGCCAAAAATGCACCAGTTGTACCAATTTGAGCTGCTACAGTTTTACCGGCAATATCAGCTTCACCATTAACAGTATTATTGTCCTTTTTTACCACCATAATCAAATTAACTGGGTAGTATGGATCCGAAAAATCAATTTTTTCCAAACGTTCTTTTGTGATAACCATACCAGATGCGATAGCATCAATTTGGCCAGACTGTAATGCTGGAATTAACGCATCAAAGCCCATGCTCACAAATTCAACTTTTTTACCTGTTTCTTTGCCAATAGCATTCGCTAAATCTACATCAAAGCCTTGGTATTTATCACCATCAGCAAATTCGAATGGTGGATATGTAGTTTCTGCTGCAAATTTTATAGTATCTTTTTTAGGTGCTTGTTCGCTGCCACAACCTGCAAATAC
Source organism: Veillonella absiana (assembly GCF_032970865.1). Taxonomy (NCBI): domain Bacteria; kingdom Bacillati; phylum Bacillota; class Negativicutes; order Veillonellales; family Veillonellaceae; genus Veillonella; species Veillonella absiana. The sequence goes on along the minus strand of NZ_JAWJZB010000006.1, from coordinate 74,951 downwards.
ACCAATCATTAATGTTGCACCCAGTACAAGGGCTAATGATTTCTTTAATTTCACAATAATTCTCCTTTTAAAACTCTCAAAGAATATTTCTAATTAGTTGATATTTATCATATGAACAGATTCTTATAACCTATTCTCAGGTCCTATTTTACTATATTATTTAAATTCTAGCACTACTGGCATATCAGCAGGGGCATCTGTATTGAACCATTTTTTATACAACGTATTGAATTCACCACTTGCTTTTAAATCAGCAATAGCTTTATTGATTTCAGTTTGTAGTTCTTTATTATCTTTACCAATCGCAAGACCTAAGTATTCTTTAGTATTTGGATATGTAAATACTTTTACATTTTCATCTTTATGAACAGTACTATAATATTGAGCTATAGGTAAATCGATTACAGCGGCTTGGACACCACCATTTTTAAGTTCTAATAAGGCTTCATTACTGTGATCAAACTCTTTAACTGTTCCACCTTCTGTTTTATGAGCTAAATCAGCACCAGTAGTACCTAATTGAGCCGCTAATGTCAAACCTTTAAGATCTTCCAGACTATTGATTGTTGTACCATCTTTATAAATTATAGCTAATGCATTTTCATAATAAGGGGAAGAAAATAACACTTTCTCACTTCTTGCTTTTGTAATTGTCATACCAGATGCAGCTACATCAATATCTTTAGTAGTTAATGCAGGAATCAATGCATCAAAAGAAACATTTTTAAGTTCTACATCACGATTCATCTTTTTACCGATAGCACGAATTAATTCAATATCAAAGCCATCATAATCAGATGTTTTATCATTTTTAAATTCAAATGGTACAAATGTCGCATTAGTACCAACAACTAATTTCTTTTGAGCCGCTGGTTTACTATCATTACCACAACCAGCAACAAATGCTGCAGTCATTACCACTGCCAAACCTGTGAGCATTAATTTTTTTACTTTTTTACTAATCATCTTACATACCTTTTCATTTTTCTCAACAACTATCTACAGCATATATACCAACTCGGCACATATATGTGTATTTCAATTACTATAGAACGTATTATATACGAACTTGTATATTTATGTCAACATTTATGCATAAAAATTATTTTTATACATAAATAAAACCTTTTATGATTTATAAAGAATACTGCTACTATAACAAGCCCCATCGACTAATAGATATAATAAAATACTACTACTTTCAAGTAAATATATAAAACACGTATCAAAAAAGGCATATGAGAAAAGCCTCATATGCCTGTTATACGGCTGACCTGGTCTTTGCCCCCACACTCGCCTGCTGGAAGGTTCGCTCATGAGTCTTAGACTCCCCACTACTACTTCTCTCGGTTTTTCCGGCAGGACTTACATCTAAGCCGCACCATGCTCACAGTCCCTTGGACTGCTTATGTGGATCGTTTTGCCTGCGACTGGCTTCGACTTGCAACCACAGACCCGTATATTAAGAATTATATAAGAATTATATAGAAACTGTCTACACAGAACATATTTTCGATTTTATTGAGATAGAATTTCAAAAAAAAAATGCAAGTACCAATTTTACTACTATAGAAAAAAAGCATAGAAATTTAAAATATTATGGGTTGAAAAATTCAAAGTCTATAATTGTAAAATTTACAGCTACTATTCTTAAGCGGTTCTTTAAATGTCAACAAATTTAACTATGCATTTTTAGAATAACGTTATTCGTTCTCCACTATCATGACTACACAAACGGTTATTTTTATTGTATAATACGAATACTGTTAGAGAAGAACGGACTTAGTTAAAGGGGTTTATTATGTTTATGTTATCATTAATGCAGCCATCAGGGTTGTATGAATTAGAAAAGGATAGCTTGGATGCCATTAGTGCGCAGCTCTTGCAAATGATACAAGTGAAAAGTCAACATTTGTATCAGCATTCTCTACAAGTTTCTAATTATGCAGTCAGCATTGCTGCTAAAATGGGTTTACCTTACAATGAAATAGAACAAATACGCCACGCAGCTTTATTACATGATTTGGGTCTGTTAATGATTCCTAACTCATTAATTCAGAAATCACCGTATTTAAATAAACAAGAAATGTCTAAATACAAGCAACATGCCGCTAGTGGTGCCAATATGATTGAAAACTATTCTTGTTGCCAACAGATTCTCCCATATATTCGCTATCATCATGAAAAGTGGGATGGCTCTGGTTATCCTAAACACCTTCGTGGCGCTAATATTCCATTAGGTGCACGAATTATTGCTGTAGCTGATTACTATGATTCTACGGTGAATCCATCTACTGAGTTTTGGGCAAAAACAAAATCCAAAGCCAAAGAAGAATTATTTAGTGCCTCTGGCACCCTCTTTGATCCAGATGTGGTAAAAGCTTTTATCGATGTATTGGGCTAACCACGAAATCCTTAAACTGCCAGTTACAATATATCAAAAGCTATCCAAACTATCAATAAGCCCCACTTGCCAAAGTAAGGGCTTTTATTGTGTGTGGATGATAGGACTGTATAATATGTGCTGCTGCCTCAAGTGTAGCCCCTGTAGTATAAATATCATCGATTAACAATACATCACAATTTGTCCAAAAAGCTACATTACGATATATAGCTTTCATCATAAAAGCATCTGATACATTTTTTCGTCGTTCATTACCAGTGAGACTCCACATATCTTTACCTGTATCAAGCTTGTGTAAACAGTCACACCACCGCCAATATGCATGAATATTATTATCTCTCACTATAGTGTCTCTCATCTTTTTAACAACTCTCTTTCCATTATGTAGTTCATGATTAACTACACCTTTATTTTTTTCATACACCCACTCTTTAAATAATAGATCCACCTGATTATAACCTCTTGTCTTCAATTTACCCTTACTTGTTGGTATAGGTACTACGAGATGTGGCCTCAAGTTGAGTTCATGTTCATTCATGTAAAAATCAAAGCAACGTAAAAAAGGAACAGCCCCTTTGGACTGTTCCTTTTTTGCGTTGAATTTTACATCATATATCATTGTCTTAACGCCCCCTGTGTAATGAGCCAATATCCAAGCCTCATTTAGGGATTGTAATAATTCACTCGGTACTTGGCGTATCGCCAGTACCGAATCAAAGCACTCTGGACACCATTCGCCTTGTTCATTCACTGGTGCGCCACAATTCGGACATGTAGGTGGAAATAGAAAATCTAATAGTAATCTCCCTATCATCTGTCTACTCCTATATGAAATAAAATTCAACACGTTCATATTTAATTAGTTCACATACTTATATTTTATTATAGCACTTTCTACCATAGTATATGAGTATCATAACTAATACTATATTATCCGTCACATTCACCGCGTAATCGTTCTGTAAACAATGTATATCGATCTTCAATATTTACTGTATGTACGGCACGTTCAATAGCAGCTTTCGTTCCTATAATGATGGCCTTCTTTTTCGCCCGTGTCACCGCCGTATACAATAAATTACGCTGCAACATATTGCTATACATAGGGATAAACGGGATAATAACGGTACCATACTCACTGCCTTGACTCTTATGAACCGTAATAGCATAGGCGGGCATAATCATATGGATTTCATCTATAGATAATCGTACATCCTTATGGATAAATCGAATGAGTACATCTGTTTTTGAAATCCCGTAAATAACACCAATCTCACCATTAAAAACTTCTAATTCATAATTGTTCAAGATTTGAATCACCTTATCGCCTACACGATAGGTTAAACCATTGGCACGAATTTCAGCCTTAGAACTATGGGCAGGATTTACAGATTGTTGTACATATTGAGAAATGCTTATACTCCCAGCCTTGCCTTTTCGCATAGGCGAAATGATTTGTATATCTAACTCATCATCGACAAATTCCTTTTCCCGTCCGTAAATGCTAGTAATGGCATTCATCATACCAACTAAACTATTAACTGGTACGAATGTAAATTCACCAGTAGATTCCAATTCAGGCATCTCCCCTTTATTGATGAGATACGCACTTTCAACGATGCTATTTCCCGAATCTTGACGATAGATTTTTTTTAATCGTTTATACGGTACTACAGATGAAAGTAACAAATCCTTCAGAACAAAACCGGCACCAATTGGTGGCAACTGATCCACGTCACCGACGATAATGACATGGGCCTCCCGAGGAATGGCTGCCAACAAAGAGTAATATAAACGCACATTGAGCATGGATGCTTCATCGATAATAACTACATCCGCCTCTAATGAATCATCCTCATTTTTTATAAAATCATAAGAATCACTGCCTTGTACTGGCATTAATAGTCGATGGATTGTGGTAGCCTCATATTCTGTAGCCTCTGTCAGTCGTTTTGCGGCACGACCTGTTGGTGCACAGAGAATAATTCGACTAAAACCACCTAACTGAAATCCTTCTACTAAGGCTTTAATGATGGTCGTTTTACCTGTACCAGGGCCACCGGTAATAACAGAGAATTGTTCAAAAAACGCTAAATCGATGGCTTCCTTTTGTTCCTCTCCAAATGTAATCTCATGTTTGCTTTCAAAATTACTAATAAAGTTTTCTATATCAAGAGATACGGGAGATGACGCCTCAAGAAATCGTTTAGTATAATTAACACTTTCACATTCCGCCACATAGAGCTCTGGTGGATAAATGTATAAGATATCATCGAAATACGTACTATACAATATACCCTGACCAATGACCATTTCTACATAATCTGCAAATTCATCAGCATAGCCTTTTAATACATCCACTGCCTTACCAATAAGTTCATCCACAGGTAGACAGGTGTGCCCTTGATCGTCAAGACCACGCAAAATCCAATTTAAAGCAGCCTCTAACCTACGTTCATCATCACCAGGAATACCAAGTTGATTCGCCAGTGTATCTGCCGTAGCAAATGTCATATCCGGTGCAATGCGAAGCAATGTGTATGGATTATCCTGCAATACAAGCACTGCGGAGGATCCATAATAGGTATACACAATATGACTCCATTTAGCACTGATATTATGGCTTTCAAAGAAATGATTTAAGTCGGATAATATCCCTTCCCCTAGGAGTGTATTGAACAATTCCTCCTTCACTGATTTACGAAGACCTGGTACATCCTTGATAGACTCTGGACGAGCTTCACGAAGAACATCAAGTAATTCCGTACCGAAGTAATCTATAATTTTTTCTACAGATTTTTCGCCCAGTCCTTTAATACCTAAGTTCAATAAATAGAGTCTAGCAGAACCAAGATTATCAGGTTTCAATTTCTCAATGCTAGAGGCATCAAATTGAAAACCATATTTCTCATGCTCCACATAACGTCCCTTTAATTCAAGGTCCTCTCCATCCTTTGGTGCCTCAAAACGACCTGTACAAGTAATATACTCGTCATTATAATCACGCACTACGAAAACGCAGTACGTGTTTTGTGTATTCGAATAAATTCTCCTGTAAACTAGGCCTCGTAAGGTTTCCATTATTTCTCCGTATTTGGTAATGCTTCAATAATTGCCTGCACGGTGTCAGAAATATTACTTTCGTTACCAATTTTAATATGGCTCACAGATTCATAAAGCGGATAACGTTCTTCATAAAGTCTGAAAATATATTCAATACTTTCTTTCAAGAGTGGACGAATCTCTAAGTCTAAATCATCTAAAATTTGTGTCACATCTCGATTTACAAATACAATGATACCATTGTTACGCATGATTTGTACTGTTTTTTCAGAAAGAACCGTACCACCACCAGTAGCAATGACACTTGGTTTATTACGAATTAATTCACGAATCGCATCATATTCATGTTGACGGAATTTTTCTTCTCCATCATAGATAATGATATTTTGAATAGACTTACCTGTTTTTTCTTGAATCGTTAAATCCAAATCATAGAAATCACGATTTAATTCTTTTGATAATGCTTTGCCAACTGTTGTTTTACCTGCCCCTGGCATACCGATAAGAAATATATGCTGATGCATATGTTCACGTAAATATTCATTGCTCATAGAAACAACAGCAGACATATAAGCTTCAATATAAGGACGTAATTTTTCATCAGAGCAATCATTTGTATGTGTGGCAATAATATCTGTATCACGGACTTCATCAATTAATGGCATTTGATGTTCATCTTTATATTTTGCAATATCTGCAACAATTTCAAGACGTTTTTTATAATTTTCAGCTAACAATGCATCAATCGTATCAATTTTCTTACGTGCTTCTTGGATATCCATAGATAGTTCCTCTTTAATCAATAGTTTTCAATATAGACAACGCCTTAGCTTCATCGAGTTTCATTTGAGCAATTAAGGCATCTAAATTATCAAACTTAACTTCCCCTCGTAAATAAGAGATAAATTGTACGAGTACCTCTTTGCCATATACATCTTGGTTAAAATCAAATACATGAACTTCACAACGATGATATTGATTTTTAAATGTAGGATTATCTCCTATATTTCCAACCCCACCATACCACTTACCATCAATGCGAACACGATTCACAAATACACCATCTGGTGGGATAGCCATTTCATTAGGTAACCTAAAGTTCAATGTAGGAAATCCTAATATTCTTCCCCGTTGATCCCCTTTAATAACCGTTCCTACAAATTGGAATGGTCTACCAAGCATATTAGTCGCATCTTCCATACGACCTTCTTTAACAGCCTGGCGAATCATAGTACTAGATACAGCTTTTTCATGTCCATCACAAGTCATTAATGGTTTGATAATCACTTGAATATTCGTATTAGATAAGGATTCTTTAATAAATATTGATGTTCCTTTACCTTGGACTCCAAAAGTAAAATTTTCTCCCACTACGATAGCCTGTATATCTTGTTCCTTACATAGATTATCCAAAAATACAGAGGCCTCTATATTCAAAAAATCCTGAGTCATAGGGAATCTTAAAATATAATCTACATTCATCTCATCAAGAATTTCATCCATCATCGTTGGAGCTAATAATGTTTTAGGTAAACGTTCAGGATTTAATATAGATAAAGGATGACGCTCAAATGTAATAATAATAGTTACCGCATTCGAAGCCTTTGCCTCTTGAACAGCTTCCTTAATAACACTTTGATGACCTTTATGAATGCCATCGAATGTACCCAAGGCATACACCTTTTTTTCCTGAATTTGATGTAATTCATCAAATGAATATAACAGCTTCATAATTATCCTTTAGGATTAAATAAAAATATTTTTCTCCACTTTCATCGATTGTGGAGTTCGCCTCATGATTCCTATAAATCCTTGAGGACCATAGGCTCTATACAATTGATGAACCACTGTATGAGAAAATGCATCAGTAATTGCTAATTCCTTACCTTGCTTCATCTCTATTAATTGTACATCATTTACCTCTACTTTTGAAAGAAAAGAAAGTGCTGTATCCACAGGTTGTACTAAATTCTCCCCATGTACCATTAATTCTTCTGCCATATACGCTTCATTAATTAAAAATTGACCTACTTGGCTTCGACAGAGTTGTGTCATCGTTCCTGGTATGCCAACCTTTACAAAGAAATCACGTAAAAGAGATCGTATATACGTACCGGATGAGCAAGTAATACGAACTGTAAAATACGGAAATGCATAGGCCAAGAGTTCTGTAGATTTAATGTGCATTTGTCGAGTTGGTAATTCTACATCAATCCCCTTGCGGGCATACTCATAAGCACGAATGCCATTGATTTTGATAGCAGAATATTTTGATGGTCGTTGAGTCTGTTCTCCTAGAAAGGTTTCAAATACAGTAGCAAGTTCATCCATAGTAGAAATATGAACCAAACTAGACACGTCTGAACTCGATTGATTTAAAATAACGCCATTAGCCAACCCTATATTCATATCAGGCAATACCAATTGTCCACTGCTATCCTCAGTATCTGTGAAAGAACCAAAACATCCTTCCGCCACATAGGTTTTATCAAAACCTTCAGTATATTCGATGAGTCGCGTTGCTTTACCTAAAAATATAGGCAATACGCCATAAGCCATAGGATCTAATGTCCCACTATGACCAATGCGTTTTTCTTTCAAAATGCGTCTACAAATGGCAACCGCGTCATGACTCGTAATCCCTGGAGGTTTCAAAAAATTTAATACACCGTCCATTATGGAAGTACCTTAATTAAAGCCATTTTCGCTTCCGGTAGAGGTAAATTAATAGTGCAGCCAGAGGCACGCACATGACCGCCACCACCAAATTGTGATGCAATAGCATTCACATCAGTTCGTTTAGAACGAAGGCTCACACGTGTTATGCTGTCATTTTGTGCTTTCAACAAAATAGCAATATCCACAGTATCTACATTGCGAATAATATCTACAAATCCATCCGTATCATCCCCTAGGATATCCATAGCGTCACGATTTAATTCAATAGTCGCTACAGAGCTATCCTTATAAAATTCGATGGTTTGCATCACTTGTTTTGTCAATGTCAAACGTTCGGCAGACACCGCCTCAATAGTTTCAGAAATCTGATTAGGTCTTGCCCCAGCAGCTACACAAAGAGCTGCCATTTCTAATGTATTTGCTGTGGTATTACTAAATTTAAAGAATCCACAATCTGTAGCAATCGCCATATATAAAGCGTTTGCCATAGACTCTGTCATAGGCCAATTCCATTTTTTACACAAATCAGCAATGATTTCACCAGTAGCAGCAAAATCAGTTTTTAAATATAGGCCATCAGCAAATTCTGTATTTGAAATATGATGGTCAATATTAAAAATAGGTGCACTACAGAGTGCACCTACTTGGCCAATTCGTTCATATGTACTAGCATCTAATACGAGCAACATATCAATAGGATCAAGGTCCTGACATTGCTCTACCGTTTTAATGCAGTCTACATAAGATAAAAAAGAAAATTTTTCAGGTATGGAATCATCCACTACCATGGTCACCTTTTTACCTTGCGCCAAAAGGGCTTCGTAAAAAGCGAGCATAGAACCGATAGCATCACCATCGGGATGAACATGTACCGTCAATAAAATTGAATTAGCTTCTGACAGAGCCATATGTAACTGATTAATACTAATCTTACTCATGGTCTATCCAACTTTCTTTTTTATAAATTAGTGTTCGTCCTTCTTGATTTCATTCAATAAGGATTCAATGTGCATACTATAATCAAGAGATGTATCTTTATCAAAGGTAATCTCTGGGGTATGACGCAAATGTAATAATTTACCGAGTTCGGTACGGATATGACCCGCTGCATGACAAAGAGCAATGAGGGTATCCTCTTTTTCTTTGTCACTGCCAAACAAGCTAACATAAATAGTAGCTTGACGCAAATCACCAGTCACTTGTACATCGGTAACTGTAGTAAAGCCGATGCGGGGATCTTTCAATCCACGCATCAACATATTACTTACTTCTTGTTTAATAAATTCTTGTAATTTTCTTACTCGTACATCGCTCATAAGGGCCTCCTATAATTGAGGTTTGATTTCTTCCATCAAGAAGGCTTCAATAACGTCACCTTCTTTGACATCGCGATAACCTTCAAGGGAAATACCACATTCAAAGCTAGTTTTAACTTCTTTTACTTCATCTTTGAAACGACGTAAGGAATCTACTTTACCTTCAAATACTACAATACCATCGCGGATCAAACGTACTTCAGAGTCGTTAGTAATACGACCTTCTGTTACATAGGAACCAGCAACAATCGCTTTTGGTGTAGAAATGACTTGACGAACTTCGGCACGGCCCACCACGACTTCTTTGAATTCTGGTGAAAGCATACCACGCATCGCAGATTCCACATCATTAATAGCATCATAGATAACACGGTACGTACGTAAGTCGACTTTTTCTTGTTCTGCTACGCGGCGTACATTCGCATCTGGACGAACGTTAAAGCCCATTACGATAGCATTGGAGGCAGAGGCCAACATGATATCGGATTCGTTAATAGCACCAACCGCAGCATGAACGATAACGATGCGAACTTCATCATTTTTGATGGATTCCAAGGATTGACGTAATGCTTCTACAGAGCCTTGAACGTCAGCTTTGATAATGATGTTTAAATCTTTCAACTCGCCTTGTTGAATTTGGTTAAAGATATCATCCAATGTAATTTTATGGGAAGATTGTAATTCTTGAACCCGTTGTTTTGCAATACGTTTTTCAGCGATTGTACGTGCTTCATTATCTTCTACACTATCGATAATTTCACCCGCTTGAGGGACCTCAGAGAAACCTAAGATTTCTACTGGCATGGAAGGACGAGCTACTTTTACTTTTTCGCCACGTTCATTTGTCATAGCACGCACTTTACCGTAGCATGTACCAGCCAAAATAGTATCACCTACACGAAGGGAACCTTTTTGTACCAATACTGTACATACAGCACCACGACCTTTATCCAATTGTGCCTCGATAACGATACCTTGGGCACGACGATTAGGGTTAGCTTTTAATTCCATAACTTCTGCCACTAACAAGATATTTTCGAGCAAATCGTCAATGCCCATACGTTGTTTAGCAGATACAGGAACCATGATTGTATCGCCACCCCATTCTTCTGGCATGATACCATGTTCAGACAGTTGTTGTTTTACATGGTCAGGGTTAGCACCAGGTTTATCCATTTTGTTGATGGCAACGATGATTGGTACACCAGCGGATTTAGCATGGTTGATGGCTTCAATCGTTTGAGGCATTACACCATCATCAGCGGCAACTACGAGAACTGCAATATCAGTAGATTTCGCACCACGTAAACGCATAGCGGTAAACGCTTCATGGCCTGGAGTATCTAGGAATGTAATTTTATTATCATTGTAACGAACTTGGTACGCACCGATATGTTGAGTAATACCACCGGCTTCAGATGCCGTTACATTAGTTTGACGGATAACGTCCAAGAGAGATGTTTTACCATGGTCAACGTGACCCATGATGGTAACAACTGGTGGACGAGGTTTCAATGTTTCTGGAGCATCTTCAATTTCTTGAATTTCTGTAGGATCTTCATCAGGTTCTACTTCTACTACTTCTACACCAAAATCTTCAGCTACAACTGTAGCTGTATCAACATCAACTTCTTGGTTAATAGTAGCCATAACGCCTAATAGCATCAATTTTTTGATGATTTCAGACACCTCACGGCCCATTTTTTCAGCCAAGTCCTTAACACTAAGAGGACCGCTTAATTCAATAACAGTAGCAATAGCAGATTCTGCTTTACGCTTTTCTTCCTCTTTATGTTGGATGTATTGTTCATTACGTTGTTTTACGCGATTTTTCTTTTTCTGCATTGATGTAGACAACAAGGATTGAGGACGGTTTTGGCTACCTTTTTTGTTTTTCTTGTTGCGACGCTCATCGTTGCGATTTGGTTGTTCGCTACGTGCAGATTGGTTATTGTTACGCGTATCATTTTGACGATTGTCCGCATTTCGGTTGTTGTTTGGACGATTATCGTTATTACGATTGTTATTAGAACGATTGTCATTGTTGCGATTGTCGTTATTACGAGTATCGTTTTGACGTTGTTGTCCATTATTAGGGCGATTATTGCCTTGTTGGGTTTGTTGGTTCGGACGGTTTTGAGGCTTACCTTGGTTGTTACCATGAGCATTATTATTTTTATTGGTAGGCTCATTGATTTGAACATGACGGAAACCAGATTTTTGGTTATATTGTTTGCCATGTTGTTTTTGTTCTTGTGGTTTGCCACCTTGTTTATGTTGCTCTTGTTTATGGCCATTAGAGCCATGTTGTTTTTCAGTATGTTGAGCTTTAGGAGCCTCTTTATGAACCGCCTCTGTTTTTGATGCTCCGCTTTGTTGTGGAACTGCTTTTTGTGTTTCACCTTTTCTAGACAATGCTTGTTTTACAATAGCATAGGCATTATCATCTACACTGTTTAGTGGAGTTTTTACTGGAATATTATGTTGTTGCAAGATGGTGATGACTTGCTTATTATCTACGCCAAATTCTTTGGCTACTTCGTGTACGCGTTTTTTGGACATCTACATTCCCCCTTATCTTAGTCTTCTATGGTAAGTTCTCTTTGCATAGCTCTTGCGAAACCATCATCTTCTACGGCTACAACGACACGCATTTCTTTACCGATGGCTTGTCCTAATTGCTTTTTAGTTAAGACTTGAATTACAGGCACGCCACACGCTGTAGTGAGTTCCTTATATTTCTTTTCATTATTGCTAGCAGTATCTATTGCGAGAAATACCAGCTTGGCATCACGCTTTTTAATTGATTTTTCAACGATAAAATCACCAGATGTAAGTTTGCCAGCTCGTTGAGCAAGACCTAAGAGATTAATTATTTTATGATTCATTTGTCAAATCCGTTCGTAATGCTTCATAAATGTCTTTAGACACTTGATGTTTTAACGATCGTTCAAGTTTCTTTGCCTTGTAGGCTTTTTCAAAGCAATCCAAGGAGGGACACATATACGCACCGCGTCCAGGCGCTTTGCCGGTACGGTCGATACTAATCTCACCTTCTGGGCTCATAGCAACACGAATTAACTCGCGTTTGCTCTTTGCCTCACCACAGCCTACACAAGTGCGCATAGGTTGAGATTTTTGCTTCATTATGCTTCACCTGCACCACTTGCATATGGTTCAAATGGTTCTTCTTGTGCTTGTGTTTCAGATTTAATATCAATCTTCCAGTTTGTCAATTTAGCAGCAAGGCGGGCATTTTGACCGGCTTTACCGATGGCTAGTGAAAGTTGATAATCAGGAACTACCACACGAGAGGCTTTTTCTTCTTCGTTTACATCAACGGAAACGACTTTTGCTGGACTAAGAGAGTTGGCAATGTAAATAGCAGGATCTTCATCCCATTTCACAATGTCAATTTTTTCATCATGCAATTCGTCCACAATATGTTGAACACGTTGACCTTTTTGGCCTACACAAGCGCCTACTGGATCAATGTTTTCATCACGAGAGTATACAGCAATTTTAGAACGCATACCTGGCTCACGAGCTACAGATTTTAATTCTACAACGCCTTCAAATATTTCAGGTACTTCTAGTTCAAACAAACGTTTCAACAAACCAGGATGTGTACGAGAAATCATAATTTGAGGACCTTTCGTAGTTTTCTTAACTTCTACGATATAACATTTAATGCGATCCCCTTCACGATATGTCTCTGTAGCAATCTGTTCTGTAGGAGGTAAAATTGCTTCTGTTTTACCAAGATTGATATATACATTCTTACCTTCTACACGTTCGATGATACCAGTAATAATATCGCCTTCACGGCTGAAGTACTCTTCAAAAACTACACTGCGTTCCGCTTCTTTCAAACGTTGAATCAACATTTGTTTCGCTGTATGCGCAGCACTGCGACCAAAGTTCGCTGGTGTTACATTCATTTCTACTACATCGCCAATTTCAAAACGAGGAGATTGTTGACGAGCATCCTCTAAACTAATTTGTGTTTCTGGTGTTTCTACAGCCTCAACGACTTCCTTTTTAGCCATTACTTTATATTCACCAGTTTCACGATTTAGCTCAACATAAGCATCTGGATTAGAGCTAGGCTCTTTGCGATAGGCTTGTAATAAAGCAGCTTCTAAAGATTCAAAAATGACCTCAGGGGCAAAACCTTTAGTTTTGGTTAAGACCATAACCGCTTGAATTAATTCTTGACTCACTTAGTATTCCTCCATTAACGTTGCTTAAAAATCAAGATGTAATCTAATTTGTGCAATTGTGGAACGTTCAAAAGTTACAACTTCATCATTGATCAAAATATCAACAGTGTCATCCGTGAAACCTTGTAATGCTCCTGTATATTGTTTACTACCATGTACTGGTTTGAAACATTGAATATCTACGTCACGGCCATTGTAACGGATAAAGTCCTTATCTTTTTTTAGAGCTCTATCCAAACCTGGAGAAGATACTTCTAACAAATAATTGTCCGAAATAGGATCTTTTTCATCTAGCTTTGAACTTAATTGCTCACTTACTAGTTGGCAATCATCCAAATCAATCCCACCTGGTTTATCCAAATATACACGTAAATACCAATCGCGTTCACGTACATATTCTACATCAACCAGTTCCATTTCTGTTCCGGCTATAATACCTTCAACAACAGAGGATACAAACTCCTCTACAGCCTCTCTTTTCATAGCCATCGCCTCCTTGATGTCTTACACGTTCCCTATATCATAAATGAAAGAGTGGACAAAAGCCCACTCTCCGTAAAGATTTATATAAAAGTCATATATAGTATAGCATACTATATGAGAATATACAAATTAAATGCGTGTTTCTAAGTCTTCCAAAATATGTGGCACATGTTTTAGCAATACCGCTTCCAATTCTGGGATTGTTTTTGCATCTAAATAATGATCTATCTCTGGGTGATTTTTATGTCGTAGTTCAGCAAAGAATTCATCACGCAGTACATTAAAGAATACAATTAATCCCGTTCTTTCACCTTTTTTACGGTATTCTGCAATGATGTATGACCCATTAATCATGCGTATACCATTATGAGGGTCAATGTCTAATGTAAAGTTACCAATTACTGGTGGTAATGCCTCAGCATAATTCCACTCAGTAAGACCTTTTACCTTATAAGCATGAGAGAAATTTTGCTGAGGATCAATGAGCATCTTTGTTAATTCTTGAACACAGCGTGCTTGTAGACCTTCCCAAAACTTGTCTGCCTCTACAGCGATGAAACTAATATCTACAAATTCAAAAAGTGGCATATTTATATGAACGGTATAATCCTCTACTTCTTTATCGTAAAGAGCCTCCCATCGCCACCCCAAATCATTTTCATAATGAAATAGCAAATATTCTTTGTCTTTATTTTGTAAGGTTTTATCAATGTGCAGGTTAAAATTGCCAATCCTTTCCGGCATCCAGCTATAATCTAAATCCTTACAAGCTTCAATAATCTTGTCCATATAATTCTTCGTATCTTTCTTGATATTTCAACACATTACGAACATACAATCGAGTTTCTGGGAATGGAATTGCATCAATGTCATTAAAATTTTTATCCCATTGATACTCTTCCATCCATGACTCCACATGGCCTCGGCCAGCATTATAAGCGGCTAATGCGAGAACTTCATTATGATTGAATTCCTCCATTAAATAACCTAAGTACCAAGTACCTAACTGAATATTAGTAGCTGGAGCCTTAATATCTGTATCAGTCATTTTAGGCTGATTCATTTGTTCCGCAATCCAATGCGCCGTTTCAGGCATCAATTGCATTAAACCTAATGCACCTCGATCTGATTCAGCAGATTCTTTGTATTTACTCTCCGCTAGGATAACACCAGCTACAAGAGAAGCTGGTATTTTATTGGTATTAGCCACTGCTTCTATAGTAGCGCGATGCTCAAAGGGATACGCGTAATGTTTTGCTATATATGGTTCCCCATAAATAAAATAATAGGTCCCCAATATAATCATCGCCCACGCTGTGAGGGTTGTGGTTTTCATAAACGATTGCTCCAATTTAGATAGTATATGTATATAATCGAATTACTACTATACGTTAAACATGTAATCCATGTTGTGCATAGAGCAATATGAATTAAAGGTTTACCTTCAATCTAGTATATGCACTCTGCAATTGATTGTACAACTCTTGCTCGGTTCCATTATTATCAATGACCACGGTAGCATATGCACGTTTCTCATCTAATGAGATTTGGCTGTGAATGCGAGCTAATGCATCCTCTCTAGAATAGTTATTACGATGCATTAAACGATTAATCTGTGTATCTTTCGTCACATAAATAACCCATAAAGCATCCATCATAGTATGCCAAGAGCCTTCAATCATGAGAGGAATATCATACATGACTAATGCCTCGCCATTCTGTTCATACTGACACGTTAGTTCCATAATTCGCGCCCTAATATAACCCGTGAGGATTTCATTGAGTTTTAGGCGCTCATTGTCATTGTGAAAGACTATTTGCCCCAAGGTTTCACGATGTAATGTACCATCTGTATGTAACACAGTGTCACCGAAATGCTTCACAATAGCCTGCAAGCCTGGTGTATTCGGTTCTACTACCTCACGAGCTACCATATCAGCATCGATACAAGGTATATGTTGTTGTTTCAGCCAAGCTACAGCTGTACTTTTACCAGACGCTATACCGCCAGTAATACCTAATTTAAACATAAAAATCCTTTATTTTACTAAGGCCCAATTTTCTGCACTATGTACATCTACAATCAATGGTACTTGCAATGAAACAACTTCTTCCATCGTTGTTTTCAAAAGTTCCATAATTTGTGTTTCTTCACTCGCTACGGCTTCGATAACAAGTTCATCATGCACCTGTAGCAATAAACGAGATGTAAATTTATCTGCTTCTAATTTTTGTTCTACTTTATTCATGGCAAGCTTGATGATATCCGCGGCAGAACCTTGAATTGGCGTATTCATAGCCGTGCGTTCAGCAAAGGAACGACGATTAAAGTTACGACTGTTAATATCTGGCAGCTCACGAATACGTCCAAACATAGTGCGAACCTTACCAGTTTCATGCGCCTCTTGTACCATGGCATCCATGTAGGCTTTTACCTTTGGATAACGGCTAAAATAGAGATTAATGTAATTTTTTGCATCTGCTCTCGTAATGCCTAAATCGCGAGACAATCCAAAGTCACTGATACCGTAGATGATACCGAAGTTAATAGCTTTTGCATGAGAACGTTCTTCACTCGTTACGTCGTCTTGCGCTTTACCTAGCACCTCAGCAGCGGTAAATCTATGAATATCTTGACCTTCTTGGAAGGCTTTCACCAACGCCTCGTCACCGGATAGATGTGCTAAAATACGCAATTCGATTTGAGAGTAATCGGCACTTACCAAAGAGTCGAAACCTTCGCCTGGATAGAATAGTGCGCGAATTTCACGACCTTTTTCAGTGCGAACAGGAATATTTTGTAAATTCGGTTCCGAACTGCTCAAACGTCCTGTGGCGGTTACCATTTGGTTAAATGTGGTATGAATGCGTTTTGTTGTGGGATTAATTAAAACCGCCAAACCTTCTAAATACGTAGATACCAGCTTAGCAATCGTGCGGTAGGACAAAATTTTCTCTATAATAGGGCTTTCATTGCGGAGCATATCTAGTACTTCTGCATCCGTAGAGTAACCAGTTTTCGTTTTCTTGATAACCGGTAAATTCATTTTTTCGAATAAAATGACGCCCAATTGTTTTGGAGAATTAATATTAAATGTTTCACCTGCTAATTCATAGATATCAGCTTGTACTTCAGCGAGTTCCGCTTTGAATCGAATTGTGGTATATTGCAATTTTTCAGTATCAATGTAAATACCATGTTTCTCCATCACCAATAATGTATGAATCAATGGTAATTCAATTGTTTGATACAAGGATCCTAATTGGTTTTCCTCTATAGCAGCCAATGTATTAGGGTACATAGCGTATAATGCTTGAGCCATGGAAATGTATTCTTGTTCATTACCGGCTGGACTAATCATAGGTACTTCAAAACGTTCACAGAGATACACATACCCATAATTTGTGCGCGTAGGATCTAGCAAATAGGCCATCAAGGACACATCGTATACGCGAGGCGCCTCATCATCACCGAGGATAGCGATATCTGCTGGTGCAGATTGACCAAACACCTCTAATAATTCCTTAGCCTGTGTGGTTATGACATGTTTAGCCTGTTGCAATGTGACTAGTACTTGTGAAAGTCCCGCCTCATCAGTTCCAGATACGTGCACCACATCAGTGCCATTATATAAATATGCATCTTTGATAGTTCTAAATGGCGCCTTACCATCCAATAACACATGAATGGCTACATCCTTATCTGCATAATAATCGGCTGTTAAGGCACTAGCATCTAATGTATCCACTACAACAGGTTCTGTAGCCATTCCAAATAGGGAATCTTGACCACCTAAGTCAACCTCATCCTCACCCATGGCTTTCATAATACGCGGCGTTAATTTAGTAAAACCTAATTTCTCAAACACTGGTTTTACTTCAGAGCCGTGGAACTGTTGTATAAATTGTTCTAGCTTATAATCCAATTCCATATCTGTTTTTATGGTAGCCAATTCACGAGATAGGAATGCTAATTCTTTATTTTCTGCTAATCGTTCTTTTAACTTCTTACCAGAAATATCCTCCATATGCTCGTATACGGATTCCAAATCACCATATTCGGTAATCAATTTAAGGGCTGTTTTTTCACCTACACCTGGTACACCAGGAATATTATCAGAAGAATCCCCCATAAGGGCTTTCATTTGGATGATCTTATCTGGGCCATAGCCATAGAGTTCCTCCATGTTCTCTACTGTTACCTCTAACATGTCAGAGATACCCTTTTTTGTAAGGAATACAGAACTATGTTTATCAACTAGTTGTAGATTATCTCTATCACCAGTAATAATAGCAATAGTCAGCTCATCAGAGCCAAATTGTTTGCTCAATGAACCAAGGATATCATCACCTTCAAAACCCTCTTGTTCTATTACGCATATACCTAATGATTTTAATACGTCTTGAATTAGGCTAAATTGAGGGCGCAAATCCTCTGGCGCATCAGGACGGTTACCTTTATATTCGCTATACATTTCCGTACGGAATGTTTGACGACCTTTATCAAAGGCTACCGCTATATAATCTGGATTAATTTCTTCATATAATTTGATGAGCATCGTCAAGAATCCGTACACTGCATTTGTAGGAACACCTAACGCAGTTTTAAGCGGTGGTAGTGCAAAAAACGCACGGAATAATAAACTACTGCCATCTATAATCATTAATTTTTTCATAGTACACCTCGCATATCTGTAAACCTTATTATACCATAGAATGCCTATATTCATGTGACAGTTCATCTAGAATCATGTATAATTAGATAGGTTATATAAAATACTTTTACAGACCTAGTAAAAGTTCTTGCAAAACCTAGTCCACTGTGATATAATAATTCAGGTATAGTAATAAGTTACATAAGGAGGTGACTCAATTGCCAAATATTAAATCCAGTATCAGAAGCGTAAAAACCGATGCAGAACGTCGTGCGAAGAACTCCGCTGTGAAATCTCAAATCCGTACAGCATCTCGCAAAACTGTAGAAGCTGTTCAAGCAGGCGCAGTAGAAGAAGCAAAACAAGCACTTGTTAATGCTACTAGCGTAATTGATAAAGCAGCCTCCAAAGGTATTCTTCATAAAAACACTGCAGCTCGTAAAAAATCCAATCTTGCAGCTAAAGTTAACGCTTTATAAGAATAGCGCATAAAATATAAGACCTCGTCCGGCGGATGCGGTCTTTTTTTATACCCTAAATTACAATATATGACTTCCCATATAGAAAGCACCATACATGCACACGCCCTACTTAGAGTACGTTGTATATGTATGGTGCTTTCACGTTTACCTTAATGCATCAAGAAATGATTCCCCAATGTGTTCAGAGGTAATGCCAAAATTATGTGCAATAGTTTTCCCAACATCTCCAAAGGAATGTCTATCTCCCAACTCGATGGGTTCAGTCCAAGTCGGATTATATCCTAAAACTGGTACCAGTTCACGTGTATGATCTGTACCCACCCAGGTTGGATCGTTTCCGTGGTCCGCAGTTATCAACAAAAGATCATCATCACGCAACAATGGCAATAAACCGCCTAATTGATAATCAAAGTCTTCAATGCAACGTTTATAGCCCTCTGGGTTACGACGATGACCATAGAGGGAATCAAATTCTACCAAATTCACCATCATAAGACCTTTAGTAAAGGCATTCTCCATCAAATATGGCACCATATTCATGCCATGGGCATTTGATTTCGTTGGATGAGATTCAGACCAACCTACATGCGCATAAATATCCCCTATTTTACCTACAGCAATAGTCTGTAGGTTATGTTTTTGCAGCAATTCTTGAATCATTGTATGTTCCGGCATGCGACTATAGTCATGACGATTGGAGGTCCTCACAAAATGACCTGGCGTTCCCACAAAGGGACGAGCAATTATGCGTCCTACATAATAGGGACCGATACAAACTTTTTCACGTACGATATGACACATGTCATAGAGCTTATCTAGGGGAATGATATCCTCATGGGCGGCAATTTGAAATACGGAATCCGCCGATGTATAAATAATAGGTTTGCCCGTTTTTATATGTTCCACACCGAGTCGTTCAATAATTTCCGTTCCCGATGCCACCTCATTTCCGAGATATCCATACCCCGTCTCTTTAGTGAAAGCCTCCATTACCTCATCTGGAAATCCCTCATAAAATGTAGGGAATGGCTGTTCCACAGGATGCCCCATCATTTCCCAATGCCCACTCGTCGTATCCTTACCAGTGCTCACCTCTTGCATGCGGCCATAAGCACCCACCACAAGTATATCCATAGGTGCTATATCTGCAATCCGACCAAAACCTAGGGAGTGCAATGTCGGACAGTGGATTTGTCCTGCCACATCTTCAATATGGCCTACTGTATTCGAACCTGCATCACCAAATTTTTCAGCATCAATACCATGACCAATGCCAACACTATCCATAACGATGAGGATAATTCGTTTAAACATACTGACCTCCTAAGAAAACCGATTTACTAGACCAATGACACATTCTTAATAGACACAACTTAAATAGCTTGCATCCCAATAAATACCATCGGTTAAAAGAACCAATTTATTTCAAATATGGCATAGCCAACATTAAACCTGCCAAGGATTTACCATCTTTGATATCTTCGTTTTTGATGGCTTCTAGTAATTCATCTACCGTGTAGTATTCCAGTTCTACATATTCATCTGGATCCCAGTTCGTTTCCCCCATAGTCAATCCTTTGGCTAAATATAAATGAATCACTTCATTACAGAATCCAGGGCTCGTTGCTACAGCACCTAATGATACCCACTCAGTAGCACGATAACCTGTTTCCTCTGCTAATTCACGCTTTGCACATTCCATTGGATCCTCTAGGCCATCTAATTTACCAGCAGGAATTTCCAATAACGCTTTTGAAAGTGCATAACGGTATTGACGCTCCATGACAACGCGACCTTGATTATCCACAGCTACGACTGCACTGGCCCCAGGATGATGTACTACTTCACGCCATGCTTCCTTGCCATTCACCTCTGCAATATCATAGGTAAGTTTGATAAGTTTACCATCAAATTTTAACTCCGAGGATTTTTGAATTTCTTTTTTTACTGCCATCTGTTTGCCTACTTTCATGTATGTCCTTATGGACTTTTAAAATATCTCTGCACAAGAAAATAATTAATCATCCTAAGCCAATCAATCAACTACTTGTACGCTTAGATTATAGTGATGCATACACATATACAAATTAATTAATAACTATTACTATTGTAACACAAAAATAGACTCTCCCAAGGATAACCTCAAGAGAGCCTAGATTATTTAGTTTGTACTACCAATACCACCACGACGAATACCATTAGCTTCATCATCATTGGCCACAAGATATTTTGTAAAAATACCTTGTGCAACGCGTTCACCTTTTTCCAAAGTAACCGCTTCTGTACCAAGATTATACAAGCCCAATAGGATATGTCCTTCATTATCTTCATTATTGTAATAATCACTGTCGATAATGCCTGTGCAGTTGGCCAACATAATATGACGTTTGATACCAATACTAGAACGAATGTGGATAGCCAAGAATTCGTTATAGGCCATAAAAGCTTTAATACCAGTAGGTACAATTTTCACTTCACCCGGATTGATTGTCACTGTTTCAGCACATTCAATATCGTAACCAGCACTTTCTGCTGTTGTACGTTGGGGTAAATTAATTTGTGCGTCTTCAAAAGAAGATACTACTTCAAAACCTCTAATATCCATGATCTATCTCCTAGCAAGGTCGATTATTTAAGGCAATCTTTGCGAGACAAATTTACACGGCCTTGTTTATCGATTTCGATAACTTTAACCATGATTTCATCGCCTACATTTACTACGTCTTCTACTTTTTCTACACGTTCTTTCGCTAATTTAGAAATGTGTACCAAGCCTTCTTTACCTGGCAATACTTCTACGAAAGCACCAAAAGCCATTAAACGAGTGACTTTACCCATGTATACTTCACCAACTTCTACTTCTTTAGTCAAGTTAGTGATAATTTCAATCGCTTTATCTGCACTAGATTGTTCAGTAGCAGCGATGAAGATTGTACCATCATCTTCGATATCAATTTTTGCGCCCGTCTCTTCGATGATACTACGAATCACTTTACCGCCAGAACCGATTACGTCACGGATTTTATCTGGGTTAATGTTCATTGTGATAATGCGAGGTGCGAAGGCAGACATACTTTCACGAGGAGCATTAATAGTTTCCATCATAATGCCCATGATGTGCATACGACCTTTGTGAGCTTGTTCCAAAGCTTCATGCAAGATTTCACGGGATAAACCGGAAATTTTGATATCCATTTGAATCGCTGTAACACCTTTAGCAGTACCTGCTACTTTAAAGTCCATATCGCCTAACGCATCTTCCATACCTTGAATATCAGTAAGGATTGTGTAGTGATCGTCTTTTGTAACAAGGCCCATAGCGATACCCGCTACAGGAGCTTTAATAGGCACACCAGCATCCATCAAGGACAATGTGCTACCACATACGCTGGCCATAGAACTAGAACCATTGGATTCTAATACTTCAGACACAAGACGCATTGCATATGGGAAATCTGCTTCACTTGGGATAACAGGAACCAATGCACGTTCAGCTAATGCACCATGACCAATTTCACGGCGCCCTGGACCACGGGAAGAACGAGTTTCACCTACGGAGAAGGATGGAAAATTGTAGTGATGGATGTAACGTTTTTCAGTATCGATACCGATACCATCAATTGTTTGTTTTTCAGACAATGGTGCCAATGTAGTAATGTTCAATACTTGTGTTTGACCACGCGTGAACAAACCGGAACCATGTGTACGAGGCAATACGCCAACACGGCAAGTAATTGGACGCACTTCATCTAATTGACGACCATCTGGACGAATTTTTTCTACAGTGATCATATGACGAACAACTTCTTTCACCAATTTGTCGAAAGCAAGACGTACATCGTTCATGTTTTCAGGGTAGATTTCTTCGAAATGTTCGTAAGTTTCTGCACGAACAGCATTTTCTTGCTCATCACGTTGTTGTTTATCAGCACAACGAACAGCTGCATCTAATTTATCATGAGCAAATGCTTTAACAGCTGCTACGATTTCTTTAGGAACGTCTTTGTTAGGGAATTCACGTTTTACTTTACCTACCTTAGGTTGGAATTCTTCTTGGAATGCCACGATTTTTTTTATTTCTTCGTGAGCAGCCATGATTACTTCTAACAATACTTCTTCCGGAACTTCTTGAGCGCCACCTTCAACCATAAGGATAGCGTCTTTTGTACCCGCTACAACAACATTAAGGTCAGTCTCTTCTAATTGTGCTTTTGTAGGGTTAACTACGAACTCACCATTCACACGACCCATACGTACGCCTGCAATTGGACCATTCCAAGGAATATCAGAAATAGTCAACGCTGCAGAAGCACCAATCATGCCACAAATAGCAGGATCACAGTCATAATCAACGGACATAACAGTAGCCACTACATGAACTTCGTTACGAACGCCTTTATCGAATAAAGGACGGATTGGACGGTCAATCAAGCGACTGTTCAAAATTGCTGTTTCTGGTGGACGTGCTTCACGTTTAATAAAGCCACCAGGGATGCGACCTACAGCATACATTTTTTCTTCATAATCTACAGTGAGTGGGAAGAAATCGATATCTTTCGCTTCTTTAGAACCCGTAGCTGTTACCAATACAGCTGTATCACCATAACGTACCATAACGGCACCGCCTGCTTGTTTAGCTAATTCCCCAGTTTCAATGGTAAGGGTACGACCAGATAAATCCATTTGGAATTGTTCCATTCCAGTTCCTCCTATTTATATCACATTCATTATATACCTTATTATTGTATCAAATCGCCACTCTTTTTACCATAACATATTATACGTCGTTGGTGAAAATGAAATGTATCCCTAACTTGTAAAACTAATTTCCACTAGTAACATGTAAAGGGTAAACAAAAAAAGCGACCGAGGCCGCTTTTTTAATACGCAATTATTTACGCAAGTTAAGTTTTTCCAAGATAGAACGGTAACGTTCGATGTCTTTACGACGAAGGTAGTCAAGCATGTTACGGCGTTGACCAACCAATTTCAACAAACCACGACGGGAGTGATGATCTTTTTTGTGTTCTTTCAAATGTTCTGTAAGATATACAATGCGGTTAGTCAAAAT
The DNA here is from genome assembly GCF_032970865.1 of Veillonella absiana. NCBI lineage: Bacteria > Bacillati > Bacillota > Negativicutes > Veillonellales > Veillonellaceae > Veillonella > Veillonella absiana. The sequence goes on along the minus strand of NZ_JAWJZB010000006.1, from coordinate 50,575 downwards.
CGCGATTTGTACTTCTGGAGAACCAGTGTCACCTTCGTGAGTTGCAAAGGATTTGATAATTTCTTGTTTTGCTTCTGTAGTTAACATGTTAATGTTTCCTCCTAAAAAATATACATCTCGTTAAGCCCAAGTAACCGTTGGAGATTCGAATACTTCGCTTACGATTGGTGTAATAACCTTATTGAGTATACAATAAACCCTCTACATTTGTAAAGGGTTTATCAGTGTTTTGTATTTACTTTTACCAGTAATTTTGCCATATCTGCTATGTGCTGAATATAAGCATTATTACGAAATGACCATACAATAGCCTTTTAGTCTTTTGCTAGCATCATTCTATCACTAACAGCACCTTCTGCTGCCACAGAGAAACGTTCAAGCAAATCTTGTACAGTCATATTTTTCTTTTCATCACCACGTACATCAAAAATGATTTGACCCGCGTTCATCATGATTAAACGATTGCCAAAACGAAGGGCATCTCTCATGTTATGAGTAATCATCAATGTCGTCAAGTTATGTTCTTGTACGAGTTTATCCGTTAGTTGTAATACATTTTCTGCAGTACGAGGATCAAGCGCTGCCGTATGTTCATCTAACAATAGTAATTCAGGTTTTAACATCGTTGCCATAAGCAATGTAATGGATTGGCGTTGACCACCGCTTAAAAGGCCCATACGAGCTGTTAAACGATCTTCTAACCCTAAACCAAGTAAGGATAAGCGTTCCTTAAAGAACTCCCTTTCTTCTGGTACAAAAGCCCATTTTAATCCCAACTTCTTGCCACGACGTAATGCCAAGAGCAAATTTTCTTCAATTTGCATATTCCCAGCTGTTCCCACCATAGGATCTTGGAACACACGACCTATGTATTTAGCACGTTTGTATTCTGGCATTTTTGTAACATCATTACCACCGATAAGGATTTCACCTTCATCTATAGGGAATACACCGGCCACAGAGTTTAAAAGCGTACTTTTGCCAGCACCATTACCACCGATAACAGTAACAAAATCGCCTTCTTCTAACTTTAGGTTTACGCCTTGAAGAGCTGTTTTTTCATTTACAGTACCCTTAAAGAAGGTTTTTACCATATTTTTTACTTCTAACATATAGCAACGCCTCCTATCGAGCTAACCATTTTGCTTTCAACGTAGGAAGTGAAAGCGCAATGGCTACTAAAACTGCAGTAAATAATTTCAAATCATTTGGTGGCATACCTAGGTACAATACCAAGGCAATAACAATACGATATGCAATAGAACCAAGTACAACAGCTACCATACTACGCACGAAGGACTTTACGCCGAATAATACTTCGCCGATGATAACAGAGGCCAAACCAATAACGATAGTACCAATCCCCATACCAACGTCAGCAAAGCCGATGCTTTGCGCAATCAAAGCACCAGAGACAGCCACGAAGGCATTAGAAATTAAAAGACCTAATACGATCATAGTATCTGTATTCACACCTTGAGCACGAATCATTTGAGGATTGACACCTGTAGCACGTAATGCAGCCCCAATTTCAGTACCGAAGAACCAAAGTAACACGAGGCCACTTAAAATTGCCACACCAAGACCGACAATGGCAACCGTCCACATTGTTGGTGTAGAGAATAAATTACCTAACAAGGAATATACAGTATCAACGCGAAGTAAAGAAATATTCGCTTTACCCATAATATGTAAATTCACAGAATACAATGCAATCATTGTTAAAATACCGGCTAATAATGCGGGAATTTTTAATTTCGTATGAATCCAACCGGTTACTGCACCTGCTAGCATGCCACCAATAGCTGCCGCTAGTACAGATACAAATGGATTTACACCATTTGTTAATAAGATTGCAGAGATACCGGCCCCCATTGGGAATGTACCTTCTACTGTTAAATCTGCAATATCTAATACTCTAAAAGTAATAAAAACGCCAATGGCTAATAGTGACCATAATAACCCTTGCGTTATGGTACCGACCACTAATTCTAACATGGAATCCTCCTCGAAAAATACGGGAGGCGTCACCGCCCCCCTATTTATTATTTCACTTGTTTACGCAACTCTTCAGGAATTGTAATTCCTAATTTTTGTGCACGTTCATCATTGATATATAATTTGAAATCTTTTTGATGTTCAATCGCCATATCAGCTGGTTTTGCTTCACCTGCTAAAATTTTAGCAGCCATTAAACCTGCTTGATATCCAAGTTTATAATAATCAACAGAGTAGGATGCAACACCACCAGTTTTAGCCATTCCTTCATCAGCTGGAAATACTGGGATTTTAGCATTATCTGTAATGGATGCTAAGTTAGCCATAGCAGATGCTAATACATTATCTGTTGGAGTATATACAGCTTGTACGTTTTGGTTTACTAAATTTTGGGCAGCTTGTTGGATGTCGTTAACATTAGAAACAGTAGATTCAACTACAGTAATACCTTTAGCAGCTGCTAATTTTTTCATTTCGTCTACTTGAATTTGTGAGTTCACTTCAGAAGAACTATAAATTACACCCATTGTTCTAAGATTAGGTACTAATTTAAGAATTAAATCTAATTGTTGTTCTGCCGGTGTTGCATCAGATGTACCAGTAACATTAGCACCTGGATGAGCATCTGATTGAACTAATTTAGCGATTTCATAATTGGTAATAGCTGTACCAACAACAGGAATATCTTTTGTTGCATTTGCCATGCTTTGTGCTGCAGGCGTAGCGATCGCTAACACTAAATCTTTCTTATCGGATACAAATCGTTGAGAAATACTATTCAAGTTAGATTGATCAGCTTGAGCATTTTGTTGATCAATTTTGATTTTATCCCCATCTTTATAACCTTTAGATGCTAATGCCTCTACAAAACCTTTATTAGCTGCATCTAATGCAGGATGTTCAACTAACTGAATAACCCCAATTTTTTTTTGACCATTATCGTCTGCTGCTTTATCAGAACTGCAACCAGCAACAGCTGCCATTACGGTAATGGCACTTAATGCAATAACAAGACTTTTTTTCCAATTCATAGTATGTCCTCCTATAAGTTATGTTACACAATGATTAAATCATTTGTGCTTCTTTTTTTAATTCTTCTGGCAATGTAATACCTAATGTATTTAACTTTTCTTTATTCACAACTAATTTGAATTCTTTTTGTACTTCGATAGGCATATCAGATACCTTTTTTTCACCAGAAAGAATTGCTGTTGCCATGATACCAGTTTGATACCCAAGTTGATAGTAATCAACAGAATATGTCGCTAAAGCGCCACCTTTTACCTGATTATCTTCACTACCAAATACTGGGATTTTAGCAGGATCCGTAATACTTACTAGATTTCCCATAGCAGAAGCCACAACATTATCAGTTGGTACATAAATTGCATCTACGCCCTGAGATACAAGGTTTTGTGCAGCTTGTTGGATATCATTAACATTAGAAACTGTGACTTCCACAACCTTCAAACCTTTAGATTCTGCATATGCTTTCATCTTATCAATTTGAATTTGTGAATTTACTTCACTAGAGCTATAAATAGCACCAATTGTCTTTGCTTTTGGTACCACCTTTAGAATCAAGTCTACTTGTTCACTAATAGGATTCATATCACTTGTACCAGATATATTTCCACCTGGCTTTTGATTAGATTGAACGAGCTTAGAGCTTTCATAATCAGTAATAGCAGTGCCAAGGATAGGAATATCCTTCGTTGCATTTGCCATAGTTTGCGCAGCTGGTGTAGCAATGGCTAAGATTAAATCTTTTTTATCAGATACAAATCGTTGCGCAATACTATTCAAGTTAGATTGATCAGCTTGTGCATTTTGTTGATCAATCACAACTTTATCCTTAAAACCTTTAGATGCTAATCCATCAACAAATCCTTTGTTAGCAGCATCTAACGCTGGATGTTCAACAAGTTGGACAACCCCCACCTTATATTGACCATCAGATTTTTTTGGTGCATCATTACCGCAACCAACAATAGCAACAGCTAATGTAATAGCGCTGATGGCAACGGCTAAGCCCTTCTTCCATTTCATGGGAAAACCCCTTTCCGCCTTACAATGACAACAATAATACTTTTATTATAATATGTATTCGTCATTGTATCAATGAATCGTACGATATTTTTTATACGACTGTCCAATATGGATGTACTTTTAACCTAGTAAAATTACTTTTTAATATTGACAGCAAAACATCATCTAAATAGATTATCATACTTTTCGTTAGTGTAACATCAAACAATGATTACTTCTAGATTATTGAGACTGTAATGAATGAATCATTTCTTCAGTTAATTCATTAGCAGCAAAAATATATTCCTTTAATTTTCCTTTATCATTAGCAACCTTCATCACTGGCACTTCAAAGGGATCAAGGATAACCGCCATCAAAATTTCACCAGTTATATAATAGCCTACGACAGCCTCTCCTTCTTCTGCATCTAGTGTTTCTCGTTTCACAGATACACAATAAGGTTTCATAATATCCATAGCTGCAGTTGCTACTTCTTCTCGGATTTTCTTATATTCTTCTACTTCATTTTCTGGAACATCAAAAATATCTACTTTCACAGTTTTAACTTTTGATTCCTCTTGTTTCACTTCATCAAATGTTTTTTGAATTGTTGCTAAGTCTAACTCTTCGTGTTTACTCATGGCCTAAATCCTTATCATCTGCTTTCAAGAATGCTACATAACATTTTTTTGCTTCGTAAATATCGGCTTTACTTGTCACTTCCCATGGTGCATGCATGCTCAAAACAGCTACACCACAGTCTATAACATTCATACCGTATAATGCCATAATATAAGCAATAGTACCGCCCCCACCAAGGTCAACACGGCCAAGTTCTGCCGTTTGGAATGTTACATTGTTATCGTCCATAATGCGACGAATAAAGCCCATATATTCTGCATTCGCATCATTGGACCCAGATTTACCACGGGACCCTGTAAATTTGTTGAATACTACGCCCATGCCAAGATACGATGCATTTTTCTTTTCAAAAGCAGATGCATATAAAGGATCATAGCCTGCACTAACATCAGAGGATAGCATACGAGATTTTTCCAATGTCCGACGTACACTCAAAGCACTAGTTTTCCCCATCAACTCAAGAATTTCTGCTAAGGCATTTTCAAAGAATCTAGATTGCATACCAGTAGCACCAACAGATCCAATCTCTTCTTTATCCACCAATAGGCAGCAAGTTGTACGTTTTACAGATTCCACCTCAAGCATAGCCACTAAAGATGTGTAAGCACATACACGATCATCTTGTCCATAGGCCATAATCATACTACGGTCAAAGCCCATATCACGTGCTTTACCGGCAGGCACGATTTCAAGTTCAGCAGATAGTAAATCTTGTTCTGTAAAGTTATATTCTTTTTCGAGGATAATATTTAGAAATTGTGTAACCCCATCCTTTAATTCACCTTTCACAGGTTGGCTAGCAATTAATAAATCAAGGGCTTCCCCTTCAATTACTTTCGTTGCCTTTTTCTCCATTTGTTCTTGCCCTAAATGTGGAAGCAAATCCGTAATACAGAACACCGGATCGTTTTCTTTATCACCGATAGATAGGTTAATGATAGTTCCGTCTTTTTTTACAACAACACCATGAATGGCCAATGGCATAGCCACCCATTGGTATTTTTTGATACCCCCATAATAATGTGTATCCCAGAATACTAAATTGCTATCTTCGTATTGAGGGTTTTGTTTTACATCAATACGAGGAGAATCAATATGAGCACCTAAAATATTCATGCCTAATTCAATATCATCCGTACCAATATTAAATAATGCAATGGATTTATCCATATGTGTATAATATACTTTATCTCCAGCTTTAATTTCGGTACCATTAGCAATAAATTCTTTTAAATCTCTATATCCTGCTGCTTTAGCGGCTACTACAGATTGTGTCACACATTGACGTTCAGTTTTACCATTATCTAAAAATGCTCTATATTGGTCGCCCAATATAGCGACTGCTTGTAAATCAGCATCAGTATATTCATGCCATGCGTATTTTCTTTCCATATTTATCTCCTTTATCAATGTTCTTCTACTTGTTGAGCCTGCAACTTCGCTAAATATCGTTCTTCCTTTTCACGATTAATGCGGGCCTTTTCTTCATATACTAATCGGATTTCATCCGTCATATGCGTAATCGTTTTAGTAACAAAAAAATTCGTAATATTATTTTTCTTTGTGTATTTACCAATCCGTAATTGAATAGCAAATGCACCATGAGTAGGACAATGTCCAAGTGCCAAAAATTTATCTCCCTGCTGTCGTTCCGGCTTTAGCATTGTCAATTCCTTCTGACAATACGGACAATAGGATATTCGAATACGTTTATCATAGAGAATACGTTTCTTTTCTTGAAAGTTCTCATAAATGAAAAACGATATTATAGGGGGAAATAAAAATGGATTGGGACCTAATTTCCGTATATCTTCATAATGTAATAATCCTTGTTTAAAAGATATTTTTTGACAAATCTCAGCTGTAAATATAGCATCATGTAATGCATTATGGGCTGTCAAATTACCAGGAGAAATTTGTAAATCCGCCATTGCTCGTTGTACAGATACTTGTTCAGAATTGCCATGACGTTCATAAGCATATAATAATTGTGCATCTACCCAAGAACTTAATCGGTTCGTTTTAATTTTGTGTAATACAATATTCTCACGAAGCATAGTTACATCATCGCTTCCCCAAGATAGGAGGATGCAATCGTCACCACACCATAAATCAAACTGTACGAATGCCGTTTTAAAGGGCACACCTGTATTTAAATCCTGATTGCTAATACCTGTTAACTCTCGTACATGCTTATGCATTCGAGTTAAATATTTAGGCTTTACCATCACTAAAAATTGGTCGATGATTTGTAAGTCTTCATTGAGTTTTACTGCGCCAATTTGGATAATTTCACCACTAATAGGCATTTTAGTATGCTTCATAAAACTAATATCATTACCAAAGGGTTGATTCCATTCCAAATCAAAGACTACATAATTCATATAAACTCCTTACTTAGTGATAATTAATTGTTCAGCTGCATCAATAACAGCCTCTTCTGATATCACTTGTAATCCTTTATATTTTCCTTCCCGAATTACTTGTTTCATACTTTTACCAACTTCGTATTTATCCATCGATTCAAGTACGATAGCATTAGCACGATACGGCCCGTAAAAGAATGGATTAGATGGTCCATACAAAGCTACAATTGGAACATGTTGACTAATAGCCACATGCATAGGGCCAGAATCATTGGTAATCATTAATTGGCACCGTTTCATCGCTGATGCCAATGGCCCTAATGAAAATTTACCAGTAGTGATAATAGGCTCAGTTTCCATCACCTGTACCACATCATTTACCATATCCTGATCCATAGGACCACCAAAGAATACCGTTTTATACCCTTGATGACCAAAATAATCCGCCACATGAGCAAATCGCTCCCGTGGCCAACGCTTTTCTGGAACAGCACTACCAATATTGAATCCAATGACAATATCATCACGAGTCACATCATAAGTTTCATAAAAATCATGTGCTTGATTATCCCATGCCTCAGAAGTTTCAATGGTAAGCCCATGATTCATCGTATTAGATACACCTAGTTGTTCTAATACATTAATGTACATATCTGCCGCATGTAATGTTTTCCGGTCCAAACGAGTATATTTTGTCATGAAAGGGCGGAACAAGAAATGACTCATTCCTGTTGTCACCTTAGCTCCAATTTTCCATGCTAAATAGGATGTACGCTCATTAGGATGTAAATTAATCACAATATCTGGCTTTCCTTGTCGATTAATTTCCTTAGCCACTTCATTTAAACCGGAGATACTATTATGACGACCTTTTTTATCGACCGTCACTAATGCATCAATATTGGGATTATATTGCATAACCTCTTGTAATTTCTCATCCATTACATAGGTAATATGACTATGAGGAGCTGCTCTACGTAAGACTTCTAAAAATGGTGTCGTTAAAATAACATCCCCTAAATGCATAAGAAATGTTACAACGATACGCTTATGATCAAGTTCCATATGAGCTCCTCTCCTTCAATAGGTCATACCGAATATAATGTGATTCTAAGTCTATACAATAACAATTGGCTTTAATTATATTAATGTACCAACAAATTTAATCTACTTCAATAATTATAGTGCTTTATATACATCCCACACCTGGTCCACTGTAATTTGGGCCATACACTCTGGATCATCAATCAATGGGTTCTCTGGAGTGGCCTTAGATGTAGGTGAAATCACTAAATGAATGTAATCCCCACCATAAGGACCTGTTCGTTCTGGCGATGTAGTACCAAACAAAGCGATCAACGGTTTCTTAAGTCCATTAGCAATATGCAATGGCCCTGTGTCGGCACTAATATATAAACTACAATGACGAATCAATTCAATCAATTCAGGCATTGTTGTTTTTCCAGTTAAATTTACTAGATTATTGCTTTGAACGGCATCCACAATAGATTGACTTTTTCCTAAATCATCTTTAGCACCCATGAGAACAACTTTGCGTCCCTCTTGGCATAATCGATTGCACAATTCAGCGAAGGACAGCACTGGCCATTCTTTCACCGTCCAACGGGCACCTGGAGCCACCAAAACATAGTCATCTTGTATCCCCTCAGAACCTAACATATCTACCACATGCTGGTAACAGGTCGCATCACTTGGCAATGGGAATTCAATAGTATCCACCGATCCGCCAAGTTGTCTAACGGTGTCGAGATAGCGTTCAATAACATGATCGTATTGATGTTTACCTACTAGTGCCTTGTTGACGAATTGACTGCCCTCACGTAATTCCCAGTAACCATATTTTTCAGGTGCACCAGATAACCACGATACAATAGCACTCTTCGCTAAACATTGTAGATCCAAGGTCATATCAAAATGGCGACCCCGTAAATCTGTGTACAATTGTTTCAAATATCCAAATAATTTCAATTGTTTCTTGTCAATGATGATAACCTCATCAACCCACGGTTTTCCTGGTAACAGCCCAGCAAATTGTTCGTGAATAGCCCAAGTAATTTTGGCATTTGGTAGGTTCTTGCGTAATGCATAGAGCGTAGGCAATGCATGAATAATATCCCCTAAAGAGCTCATTTTTATAATTAGTATATTTTTGTAGTCTTTCATATACTCTCTTCCTATTGTATACGCTCCTGCAGAATTGCTTGTATCGTATGTAATAAATTAACACCATCAAACAAATAGCCCTGAATGCCAGCAGCCTCAGCCGCTTCTACATCTCTAGGGCTATCGCCAATAAGAAAACTAGCCTTTTGGTCAATGTCATAATCATGAAAGGCCTGTAAAATCATGCCTGGTTTTGGTTTACGACAATCGCACTCTATAGCATATTCTAGAATGGTCCCCTCCTTATGATGAGGACAATAATAGAAATGCAAAATAGGTGCACCATTGGCTGTGAGTTCTCTATTCATATGTTCGTGTAAGATATTCATATCCTCTACGGTATAGTAACCACGACCAATACCACTTTGGTTTGTCACCACAATGAGATCATAGCCCTTGCTATGCGCATAGGCTAATCCCGCTTTGGCACCTGGAATCCACTCGAGTTCATCCACAGAGTGTAGATACCCGGTGTCACGATTTAGGACGCCATCACGGTCCAAAAATAATACTTTTTTCATGGTAACGTCCTTTCTACATGACAGGCATATGTGCTTACAACAGATGTAGTATGCGCCTAACATATTAGGTGAATACTACATCACATCTATACGTGTATTAACGTAAATAACCTTCGTTATTGTCTAATAATTCACAATATTCTTTAACGGCATCTTCCATTTTTGTGAAGCCTTTATCATAACCAGCTGCCAACAATTTTGTTGTATCTGCTTGTGTAAAGCTTTGGTATTTACCTTTTAATACCTCTGGGAATGGCACATACGCAATTTTTCCTTTTCCGTTATAGTCGATAACGGCTTGCATGAATTGATTAAAGGAATGAGCATTACCAGTACCGCAGTTGAATGTACCAGTGATTTCAGGGTGTTCCCAGAAATAGAAATTCACATTTACTACATCTTTCACATAAATGAAATCGCGTGTTTGACCGCCATTTTCATAGCCATCTGTACCTTCGAACAAGTTAATAACACCTGTTTCTTGGTTTTTGTAGAACATTTGACGCACTAAGGAAGCCATTTTATCTTTATGTGCTTCATTAGGGCCATATACGTTAAAATAACGCAAGCCTACTACTTGAGCCGTATATTCACCTTCAAATTTACGTACATAACGATCAAATAACAATTTAGAGTAAGCATATGGATTTAAAGCTTCTTCACATTCAGGATTTTCCACAAAACCATTTGTACCATTACCATACGTAGATGCAGAAGACGCATAGATAAATGGAATTCTACGATCTTGGCAATAATGGAAAAGATTTTTAGAGCCTTCATAGTTATTTTTCATCATGTAACGACCATTGTATTCCATAGTATCAGCACAAGCACCTTCATGGAACACAACTTCGATAGGACCTACATCAAATGTGCCATCCTCAATGGCTGCATCAAAATCTTCGCAATCGATATAATCTAGAAAATCCAAACTTTGCAAATTACGAATTTTACGACCGTCTGTTAAATCATCAACAATTAAAATATCGTTACGACCACGGTTATTCAATGCTTTTACAATATTACTGCCAATAAAACCAGCACCCCCGGTTACAATAATCATAATTTGCCCTCCTTAGCCATTGTAGCTATGCGCTGTACAATATCAGATGTAGAATATCCTTCCTTGAAAGATAAAATCTCAACGGAATCAACAGATTCACGTCCAATCACATCTTCTACTTTATAATCCCCACCTTTAACCAAAATATTTGGTCGTAATACGGACAACAATTCCGCTGGTGTGTCTTCTTCAAACAATACGACACCATTAATACAACCGAGCGCACTCAATAGCGCAGCGCGATCTCGTTCGCTCACGATTGGTCGAGTTTCACCTTTTAATCGACGTACAGAGCCATCACTATTAAGACCAATAATCAAATGATCCCCTAATTGTGCGGCTTCTTGTAAATACGTAATATGCCCACGATGTAAAATATCAAAGCAACCGTTGGTAAATACAACTGTCTCTCCATTATTTTGCCAATGACGAACTAGGGTTTCCATTTCATGAATGTCGTACAAATCCTTTTGTACCACTTGCTCTTGTAATGTTTTCCATACCTCCAAGAGTTCAGCACGATGAATTGGATAGGTGCCAACCTTTGCCACTACGACGCCAGCAGCACTATTAGCTATATGCAAAGCCAACCGCAAGGATAAGCCCCCTGCTAAACACGTTAACATCATGGCTACTACTGTGTCACCTGCACCACTTACATCAAACACTTCTTGTTGTGTCGCTGGATTATGCCAAGTACGACCATCTTTCGAAACAACTGTAATGCCTTTGGCAGAACGAGTAGCAATAATATATTCTAAATCGATTGACTCTAATACATCTTTTGCGGCTTGTACTATAACAGCATCCTCATTCTCTAAAACGCGCCCTACGCACTCACCCAACTCTTTTACATTAGGTGTAATACAAGTAGCACCGGCATATTTAGACCAATCATTCCCCTTAGGATCTACAATGGTACGAATATTATATTTCTTAGCCAAAATAAAAAGCTTTTCTAGTAGGGATGGTGTACAAACGCCTTTGCCATAATCAGAAACGACAATACCATCAATCCCTTGCTCACATAAATTCGTGAGCCAAGTCAAAAGATTGACTTCTTCGTCTAAAGAAAGAGGCGATAATGTTTCAAAATCCAATCGCATCATTTGTTGACGATCACCTAGAATACGCATTTTAGTGATAGTTTCACGAGATTCTACATACTGAATTCCCGTAGTATCAATATGATCAGCTTGTAGTAAACTTTCTAACATAGTGCCATGAGCATCTTTACCAGCTACACCACCTAAGTAAACCTTGCAATCAAGATTAGCTAGATTTGATGCGACATTACCGGCCCCCCCTAGCACTTCTTTCACTTTTGATACACGATTGACTGGTACGGGTGCCTCTGGAGAAATACGACTCACATCGCCAAATACATAGCGATCCACCATAATATCTCCTATCACGGCCAGTTTTAAATTAGGCAATGTATTCGTAAGAAACTCATTTATAGTTTTATTAATCATACTAGAATCCTTGTTAATATTCTTCTTCTAATAGTTCGCAAATAATGTGACCTACTAAAATATGCATTTCTTGAATGCGAGCAGTCACTTTGCTTGGAATAGCTAATGTAATGTCACAGAGTTCCGCTAATTTGCCGCCACCTTCACCAGTTAAAGCGATAGTATGCATACCTGTATCTCTTGCTTTCTCAACGGCTTTTACTACATTCTTGCTATTTCCAGATGTAGAAATACCAATAAGTACATCACCTTGACGACCTAACCCCTCTACTTGACGAGCAAAAATTTCGTCATATCCATAGTCATTACCAACGGCGGTCAAAATCGATGTATCTGTAGTTAATGCTATGGCTGCCAATGAGCGACGCTCCTTTTGAAAGCGCCCAATCAGCTCGGCGGCTAAATGTTGCGCATCTGCAGCAGAACCACCGTTGCCACAAAATAAAATTTTATTGCCATTAGCTAGTGCGAATTGACAACGTACGGCAATATCTTGGATCACATCCATGTGTTCCATTGTTTTCCCAAAGACATCCAAGTGATCCGAAAATCGCTCGGCAATCAATGGATATAATTCATCTGCCATTATAATATCTCCTTAAATAGTCGGTCTGCATTTTTCCAGAAAATCTTATCCACAGAATCCTCTGACAAACCGGCTTTAATAAATGCATCATATAACTCAGGCATATGTGCAATATCTTCAATTTCTGTATCAGGACGGATTCCATCGAAATCCGTTCCCAATGCGACAACATCGTCTCCACCGAGATTACGAATATATAATCCGTGTTTTACGATATCCTCAATACGACTGATGGATGAGGTCCCTAAAAAAGCTTGGGCAAAATTCAACCCAATGACGCCCCCCTTATTGGCAATAAGCGTGATTAATTCATCCGATAAATTACGACTATGGTTTGTCAAAGCACGAGCATTGCTATGGGATGCTATAAAAGGTTTTCTTAAAATTTGACCTAATTGCTTTGTTCCCCCATCATTTAAGTGAGAGCAATCTACAATCATTCCTAGATCTTCCATAAGCTCTACAAATTCCACACCTTTAGATGTTAATGACTTTGTTGCATCTCCACAATGTGGTTCTCCTAGACCATTGGCATAATTCCAAGTAATGGTAATCAACCGCACACCATCGTCATAAGCCTTGCGAAGCTTATTTAAATCACCTTCGAATACACCGCCCTCTTCAACAGATAATAAGGCACCTATTTTATTAGTATCGTAGCAAGCCTTTATATCAGCATAACTACGAATATGCATAATATGATTACTATAAGTCGTTACTTGTTCTTGAAAAAGTGCTAACATATCGCAATAGCGAGCATACGAGTTAGGATGTTTTTCCATGTTCACATAAAGAGCAAAGTCTTGAATACGACTTTTAGCACGTTGTAATCGCTTAATATCAATTTTCCAAGAATTCTCATATAAATCGCCTTGACTTAGGTCATCAATGAGACACATTACCGTATCACAATGTAAATCAATCATAATTTATTTCTTCTTCTTTTCATCTAATTTCTTCTTTTCATCTAATTTCTTCAAAGATTTCAATTCTTCCATGAAGCTATCAATATTATCGAATTTACGATATACAGACGCAAATCGAACATACGCAACTTGGTCTATATCTTTCAACTCTTGTAATACAAGTTCGCCAATACGATCTGTAGTGACTTCTTGATTGATTTCATTTCTAATCTCACGTTCTACATCATTCACAACTTGTTCCATAACGGACATTGGTACAGTTCGTTTGTCACAAGAGCGTAATAAACCATTCAATAGTTTACCACGATCAAAGAGTTCTCTACGGCCACTTTTCTTGAGTACCATTAATGGCACTTCTTCTATAATTTCATATGTAGTAAAACGTCTGCCACAGCTAATACATTCCCGACGACGACGAATGCTGTTTCCTTCATCAGTGGTTCTGGAATCAGTGACTTTCGTATCTGTATGTTGGCAATAAGGACATCTCATCGCTTGTACTCCTTTAATCTAATTTTGATTGTATACGTAAATTATGAACATAATCGCTTTACTATCGCATCGACTGTATACTATGCCCATTTTCTTATACTATATATAGTACCATGAACAACGCAAAAACACAAAGAACCCCTAGGAAAATCCCAAGAGTTCTTTGTGTTTGTAGGAGTAAATTAAAACAATATTTTATTATTGTATATATTGTATATCCTTAGGCTATATCAAACGACCATGTCTTAACGTTTCAATTCATCTTCTACACGTAACAAGCAATCGCCACTTTCAATACGACTACCTTCACGTACAAGCACTTCAGCTACAATACCATCAATTGGTGATGTAATAGTTGTTTCCATTTTCATAGCCTCTGTAACGATAAGAGCTTCACCTTTGGCAACAGCTTGACCATTCTTAACGAGGATTTTAACAACAGATCCAGATAATGTAGCACCAATTTCACCTGGTATATTGTCATCCGCTTTACGACGAGTAATACCTGTAGTTGTCGCATGTTTATCATGAACTTTGATAGCACGAGGTTGTCCATTAAATTCAAATACAACTAGACGATTGCCATCTTCATCTGGTTCAGATACACCATTCATGCGGATAATTAGTGTTTTACCCTTTTCAATAGTAACAGAAATTTCTTCACCACGACTCATACCAAAGAAGAATGTTGGCGTATCAAGGACAGAAACATCGCCAAAGTCAGTGGTAAATTTATGATAATCTCTATACACTTTAGGGTACAAGCAATAGGCACTTACATCTTCATCAGTAATTGCTGCCCCCATATCGCTCAACTCATTACGTACATGTTCAAAATCAGTTGGTGGCAATACAGCACCAGGGCGAACTGTTAATGGCCGTTGACCTTTCAAAATAATTTTTTGAAGTTTTTCTGGGAAACCTTGATAAGGAATACCGATACGACCTTCAAAGAATTCTACCACAGATTGAGGGAAATCAAGAATGTCGCCTTTTTCGTAAATATCCTTCTCAGTTAATCCATTTTGAACCATGAACAATGTCATATCCCCTACAACTTTAGAGGATGGAGTTACTTTTATGATATCTCCAAATAACATGTTAACTTCATGATACATTTTTTTAATTTCAGGCCAACGATCACCTAGGCCAACCATTTTTGCTTGTTGTTGTAAATTAGAATATTGTCCACCTGGCATTTCATGAATATAGACTTCTGTATTTGGATAAGACTCTGCACGGTCCACCCCTTTATAATATGGACGAATAGAACCAAAGTAATGGGACATATGTTCCATATATTCAGGATTCATATTAGGTTGACGGTCATGACCTGATAAAGCATAGTACATTGAATTCATACTTGGTTGGCTTGTGCCATTAGCAAAGGCAGAGTAAGCCAAATCAATCACATCAACGCCAGCATCTACAGCACGCCCATAGCTATAAATTGCATTGCCAGAGCCTTCATGAGTATGTAAATGAATTGGTAATGTTGTAGCATCTTTCAATGCAGATACCAAGTTGTACGCTGCTTGAGGTTTTAACAATCCCGCCATATCTTTAATAGCGATGATGTTAGCACCAGCTTTTTCCAATTCTTTCGCCATTTTTACGTAGTAATCAAGATTGTATTTTGTACGGCTCGCATCCAAAATATCACCAGTGTAGCATAATGCTACTTCTGCCAATTTATTTTGCTCCCGCACTTCATCGATAGCCACTCTCATATTATCGAGACTATTTAAACTGTCGAATACACGGAATACATCAACACCGTTTTTAGCCGCTAACTGAATGAATTGACGAACTACATTATCAGGATAACTAGTATAACCAACGGCATTAGCACCGCGAATCAACATTTGAAGCAATGTATTCGGCACTTCTTTACGGAACATACGTAAACGTTCCCATGGATCTTCATGCAAGAAACGATATGCTACATCGAAAGTAGCCCCACCCCAACATTCTAAGGAGAACAAATTTGGAACGCCTTGTGCTGCATTACCAGCAACACGTGCCATATCGATGGAGCGTAAACGAGTAGCAAACAAAGATTGATGAGCATCACGCCATGTTGTATCAGTAAAGAATACTTCTTTTTGTTCTGTTAACCATTTAGAGAAGGCTTCTGGACCCAACTCTTCTAACTTTTGTTTTGTACCAGATGAAGGTGCAATATCTAAATTAGGAGGTAATAACATTGGTTCAAAGCTAGGTTTTGCTTCATGACCAGCACCTGCATATCCATTAACTGTAATGTCTGCAATATAACGAAGTAATTTTGTACCTCTATCGCGGTCTTGTTTTAAATTGAATAACTCAGGATGTCCATCAATAAAGTTAACATTATAATGACCACTTTGGAATTCAGGATGCTCTAATACATTGATTAAGAAATGGATATTCGTTTTTACACCACGAATACGGAATTCCTTTAAACAGCGTAGCATTTTACGAATGGTTTCTTCGTTATTAGATGCAAAGGCAGTAGCTTTTACTAGTAAGGAATCATAATATGGTGTAACAACGGCACCTGTAAATGAATTACCAGAATCAAGGCGGATACCGAAACCACCACTACTACGATATGCTAAAATTTTGCCAGTATCAGGCATGAAGTTATTTTTAGGATCCTCTGTAGTAATACGACATTGGATAGCAATTCCTTTGCAAGGAATTGCATCTTGTGCCATAATGCCAATTTCAGCACTGTCCAAACGATAGCCTTCAGCAATGCGAATTTGTGTATGTACAATGTCAATATTTGTAATCATTTCTGTAACAGTATGTTCTACTTGGATACGAGGATTAACTTCGATAAAATAGAAATTACCATCGTCCGTCACCAAAAACTCTACTGTACCAGCACCAACATAATTAACATTTTTCATAATTTTAACAGCAGCATCACAGATAGCTTGACGAGTTTCTATTGGCAAAGCAAAGGCAGGCGCCATTTCCACTACTTTTTGATGACGACGCTGTACAGAACAATCACGTTCATGCAAATGAACTACATTACCATGTTTATCACCTATAATTTGAACTTCAATGTGTTTTGGTTCCACAATGAGGCGTTCTACATATACATCATCATCACCGAAAGCAGCTTTTGCTTCAGATTTTGCACGATCATAGGCTTCACGCAAATCTTCTTTACGAGTTACTTCACGCATACCACGACCGCCACCGCCATTAACGGCTTTGATCATCAATGGGAATCCATAATCTTCCGCAAATTGTTCTAATTGAGCAAAATCCTTCAAGGCTCCATCCGAGCCAGGAATCATAGGAATTTGAGCTAGTTTAGCTTGCTCACGGGCATTGACTTTATCACCAAACATAATTAAATGTTCAATATTTGGACCGATAAAAATAATACCTTCTTCTTCACAACGTTTAGCAAATTTCGCATTTTCTGACAAGAAACCATAGCCAGGATGAATAGCGTCTACATCATGTTCATGGGCAATACGAATAATATCTTCAATATCAAGATACGCCTCAACTGGTTTTTTACCCTCACCAACTAAATACGCTTCATCCGCTTGGTTACGATGTAAAGACAATGTGTCTTCTTTCGAATAAATAGCAACAGTACGTATCCCCATTTCATTACACGCCCGGAATACGCGAATTGCAATTTCACCACGGTTTGCTACTAATACGGATTTAATCTTTTTCATTGGCATTCCTCCTACTCATTACTCACTATCCTTATAGTGCCTTGTTTGAGAATTCAATAATTTCTGATATGCATCGAAAAATATAAAAAGCGAATTTATCAATAAATAATTTGAAATTATCACTTTTTTTTATATCCATATCATCATTAACTTTAAACTCATTATACAGCATTTCACGAATAAATACACAAGATATTCACAAAAAATATGATAGGCCTATTCTAGAGGTATATTATAACCAGTATTCATATCTCCATTCCAAACGGACATGTTTAGTCCACATTTTAAAGCCAGATAATCACTAGTTTAGTAAAAAAAGTAGACACAGATATAAATTTTATAGCTATGTCTACTCAATTTTATTCACTATGAATTTAATCCTATAAATCGCCAAGGAAATGTTGCATCAAAAGATTTAAATTACGTTGATCCTTCGCCCCCATTGTTTCACGAACAGAATGCATGCCTAGCAATGGTAACCCAATATCCATTGTTCTCATTGGGAACATAGCAGACGAAATAGAACCAACTGTAGAACCACCAACAATATCAGAATTATTTACATACAACTGATAGTCTGCATTGGCTTCTTCACATAGGCCTTTCACAATAGCTAATGCCTTAGCATCGCCTGCATAGGATTGACTAGCAGCCAATTTCAACGTAACGCCACCATTTAGTGTAGGGAAATTAGTAATATCGTTCTTTTCAGAGAAATTAGGATGTAAACCATGAGCCACATCAGAAGAAATCATGAATCCTTTACCCATATCAGCATCAAGTTCATTTCGAGTTAATCCAAGACCACGATAAATACGTTCCACTAGCAATGGTAAAATCATACCTGCCCCACCTTGTTTTGTACGACTACCTACTTCTTCATTATCAAACAAGATAGCTACACGAATACCATCTACTTGATTTTTTTGAGCCGCTAACATACCTTCTAGACAACCATAACAGGATGTTAGATTATCAAGGCGTGGTGAACTGATAAATTCGTTATGAATACCCACTGTACATCCTTGTTCTACAGGGTATAGTGTCATTTCATAGGATAAAATTTCCTCTGGCTGACATCCTACTTCTTCCGCTAACAATGTTGTCCATGCATCGTATTCAGATTCTTCGTCTGGTGTCATCATGATAATTGGTAACATATGTTTTTGACGACTCAATTTAACACCATCATTCATTTCACGATTCATATGAATGGCTAGATTAGGAATTAATGCTATTGGTCGTTTTGTATCAACTAATACAGCATCTACATCGAAAGCATCTTGACCTTTTAATACGACTGTACCAGCAGCACCCAATGGACGATCTAGCCAGGTATTTAAAATCAATCCACCATACATTTCAACATTTAATTTTGTATAACCTTTCACAGTAGTGATTGGATTTGGTTTAACTCGTATAGCTGGAAAATCTGTATGAGCAGAAGCAATACGTAATGTATTTCTAGGATTATTACCTACATGGAATGCAAATAATGTTGTGCCAAATACATTTACTACATAATTACCTTCCCCTAATGACCATTGTTCCTCCATAGATAATTCTGTATAGCCTGCATCTAATAACATTTGTAGACTAGTATCAACCGTATGATACGGAGATGTACAAGCTGAAATATACTGTAATAATTTTTGATTTTCTTGTTCCATAGCGCACCTCTTGTATAAATATATACATAATGAAAGTATCATACATAGCTACGTCTTGCATTCCCCCACATCATTGCATGTATACATTTATTGTATAAAAAAACCTCCCTTTCATCAAGGGAGGTTTCTGTTCTATAGACTATTCTAATAAGTCTCATCATAGTGTGCTAAGGATAACAGAGTATTCTAGCAACACCACGACAGACAATGCTGTTAACATGTAACCAGATTATTCTGGCAATGCTACATCTTCTAGATTTGTTTTCTCGATTGTTTCCAATGCACCATTATCACAAAGATTTGCAATAGTTGGATCAATTGGTAGACGACCTAGCAATAACAATCCATATTTTTGAAGAATTTCTTCAATGTGGCTTTCACCAAAGATTTTGTAATCCTTGCCATTATCTGGACAGTGGAAATAGGAATAGTTTTCTACTACACCAATAATTGGCACTTGCATCATATCAGCCATTTTCACAGCTTTTTCAACGATCATGGATACGAGATCTTGTGGAGATGTGACGATAATAATACCATCTAATTTCAAGGATTGATATACAGTAATCGCTACGTCACCAGTTCCTGGTGGCATATCTACGAACATGTAATCAATATCTTTCCAGATGACATCCGAATAAAATTGTTTAACTACATTACCTAAAATTGGACCTCTCCAAAGAACTGGATCCGTATCATTTTCAAGCAACAAATTAACGGACATAATATCTACGCCACCTTTAGAAGTGACAGGATACATACCGATTTCATCAGCATAAGCCTTTTCTTTCAAACCAAATACTTTTGGAATGGAAGGCCCTGTGATATCAGCATCAAGGATAGCTGTCTTGTATCCCTTACGAGCTTGTGTAATAGCCATCAAACTAGTAACAGAGGATTTACCTACGCCACCTTTACCACTAACAATACCAATGACATGCTTTACATTACTCAACTCATGCATAGGAGCTGTCATATCTTGAGGTTGTTGTTGCTGTTGTTGTTCATTTGCGGAACCACATCCTGCGGATGCAGATGGGCAACCGCCGCAACCGCCATCGCTGCAACCCATAATAACACCTACTTTCTAACTGGAGGACTTGCCTCTCGTTCTATATACAAAATTAATTTCTAAATTAGAGATTGCTTTCACAACTCTATTTATTTATTGTAGCATATTGAATATTTTCTATCAATGGTGCTATATTTCTTCATCAACAATTTTATCGAGAACTTCTAATGAAGGAATAAGAAATAACTCACTATTTCCCGCAGAATTGTACAGTCAATTCGCCAAGGATTTTCATACCTTCTTTTATAGTCTCCACTGTTGGCACTGTATAGCTCAAACGGAATGCACGTCCATTAGGAATGCCATCAGCAGCGAAAGCACCACTTGGTACAATGCCTACCTTGTGTTCCATACAGGCTTCAAAGAACGCATCACAATCCACATCCTCTGGCATAGTCATCCATGCAAACATACCGCCTGTTGGCACAGTGATATGAACTTTGGAGCTCGCATATTGTTGGAATGTTTCGTACATAGCATCCCATTTCATTTTATATACGCGACGCACTTCTTCGATTTGTTCATCATAACTCACATTATCAAGTACCGTAGATACAACACGTTGTGTAACGAGTGGCATTTGGCCATCACAGTTATTTTTTAATACTTGAATGACATCAACCACTTCTTTTGGTCCAAACATGAATCCAACGCGCAAGCCAGCAGATAATGTTTTAGAATAAGAACCAGCATATAATACGCGATTCTCCGTATCAAAGGATTTAAATGTTGGCACATAGTCACCAGCAAAACGGATTTCACCATATGGATCATCTTCATAGATGAATAAATCATGTTTAGATGCCACTTCATAAATCGCTTTGCGTCGTTCTAATGGCATTGTAATACCTGTGGGGTTTTGAAAATTAGGAATCAAATATACATATTTACCCTTCCCAGATTTTACAGCTTCGTCTAAGGCTTCTGGAATCATACCAAATTCATCCATGGCAATACCTTTTGCAATAGCACCAGTATTACGAACGGCATTAATACCGCTAGTGAAAGTATATGCATCCATATATACTTCATCACCAGGTTCGCACACTGTGCGTGGTACAAGTCCTAATAATTGACCAGCACCTACAGAGATCAACAAAGATTGTCCGTCTGGATTCATATGATGTGTATTCACCAAGCGATGTAATGTTTGTTCCGCCAAATGTGCATCACCTTGCATAGGGCCATATTGTAATAACAACATCGGATTTTCATGTACCAATTTATCAAATGCGTCTTGAATAGCTTTCACAGGAATCGCCTCTGGTGCAGGGTTACCAATACCAAAGCTAATAAATCCAGGAATGCCAGCACCGCGTTCAAATACGGCACGTATAAAATTAGGTCCCTTTAAGGTAGAGCGTTCAGGAATAGAAAAACTCATGATTATATCCTCACTATCATAATGAAATCATATCTATACTAATAAAAGGATAGATGATGGTATGTACACATTCATCTATCCTTAACTTTATCACTTTAAAGGGTATTAGTAAAATTTTATTTTATATACCTCTAGATAATTTTAGTTATCCTCATTGTTATTCTTCTCTACCACTGCATTATGCTCAGTTAATTTTGAATCTTCAATGGCATGTTTCGCCTTTTGCTTCTCCATATAGTTTTGATAGAGCTTCCACAAAATGAAATAGGCAATGGCCGCCACGATAACGATAATTCCCAATCGAGATATATTTTCTCGGAAATTCACAATATCCGTACCGATGGCAACTTCTAGAGCAGTAGATGGAAATTTACCAATTAAATTCGCAATAATATAGTCACGAGGTTTAATTTTACTGATAGCACCTAATGCCGTAATGATTCCAGAGGGGAAATATGGTAGTGTTCTAGCAAATAGCATCACAGCAAAACCATTGCGCCCACTAAAATCATCAACTTTCATCAATGTTTTATTTTTTGAAATCAGTTTATCCGCTGCATCTCTGAGGAAATAGCGCATGATATAAAAACTGATGACTACACCAATGGTTTCTGCTAACCAAGAAATAATAATCCCCGGCCACATGCCAAAGACGATACCATTCGCTGTGGATATAAAGATAGATGGCAAAAAGCCTACGGCATTGACGAAAATATCTAGTACCATACTAATGAGCATGGCCCAAGTACCATAGTGGCGAAGGAATTGAACAATTTCATCCATCCGTCCAGCTGTCGCCAAATGCCACACCATGGGATAAAATTTAGGATCTATGATATGGATGCCTACTAGCACAGCGATAGTTAATACTAGAGCAATGATTTGGATCCAACGCTCACCTGAGATTCCATAATATATATTTTTTTTATTTTCACTCATAAATAATCCATTTCTAATGTACTAAACATTTAATTTAATTCCTATTATATCATGATAACATGGTATAATGACCATAAAATGAGTTAAATAACTTAATTGAACAATTAATTATTACATGTCAGTAATTTCGTATTAAGAAAAGAGGATTTCTATGTCAAATATCACTATCGGAATGACAGCTACAGCAACAACAACTGTAGTCACTGAAAACACCGCTAAAGTTATGAAAAGTGGTGCCCTTGATGTATTTGCCACACCAGCAATGTGCGCTCTTATGGAGGAAGCTGCACAAGCAGCCGTAGCGCCCGTCCTTGAGTCTGGTCAAGGTACTGTAGGTATTAGCCTATCTATCACACATGATGTTCCTTCTCCTCTAGGCGCTACTATTACTGCTACCGCAGAGGTAACTGCCGTGGATGGCCGTAAAATTACGTTCCACATCGAAGCAAATGATGGTCATGGTAGCATCGGTAAAGGCACACATGAACGTTTCATCATCGATAATGAAAAATTCATGGCTAAAGTTGCACAAAAGGCTGCAAAATAAATTTACTTTCATCAAAACATAAACATACTGAATAATCTATCAATATGATTTGATTGACTCTAAATTTACTATAATTAAATGAATCTAGTGTGTATTCTAAATGTATGTTTGTGTGATTACTCTATATGGGTATATCCGTACTTGCAATACCATGAGGGTATTATTGTTAGCACGTTATATACGGTTTTTATTTTTTTTGTTTGTTTATAATCGTAGTTGTACATAAGAGAGGAATGTATTATGAAAGCAATCAAAGTACCGTATCACAAACAGTTCTGGACTATTGAAGTTCCAGAGGCCAATCTACAAGGCATTTTAACATCAGGTGCACATGACTATACGCCAACTGCATCTGAACAAGAACTTGTAGAACAAGCATTGAACAACCCAATTGGTTCTAAAAAACTGGAAGAACTCGTACAAGGTAAAAAGAACATGGTCATCATCACTAGTGATCACACTCGCCCTGTACCAAGTCATGTAACAATGCCAATCTTACTTCGTCGTATTAGAGAAGCCAATCCTACAATCGACATTACGATTTTATTAGCCACTGGTTTCCACCGCCCTACTACAGAGGAAGAAATCAAAAATAAATTTGGTGAAGACATCGCTAAGAACGAACATATTGTAAATCATATCTCTAGCGATGATTCTCAAATGGTTAAAATCGGCGTACTCCCATCTGGTGGTGACTGCATCATCAATAAATTAGCCGTTGAAACTGAGTTATTAATCTCTGAAGGTTTTATTGAACCACATTTCTTCGCCGGTTTCTCTGGTGGTCGAAAATCCATTCTACCTGGTATCGCCTCTGAGGTTACTGTAATGGCCAACCATTGTGGTGAATTTATTAACAGTCCTTATGCTCGTACAGGCAATCTAGAAAATAATCCAATTCATAAAGATATGCTCTATGCAGCAGAAACAGCAAAACTAGCTTTCATCCTAAACGTTGTTATCGATGCAGATAAAAAAATCATCAATGCCTTCGCTGGTGATTCCGTAGAAGCTCATAAAGTTGGTTGTGAATTCGTTTCCAAACTATCTAGTGTAAAACCAATTCCTGCAGATATTGTAGTATCTACAAATGGTGGATATCCTCTAGATCAAAATATGTATCAAGCAGTAAAAGGCATGACTGCTGCTGAAGCTACTACAAAACCAGGTGGTGTTATCATCATGATTGCAGCTTGTGACGACGGTCATGGCGGTGAATCCTTCTATGAAACATTGAAGAAAGCAGAATCTCCTCGCGCCCTACTTGATTACATTGCTACAGTGCCTCGTAATGAAACAATTGCTGACCAATGGGAAATGCAAATTTTAGCTCGTATTCTTGATCAATTTACCGTAATTATGGTATCTGATATGTGCGACCCTCAAATGTTTAAAGACATGCACATGCAACATGCCTCTACATTTGAAGAAGCATTACAACGTGCCTTTGAAATTAAAGGCAAAGATGCGACAATGACAGTTATCCCTGATGGTGTATCTGTAGTCGTTAAATAAAACATTTACAAAAACACTGATTCTTTCCGAGTCAGTGTTTTTTCTTTACTTCCCTATAGGCCTATTTGTATCATAAATGCCCTTACCCAGTACAAAAAAACTAGCAGACATTTTGTCTGCTAGTTTTTTATGTCATTGAGTCTATCCACTAAAAATTAGTCGATACGTACTACCCAACCTTCTGGTGCTTCGATTTCACCATGTTGGATACCCAATAATGTATCATATAATTTTTTGGTTGTTGGACCCATTTCTTCCATACCAGCTGGGAAGTTGATGTCCCCATCTTTAGTATGAATAGAACCAACTGGGGATACTACTGCAGCAGTACCACATAGACCTGCTTCTGCAAAGTCTTTCAATTCACTAAACAATACTTCACGATGTTCTACTTGCATACCAAGATAATGTTCTGCTACATACATCAAGGAACGACGAGTAATAGATGGCAAAATACTATTGGATTTAGGTGTTACTAATTTGTTATCTTTTGTAATGAAGATAAAATTAGCGCCACCAGTTTCTTCTACTTTTGTACGAGTCGCAGGATCCAAGAACATATTTTCAGCAAAACCTTGTTCATGTGCTTCTTCGATGGCATGTAAACTCATAGCATAATTAAGACCAGCTTTAATATCACCAGTACCATGTGGAGCTGCACGGTCATAATCAGAAATTTTGATACGAATTGGTTTTGCCCCACCTTTAAAGTAAGGCCCTACTGGTGTGCAAAATACGCGGAATTGGTATTCATCAGCTGGTTTAACACCAATAACAGGATTTGTACCCATCATGTAAGGACGGATATATAGGCTTGCACCAGTACCATATGGTGGGACCATATCTTTATTTGCTTTTACAACAGCTTTGATCGCCTCTACGAAACGACCTTCAGGAAGTTTAGGCATAATCAAACGTTCTGCAGAGTTATTCAAACGTTCTGCATTTAGATCAGGACGGAAACATACGATATGACCGTCTTTTGTATAATACGCTTTCAAACCTTCAAACACAGTTTGTGCATATTGTAATACGCCGGCACATTCGTTTAATACGACGTTAGCATCAGTAATTAAACCGCCTTCATCCCATTTTCCATCTTTATAATTAGTTACATAACGATATTCTGTTTCATGGTAACCAAATCCTAGGTTAGCCCAATCAAGATTCTGACTCATAAGATCGCCTCCAAATTTCTCTATCTAATATACATACAATCTTAACACTATAGAATTATTTTTACAATGTATTTTACTATTTTCTCTAATAATTTCCATAGCCTAACTAGCGAGATTATATCTGACTTTAATCCTATGTTCACAATCATAGCACAAACATCTGTATTTTTGTAGTATACATTATGTAAATCTCATATAAATGTCTCTTATTCTCCACACATAATCATCTTATGGTGAAAGTTAAAAGGCTCGTCTCCCAGACGAGCCTTTTACACACTATTACATAGTGGCATATATATTATCGTTAAATTAGTAGTGATACTATTTTTTTATGACTTTTACAATACCGATAACAACAGCTGCACCGATAATGCAAACAACTAAGGATTGGATGCCAAAGCCATCTAGGCCAGCGATACCAAATTTGCCTAATACATAATTGGCAGCAGTACCACCTACAACGCCTGCAGCGGTGTTAGCAATTTTACCCATTTTTTCTTCTGTTTTCATAAAGATACTAGCAATATAACCAGCTAGACCTCCAATAATAATCCAAGAAATAAATCCCATGATAAGACCTCCTATGATAAAAAGATTCCCTATACACTACATCGTTATTGTATCACATAAAATTTAAAATTTTTGATGAATACCTAATCTATATATAAAATTAAAGTATCTATAATATATAAAATTAAAGTGTTTGCATGAAACATTCCTTCAAAAAACATTTTATAACTGTATTTTATTTATTGCCGAAATCGCCTAAAATTATACGAAATTCATCAATATGCGCTTGTGTGGTAGACCAACTGGTGGCAAAACGCACTACCGTATGGTCCGCATCATAGGATTCCCAGAACCCCACACGTACGTGCTCGCTCAAACGTTTCACGTCATCATTATGTAAAATCACAAACAGTTGATTTGTAGGGGATTCCAAATAGAATTTAGAATTATATTCATGAAGTAACTCTTTCACTTGCTCGGCCATATCGATAGCATGACGACTAATGGACATATAGAGATCGTTGGTGAACAATTCACTGAACTGAATACCCAACAGACGCCCCTTCGCCAATAATGCACCATGTTGCTTAATGCGCGTCACAAAATGGCTCGGTGTTTCTTTCGTAAACACTACGGCCTCGCCAATAAGGGCACCAATTTTCGTGCTACCAATATAAAACACGTCGGATAATCGAGCGATATCTTGTAGTGTCACATCCGCATCACGTGATGCTAATCCATAACCTAATCGCGCCCCATCAATAAAGAAATGTATTTGATGTTTGTCGCAAATTTCACGAATCCCTGTGAGCTCATCTAAGGTATATAATGTGCCATACTCGGTCGGTTGTGAAATATACACCATCCCTGGGAACACCATGTGCTCATGATTCCCATCATTATAGAAATTCTCTACATACTGTGAAAGCTCTGCCACATCAATTTTCCCCAAATGAGATGGTATGGTTAGTACCTTGTGACCAGAAAATTCAATAGCACCTGCCTCATGCACGCTGACATGACCTGTTTCAGCGGCTACTACACCTTCATAGGATTGCAACATGCTGTTAATGACGATTTGATTCGTCTGTGTACCACCACTGAGAAAAGTTTCTAAATATTTTGTGACATAGGGTAGGATTCTAATCTATTTAATGCTGTAAGGACCATACGATGCCCTTTGCAATTCGTTGTGGCACATCCTTAAAATGCTTGCCTTGATTCCACTCTAGTATATGATTCTCTACATTAGCATTAGCCTGTATGATTTCATACATAGCTTCTGTATTCCAGTCTCCAGGCATATAGGAGACGATGATGTAGGAACAATCTGGACAGGATTCTTTTATTAACTCACATGTGGTCTCTAAACCTTTTAAATCGTGCTCATCGATGCCGAGATATATGACATGAATATTCTGTGCACTTTTAGAAACTATATGAGCCTCAATATAGCAGGGAATCTGTTCTATTGTATGTTCTGTCATATATATTGATTACCAAGACTGTATTTAATTGTAAAGTTATTTTCTTTATTCATTTCAACTGATGACAACTCTTCTCTTGTCGATATCTTTGTCATAGTTTATTCCCCCTTACATCATCATAATTACAAATCCCACTTATATCTTTTTATATCCACATGCTCCTCATTCTTCATAGCCACCTCTTCGGCTATGAGCAAATCTCGTTGGTCTTTCCAACCTGGTACGAGTCGGCCCGCATGATTCACCACGCGGTGACATGGGTATTTACCATAGTAATCAGCATTACTTAAAATCTTCCCTACAAGGCGTGAGTTCTTATCTCTACCGATGAGTTTAGCAATCTGTCCATACGTCGCCACTCTGCCATAGGGAATCTCCTCTACTACGGATAACACTTCATAGATTAGTTCCTCTGTCAGTACCGATTCCTTTCGCTTTTTCGGTTGTCGTTCAAATGAATCATAAAACATATCGCTATACTCCACTAATGACTATCATCGTTTAATTCCCTAATTGCTATTAGCATCCACACTACCATATAACTAACGGCCCCTTGCACAGGATAATGACAGCTCTTTATACATTTACTCTATTACTCTATCGTCCATACAAATGTAGCCGTGTCTTCGCATTCCACGTCATCTGGTTCAATATCGATACTAGATAATGAATTGTACATCACCATGTCTTCTGCCACATACTGCGTACGGGAATAAATATTAATCTCAGACCAGTTGTAATCAATGCGTAATAATTGACCTAGTTTACTACCGGCGCCATCACATAAAATTTCTGCTTTTTGACGAGCATTAATGGTAGCACTTCTTAATAGTTCTTCTTGAACTGCATTAGCATTCATTTCAAATTGATGGTGATGAGTTTCATGGATACTCTCACATAATCTGGTTTTGCCGAATAGGTTCCCACACCTTTTACTGTTATTACTCGTTCCATATGATGACACACCCTTATAATTCAATATTAACTATTTTATCCATGTATGTATTTAGTTATTGTATTTAGTTATTGTATTCACACATACATTCAGTCATTCTAGCACTTCATGTATCAATAGTTTTATCATTAGAGTTATTTCACTACTCTACCAATAGATTTGTTTAATCATATACAGTACGCCCAAATGCAATGGGTAATATACGTAGAAAAACAATTTAAATCCTGGGCCTCTTTCACCATTATATAGAGCCAATAGTGGCAATGCCCATAATGCGTAAATTTGATTAGGTCCTAGTTCAAAAGATAAAATTCTTAGACCTACTGTGAGGGCAATGAATTTGGCCGTTTTCGTATTTGCCAAATATATGATGACTGGTGTTACGATGCCCCAGAATCCATAATCGATGATAAATCCAGGAATTGGTTTACCATAACAGATATAGGCTGTCAGACCTAATACAACGATGCATATAAGGGCCCATAGTACATGTTGATACCGGGTCATGTGCTTATACTGGTCTTTCACATAGCTTGAACCTAGCATATACAAAATCGATATAGCAAAGGTAATAAATATAGATTGATATAAACTGCCTCGTGCTATATAGTCTATGACCGAGCATACGAGGCCGATAACCCAGATGATGGAGAAATAGCGCCAACGATATCTCGTATAGCGGAATCCTTCGGCAATCATATAGGCGAAGATAGGATACGCCAGTCGGCCCACCACCCTAAATTCATTTACCCCAGGATATAAAATCATCCCTATGTGATCTAGTGTCATGGCCACCAGCGCTATTACTTTTAATAAGGTACCATTCATAGTTTTCTCTTTTTTCATTCATTAAATGACTAGGCAAAGATATGCTTTTCAATGCCTACAAATTAGTTGTGATTAATCTTTATTTTTACTATATCAAAAGGCGGTCAAAATTAAAATCATTTGACCGCCTAATTTTTATGAGTTATTTATCGAATTCGTAAATTTTATAACTATCTAGCCATCAACCTACTACGTAACTCATCATATGTGTATTCAATTATATATACCTATTTTAAGCATTTGGTTTCAATGGACCATAGAAGAAGCTAGCTGTAGCGCCACCATCATCCTCGTTCTCCCCATTTAATGGATTCCGCCATAACGCGTTTTTCATTACAACGTTTCGCCAATTGATAGGCATGTAATGTATCGTTTACGTTTTGAGGTTGTAATAATTCAAGATTCAACAATTCCTCTGTTGGTGTAGTGGCTAATTGTGCATCTTCTTCTGGTGTTAATTGTTTCATGCGATGACCAGATTGGCTGGAAATGGTTACGCCTACACCACCTTCGGCAATCACTTTGCCTACTTCTTCTAATAATACGGCTGTACCGTATAAATCAACCTTCAAAATGGCCTCGATAGGTGCTTAGGATGGGGAGACACCAGCGCCATTGATGAGCATTGTAATATCGCCGTATTCTTGTCCCTTAGAGATGAACTGCAAAATAGATTCACGAAATGACAAATCCATCCGAACTGATACCACATCAAATCCTGCATTATTCATAATTGTCGCAATATTGTTGGCATTGTCCATATTTTTATCGCTCATCACGAGAGGCAATCAATTTCATTTCGAAGGGGTTGAAATAAGTTTTACTAATGGATTCTATTAATAGAAAATATTATAAGTCCTTGATGTATTTTACATCACACGCAAAATGCTCTGTTGTCACTGGTGATACATCCGTTCTATGAAAGCCAAATTTTTCATAAAACCGTTGAGCTGACACCATATTGTCTAATGTTTCCAAATAACATTGTTTATAATGATTTTTGGCATACTCCAGAGCCACATTCATCAATTGATGAGAAATACCTGTACCGCGTGCTTCAGGAATACAATACATTTTTTGCAATTCACAAACGCCTTCAGCACCTGGTAATGGTCCAATACCTGTGCCCCCTACGACACGACCTTGCTCATCTTCGGCTACCCAGTATCGTTTACCAGTAGTGCCGTATATTTCAGAGAACCGTCCTAAGTCAGGATCGGCCCAAGCCGTCCCCTCGTGATTTCCCCCATACTCAATCAGAGCATTACGAATGATGGTTTCGATTATTTTGTTGTCCTTAGATTCGATTTCTCGAATGGTATATGTCATAAGTGTGTCCCCCTATTTTGATTATATGTATATTATTATATCACTGTATTATTTCTACTAAAGTGCAAAAAAATAGTGGCTCGTCAGAACCACTATTTTCTACTTACATTCTCTATTATAAATTTTACGCTTTAATGAAAGCTTTATATGCTTCTACTTGTTTAGCCAACGCTTCGTCAGTAATAGTAAAAGCACCACCTGTTACGAATGGAGTTTGGAAATTCATACCAGTGAATGCTGCAGATGCTTTCAAAGGAAGTAAGAACTCCTCTACAGTATGACCTACTTCAGCATCTGGTGCATAAGCTGCAAGAGGTGCACCTACGGATACTGCTACAGCAAAATCTTTACCGTGTAGTGCTTTACCTTTGCTACCATAGGCCCAACCATAGGCAAATACATCATCCATCCATTGTCTAGCCAATGCTGGCATGCTATACCAATACACTGGATATTGAAAAATAATACGATCTGCTTTAGCAAGTTCTGCTTGTTCTTGTTCTACATTGATTTTGCCATCTGGATAGATGTCATATAGGTAACGAACAGTTACGTTTTCTGTACCTTCGATAGCCTTTGCTAATGCTGCATTAACTTTGGATTCTGTAATATGTGGGTGGAATACTAATACGGTTGTATTCATGATAATCACTCTTTTATTGAGAGATAGTATTATATTGAATTTAATGAAATTATATCATTTTAATTGTATAAAATCAAATTACACGTTAGCAATAAAAATCACGCATCAATGTGTAAATCTCGGTTTCTTAACTCATGACTTTCACCAAGCAACAAATTACGTAAAAATAATTTTACATACTCGGTTGTTTCGTGTATATTCTTTGAAAGATTTGTATAATTACCTTTTACCGCTTGGAATGTAACGCCTTTAATTACGATAACACCCTTAGTAGCGAGTACGGATTCAATATTGTCGGCATATCAGTATCCTCACGAGGTAAAAATGCATCTTCAATTTGTAGAATAGTTACCTTGCTACCAAAATTAGCATACATAGATGCAAATTCAAGACCAATATAACCGCCACCGATGATAGTCAATCGTTCTGGCAATACATCTAGATCAAGGAGACTTTCACTAACATAGATATATGGATTGTTTTCTAGACCAGGAATCTTTGGCATCACTGGTTCTGCCCCAGTATTGATGATGAATTTTTCAGCTGTAATTGTTTGTTTTGTACCATCGCCGGCAGTTACCACTATGTCAGTGGCACTGGTGAAAGCACCAACACCATCGAGCACTGTGACACCAGCAGATACTAATTTATTGTAATTCGCTGCACGCAAAGCGCTGGTTAAATTACGTTTGCCAAGAATGGCAATATCAAATCTTTCGCTCATGTTGACCTTCATGAAAATAAAATAAACATGCACTGCATATTTGTATTACATGTTTATTATACTCCATATCATATCGAAAAAAATAGAAGTGTTTATTTTTATAGTTGGTATATAATCATAGTAAGACTAATTTCCCCTATATTTACCCTTATTTTTATCGAGGATATTATTATGCTCATCACCATCAAAGACGATTTTAATCTATTCAAAATCTGCAACAGTGGCCAATGCTTCCGTTGTCCCACAGTCAATGGATATACACGATTCATTTTTAGAAATCACATTCTATATATCAAACAGTTATCTGATGAAAGCTACGATATCAGTTGTACAGAGGAACTATGGAATACCATATGGCTTCCCTATTTCGATTTAACGCGGAGCTATAAGAAAATTAGACGCTTAACCACCAAGGATACGTTCATGAAAAAGGCCACTCGTGAAGGATTAGGTATCCGTATCTTACGCCAAGATCCATGGGAAATGGTAATCACGTTTATACTTTCACAACGAAAAAGCATTCCTGCCATCAAGAAATCGGTAGAGGCCCTCTGTACACATTTCGGTAGTCTTGTAACAACAGAGCACGAAATAGTGTATTTGTTCCCTACACCTGAACAATTAAAGGACGCAACCGATGACATATTATCTGAATGTGGGCTAGGTTATCGATTACCCTATGTTAAGGATGCAGTTGAACAAGCATTATACAATACTATCGTCACTAATGAATGGTATGAATTCGATGACCATACATTATTCACCATGCTAAAATCCATCAAAGGCGTGGGCGACAAAGTAGCCAATTGCATTATGTTATTTGGCTATAACCGCATCGGCCGAGCACCTGTGGATACATGGATTGAAAAAATCATTAACACTAAGTACAACGGCGTCGATCCATTTCCTAGTTATGGTGATGTGGCAGGGGTCATGCAGCAATACGCATTTTATTATAGTTTGCAACATAAGGATGAATTCTAAATTCTGTTAAATAATCTAGACTTCTAAAAATCAAACTATCCATACATGTAAGAAAAAGAGTAGTGACTCGTAATGAGTTGCTACTCTTTTTTCTTATGCTTAACTATCTTCATAAGGACGAACACGTAAGGTTAAACCTCGTTCCTCGCATATTTCTCGGCATCGTTCTATTTTTTCTGGTGGTAATACATGGTCTACAACGGTCATAACAACATTAGGCACGTATTTTTTGCAATGTACGGCAAAGTCTAACATAGACTCATAGGAAACAATGCCAAATTTACTGCGTGTTATCGCCAAATAGCTTTCTGCATCAACATCATTGAGACTGATAGAAATTGTATCTAAAAATCCACCTTCAAAATCTACAGATGTATCTCGGTTATAGACTAAGTCAGATAATCCATTTGTATTAACACGGGTTTTTAACATCGGATGTGTTTTCTTTACATATTTCAGCAATGTAATGACATCACTAAGTCGTTCTGTAGGTTCTCCAAACCCACAAAATACAACTTCATTAATAACATCCCAAGGTGCACCATCCAACAGTTTTTTTACCTCTTCTACGGTCGGCTCATCTTGTAACCAAAGATTATTTTCTTGACTCAAATGTTTCATGCTTCGCAAGCAAAACGTACACGCACAAGGGCAACGATTTGTTATATTAATATATAGGCCCCTAGGACTTACAGAGTCTTGGGCTAAACTTGTTTCAGGATTCATGTACTTACCATGATCTGCCATATAAATAATCAAAGAATACCACCTCTTTTCTATTTTAACTCTGTTAGAAACTCTTCAAAGGCTAGCCCATAATTATGGGGTAAATCTAGCTTAACTGTATGATACAAAGTTTTACGGATAAATTCAATTGCTTTTCTTACAGCTGGTTCTAAGGCTTCCCCTTGTACCAAACTGGATGCTACAATCGCTGCAAACACATCGCCAGTTCCGGACCTTTCACCACCGATACGATTAGAACTAATAAACACAGGTTCTTTTCCTCGTTCATACACAAGTGTTTCAATGGTATCACCTCGTGAAAGTCCCGTAATAACAACATATTGAGGGCCTTGTTTTGACAGTTTATCTGCCATATCAACCAAAGTTTGATGAGATACTAATGATTCATCGCCATAGGGATGATTCAATAAAAAACAGGCCTCTGTATAATTAGGCATAATCAAATCTGCGTGAGCCACAAGGTCTTGCATAGCCTTACACATTGCTTTATTATAGGAAGCATATAACTGTCCATTGTCCCCCATCACAGGATCTACAATAATTAACGGATTGGATGTCCCTTGCTTTTGTTTCTTTATAAAATCAATAATAATTTCAATCTGACCTTTGGATCCAATAAAGCCGGTAAGAACACCATCAAAGGTTAGCTGATTTTGCAGCCACGAGTCGATATACTCAGTCATCCGATTTGTATAATCATCAATATAAAATTCTGGAAAGCCAGTATGAACAGATAAAATAGCCGTTGGTAATACGCAGCCCTGCACCTTAAGTGCAGAAACTAACGGTAACTCCACGGCTACAGAGCAACGACCAAATCCTGTTACATCATTAATAAGTGCTATCTTTTTTTGTGATTCCATTCTATATTCACCCACCAACATTAAATTTTATTATCCAATCTGATACGCTCATTAGATTATTTTCATATTACATATTTAAATTATAATATCGTACACTATCTGTCAATAAAATAGAGCAGTCCTTATTTATAGGTACTGCTCTACGTCATTCTAATCAAGATTAATTTATTATCGAGTTTACATTATCATTATATTTTATAATAACTCACGTCTTAGTTACCGCTTAACGATATGAATTTTCCTAAAATTGCAAGTTCAAATTGAACCTAAAATTGCAAGTTCAAATTGAACACCTTTAACCAAATAATTTAAGCTGCATAGACGGTATCTAAATAAGCTTCAAATAAATCATCAGGCGTATCATACCCAAGGGACTTTCTAGGTAATGAATTCATATCCTCTGAAAACCAGAGAATCTGCTCAGCAGAGTAGTATACCTCGCATGCATTCAAGTAAACTTAACTATTCTAAGAGAGTATAGTATAAAATTTAAGAAGAGGCTTCCTTCATGATTACCAATCGTTCCGATTATATCTTGGCAATTGCAGAACATGGCAATATCAGTAGAGCTGCTAAAACACTATACATAAGTCAATCAGGATTAAATCAAAAATTAATCAAGCTAGAAGAAGAACTCGGATTACAACTATTTCAGCGTAATAAACAACATCTAAGTTTAACGCCAGCAGGGAAAATTTATGTAGAAAATGCAAAAAAGATACAGGAAATTCAAAAAGTAACCTATGCACAATTAGGAGAGTTAAAGGATGGTGCCAGAGGCGACATTTTTCTTGGAACTACGCAAGCGCATGGTATTGATCTCTTTACAGCTATTTTCCCTCTTTTTCACGAAAAATTTCCTCATATTAACCTACATATCCAAGAACGTACGTAGCACATCAAGAAACACTTCTCAAAGAAGGAAAACTGGATTTAGGACTTGTCCTCTTAAAGAAAGAAGATGAGCAAGAGGATTTAGAATATCTTCCTATCTTTACCGAAAAACTTATCCTTGGGTTGCCGAAAACACATCTCCTTGCACCTCAAGGAGGGCCCTTACGCCAATCGCTGCCAACAATTGATTTAAAATTATTAGAAGACGATTACTTCGCGCTCATGTTCGCTAACTCTACCATGCGCCATATTATTGAAAAAGAATTTGAAGCAGCAAATTTTACGCCTCAAATTTTAATTGAAACAAGTCTAAATCATGTATTAATAAAGCTTGCCTCTTCCGTTTGCTGTTCAATTATTTCCTATTCATTAGCACTACACAATCCTCTCCACGACCAAATTTCATGGTTTGAAATTTTTCCTGATTTATGTTGGAATTTCTGTTTAGCAAAACGAAGAGATGCCTATCTAAGCGGTGCCAATACGTATTTTATTCATTTAGCACAAGAATATGGTCAAAAAATCCAACAAGAAATGCCCTATCAATACAAAATTATGTATAAATGCGAAATATATCCATTTATTTGTAGCTACAGCTACAGAATTTTATAGTTAAAAAGTTTATACTAAAACCATCGACAACGCGTAATCAATAATCACATTGTCCCATACGGTAATTTCAATAGGAGGTTTTAACTATGAGTATCTTAAAAAATATTGCAGAAAAAGAAGTTTTAGAACTTAAAAACCAAGTGACATATCAAGATGGCCAAGTAGCAAGCAAAACATTAATCCAAAATGATGGTGTTGGTTTAACTTTATTTGCTTTTGCAAAAGACGAAGGTATCAGCACACATGAATCTAAAGGGGATGCTATCGTTAATGCCTTAGAAGGTGTTGGCCGCATCACAATTGATGGTGTTGACTACATCTTGCATGCAGGTGAAAGTATTGTTATGCCAGCCAATCACCCACATGCCGTTTATGGTATAGAAAACTTCAAAATGCTTCTAATCGTAACCTTCCCTGAAAAAGAAGCATCACAGCCAACAGTAACTACAGAAGCTGCTCAGCGTAACGATATGGTCGATGGATCTTTAGTAGATGGAATGACCGAAGAATCCCACGATGCCTTAAAAGCAATGGTTGATGACTCTACTGTAATGATTAAGGATGGCCGGTTCTAATCGTTGCGACACGACAAAAAGGGACTGTAACAAAATAGCTCCTTAAAATGAAAACACGCGGTTTAGTCATACGAAAGTATGATTGAGCCGCGTATTTTCTATATCCGTATAGCAAAATAGCCCCTTTCGGGGCTATTTTGTTGGTATAATTTAAGTATGACTAGTAACATAAATTACCAAGAAAATTATAACAAACTTTCAGGCACTCGCCAAATGGTTTTACCATTAGATTATGGTTTGATGATATCAGATGATGAACCGGTACGTTTACTAGACGCTGTATTGGAGGAGTTGGATTATACAGAGTTGCAGCGTTTATATTCTCCTAAAGGGAGAAAATCTGTAGTACCGCCGGACATCTTCTTTAAAGTATATTGTTTTGCGATGTTAGAGGGCATTTATTCAACCCGTGCTATAAAGCATCAGTGCCAAGTGAATATACAATACATGTTGTTACTACGTGGTTACTACGTGGCTACCCAGTCCCTAGCCACATGTCTTTTCAACGCTTTTTTGCACGTATACCGACAGAAGTTTTAAAAAGGCTTTTCGCTCAATTCATAGAACGGTTATCTACAAAGGATAGTATTGATTTCGGAGAAGTATTTATTGATGGCACTAAATTAGAAGCTGACGCAAACCGTTATACCTTTGTGTGTAAAAAGCGTGTAAATACAGAACTTGCGAAGATACCTGGGAAGTTAGATACCATAAAAGGAGATATTCTAGCCGTTACGGGTGAACAAGTCGATGCGGATACAGATGAAGTATTGCTCTCGTTTTTACGTGATAAGTTAGTTGAACTAGACATTGCTCTAATATCTGGTAAAGGTCATCGTAAAACACTAAAGTGGACCCCATTGTCAAGACCATTTTTTGCTAACATTTAAGTTTGGTCAAAGGCTAGTTATAAAAATATACTTCTGCTGACTTTTTATAATCCAAGCTTTGGTGATACCGTTCAGTATTATAGAAATTGATGTATTCTTTGATTAAGATACGAGCCTCTTTGGGGCTGTAGTATTGCATTGGATACACGTTTTCATACTTAATAGTGCGCCATAAACGCTCAATCATGATATTATCAAAGGCTCTGCCACGGTGGTCCATGCTAATTTTACTTCCAGCTTTTAAAAATGGATCCGTGAATTTATGACTAGTAAAATGACTTCCTTGGTCACTATTCATAATCTCTGGTGTAGCCATAGACAATGCTTTTCTACTTGCTTCTAAAACAAAGCTCATTTCTAATGAGTCATTGAGTTCCCAAGAGATGATGTATCTAGAGTACCAGTCGATAATAGCTGTAAGATAGAGCCATGATGCAGATAATGGGATATATGTTATATCGATAGCCCAGACTTGATTAGGTCGATTAATATGCAAGCCGTCTAATAAATATGGATCGTAAATTGTAGAATGAAATTGAACACTAAAACTAAATAAAAAGATCCATAGGATTGCATCAATGGTAAAATTAAGTTACGACACAAAATTAACCGGAGGCAATCACTATGGACTACCTAAATAATACCATTAATACCCTACCTCGCGAAAGAGGACAACACTTAAGATTTGAAGATCGATGCGAAATCAAAGCGCTCCATAAGCAAGGTTACTCTTATCGCCAGATTGCAAAAGCACTTAATTGCTCACCTAGTACTGTGGGCTACGAATTAAAACGTGGCACTGCAACTAAGACGACACATCGAGGCAGACCAACAGAGTATGTACCTAGTCGAGGTCAAGCCGTTTACTATGAAAACAGAAAACGTTCTGGTCGTAAACAGCGCATTACGTCTGAAAGTCCATTTGCTATTTGGGTTGCAGAGCAAGTTAAAAAAGCTAACTGGTCATTAGACGTATGTGCTAAAACGCTGTATAACGCCCTTAATCAATCACGCCTACCATTCCCTATTCGATGTACCAGAACTGCTTAGTCGTAAAAAATCAAAGCCTAAACAAGCAAAGAACGTACGCATCTTTGGCCGAAGTATTGATAAACGACCAGATATCGTTAAGCTACATCTTGAGATTGGTCATTGGGAAATAGATACTATCGTTGGTAAGCGTAAAGGTAAAGAGGCTGCGGCTAGTTTTGATTTACCTTGCTTTTTAAGAATTTCTATATATGCAGTATTGAACTGGCGATAGCCATTTGGTTTCAAAGTCCCAAAAACATCTCGGATAATCCTCTCCTGCCAGTCAATCAATTCAAAGGGTTTACCTGCCCATGTACCTTTGGTATGACATAAGCACTCGATAAAATTGACGGCATAATCCGCAGCCTCCTCATTGTAAACAGAGTCCTTTGACTTAAACTTGGTAGACTTATATTTTTTCAGTTTCCGCATTTGCCGTCACCACCCTTTGTGCAATAAAAATAGCCGCCTGTGACAGCGACTTAAAATCTATGTGTACGAGGAACAGCCCCTCAGCGGAGCCGTCCTTTTCGATATAACGTTATTTGTTATTCTTCACCATAGAGAATGAATTTTACATACTCCTCGCGGTAATCTTCAAGATAAACAACCAGTTCAAAAAACTCCATATCATGGGCAATTCGCTGAACAATTGATGTATCAAACATATTTGTCAGTCCTGTTTCACGTACCCTTAGTATCTGTTCCTTAATTTTATTGTCCATCATTTTCCTCCATAGAATCTTCAACAGCCTGTTTTAGAATGCCGGTATCAAAGCCTGCTTTATTATATCCTTCCAAAATAATGCTGTAATAATGACAGCTTGGAGTACCGAGCGGTCTGCCTTCGTTCATAAGATACACCATTGCTTCTACGTTCTTTTTTCCAAGTTTAACCTTGACTGTTTTCTTACGGTAAAGGAATGGAAACCCCTCGTAGCGGTCAAGCGCTGCTTCATCATCTGAGGTAATCTCCCACAACAGACATGGTACGGCCTTGCCCTTACAAGGCTCCACAGTTGCCACAGCACCGCCGTTTCCACCGTAAAACAATAATCCGTAGTCCCTTAGCATGGTCGCCCCTACAGGCTTTGCTGTGGGGCATCGGTGCGCCATTTGCTCAAGATTTAAATTGAAGCCATAAGCTAGATAAAGTGTTTTATTCATCGTATTTTGTCCTCCTTGTTATGGGGTAACCGTTCAGGCTGCCCGAAATCGCCAAGCCGCTGAACCATCAAGGTGTGCGGTCAAGTGTTCTCTGCAATTTGCAAATTCTTCGCCGATAAAGCCTATGCGGTTAAGGTAATTTCTCATTGCAAACTTCTCGTTGTCGGTTTGCGGCTTTTTACTGCTGGCACACTTTTGCGTCAAGGCTTGGTTGTTAAGTGCTAAAGCAAGTACAATGTAGCTTCTAACCTTGCCTGCGTGGAGTTCGCTGTTAAAGCCTCGCAGTTCAACCGTATGGTTACCCGTAAAAAAGCTATGCAGGTTTAGGAAATGGTAGCGGCTTTTATGGTAATGTTGGCGGGTGCTTTCGCTGTATCCCTCATACCATAGTTTCTCAATGTCTTCCATAGTCTTTGGTTTGCGGTGGTTTACTTTCTCTACCAAAAGGCTATCCATCTTCTTGCAGTAATTCATACGCTCTGGAGCAATCTGTAAAGCCTTATAAAAAAGGTCATTCTTACTTGCAACAATGTTGATGAAGTTTCGAATGCTTCTCGGTGGATTGAAGTTCATATTGTAGATGTTAATGGGATGGAAGCGGGATTTTCAGAAATAGAATTATATGAACCTATGCCTAAATTAGACGGATTTATTCAAAACCTAGGGAATGACCAGTTTATGTACGATTGGATTGTCTATTCTAGGGAGGGGCAGCCTCAATTGTCCCTTTATTATTGGGATGGTGTTCGGTGTCGTGTGTTAACAGAACCGATGGACGGTGTGTGCGTTTCATGGTACGTACAGAGTGTTCCTGTAGAATGGAATGAGTTGCAAGAGGTTGTGAACCGTCATATGACTGGCCAGTGAGTTGTCATGTCGGTACAATTAGTTTATACTAATTGTACCGACAGCATGCCTATGTGGTGAGAGGTGTAGATTCGCAAAGATTCCATCTTAGATTGGGTAGAGTTCCATGCGAAAGTACTTAAGAGCAAATTGGATTATACAGTGGCAAAAATACCATTGAAACGAGGGCGGAAGCGACTAAATAAGTACCGTCTGTGATAAAGGGGGTTAATCGATTATGAAGTATGAAAATCAGCCATTGGTGACGGTCATCGTGCCAGTGTATAAAGTAGAGGCCTATATTGGGAAATGCATTGAAAGCATTCAGAACCAAACCTATAGTCATTTGCAAATTATTTTAGTGAACGATGCGTCACCAGACGGTAGTGGTGCGATTTGTGACACCTATTCTGAAAGTGACCCACGCATTACGGTTATTCATCACGAGGTAAATATGGGCCTTAGCTGCACGCGTAATGATGCGTTGGATATAGCGAAAGGTGAGTTTATCGTCTTTGTTGACAGTGACGATTATATTAATCCTACTTTAGTAGAGAATTGTTTGCGCACCGCCATCGATAAAGAAGTAGACGTTGTCATTTTTGACATTTCCATTGTAGAACATGGCACCATAACGCCACAGTCTATGGATACAGCGTTTTTTAAAGATAGAGAGGCAGCATATAAAGCTATTCTTGAAGATAAAATTTCTTGTTTTGTGTGGAACAAGTTTTACAAAAAGCATTTGTGGTCCTCCCTTCGATTTCAAGAGAATACAAATTTTGAAGATTTCTTGATTATGCCTGATCTGTTTAAACAGGTAGAATCTATCTATTACTTGCAAAAGCCTTTATATTACTATAATTGTGAAAATGAAAATTCTATTACTAGCAATTTAAGTGCTAAAAATAAGTATGGTTTTTTTTGTTCCTTTTTGTATCGACAGCCTTTAGCTGCGGAGTTAGGTATGCCGGAGCTTGTTCAATATTATCGCTATCGCGCTATTCGTAATGGTGTTGGGTGTATCGGGTTGAATCTAGTAAAGCCTGAGATTTCACAAGAACAAGTAGACTATGTAATGAACTATTTGCGAGACGAAGAGAATGCACCGGACCGCCCACCTATTGGTGGCAGGAATGTAGTATTGCTCTACGCAGCATTACATAATCAAGGATTGTCTAAGTTTTATGGGCACACTAAGTTTGCTTTGGAACAGTTAAAAAAGAAGTTTAAATAAAATCATCGGGTTAATTCCAATACTACGTTTAAGTAAGCGAATATGTTTAAATAAGTGAATAAGTTTATATGAGAATGGAGCGGTTACTATTAAGACCTTTAGTCCTGAATTTTTCAACGGATCAAATTTCCTAACTAACAAGGAAATCTTTGATTTCGCACTTATTGATGATGCACGAAGAGAGTTACACGTTTGTTACAATGTTTCATCTTGCTCAGGTATTCCATACATAGGTGGTTCCTCATAATCATGGTAGGGGCTAATCCTTCTGCCAAGTGCTTCCTCATATGGAATTTGTAAATTCTCCGGTATAGGTTCTGCCTCTGGAAGAGGTGTGTCATATTCCTCGCTGACTGGTGCAAGGTCGTGTAAACCTTTCAAGTCTGCTATTAACTCGTAATTATCCTCACCTGTGACCACACCATTTTTATCGACGTGGTATCCACCCACTTCATAAGAAAATGTGGGAGCACCGAGGTATTGTGCAGGAGCATTCAGTTCCTGACTGATTGCACCAACTAGTGATTTTCGTTTATCTCCAGTCACATTATAATTAATTTGCATATTTCGTACCGCCTTTCTTTTTTTCGGTACTACATATATCACTCTAAACGCTGTAAATAGCAAGTCATTTAAGGATTTTCTGTAGAAAACAACTATTGGATTAATCAGCAGTTTCTTGTGTAAATAACACAATGCCTATCAGCACGAAACAGACGCAGGGGAGAGCCACTCCATTTCCCCACATTTTATACTCTGCAGAATCGGAATGAGGGTCTTTCAGCCATTTTATAATCTGCTTTTCTGTCTTTGGCTTTGCAGACTCTCCTATAATTTTTCGATGTGTTTCAAAGACGGCTGTCCAAAATGTGATATCTTCCTTAGTGGGATTTTCTGTGCAAAGGTTCTCACACCAAAAATCCGGAAAACCTTGAAGCCTTCCACATTCCATAGGAGTGAGTCTACGAACCGTATAGTTCGGTTCAACTGGAGATATCTTTTCTCCATTCCATGCAACTGCTGATGGTCCTTGCGCATTTAAAGTAGCTGCAACACCATCTTCCTTAATTCCGAGATTTCTCGCAAAGTTCTTCCCACAGTTAAAGGTTTCTCTATCAATGGAATAGCAAGGCTGTGATACAACATTGGGGGCTTTATAATCTCTTGCTGCCAGAGTTGGTGCTTTTTCTATATTGACCTGCATAAAATCACCTGTTGTCATTGAATAAACTGCGTGTCTATCCGTGGTATTAAGGGTGAACGATACCTCTTTGTTAATGCCGTCACCGTTAGGACCATTCTCATCTTTTCCCCCAATCATAGAACCTTGCAAAGAGAAACTTTCTATAACAGCCATTCCACCTTGATTGCACGATGGATTGCCTCCGTTTCCATCAATCGTTCTTGAAGTATCAGCCTCATAAATGCCGCTGTGAGGATTGTTTGATTTCATGGAGTTACTGCCATCAGAACATATTCCATATACCTTCGGCTCGAACAGCGTCTGATCATTATTACAAGATAAAGTTGCAGATTTATTATCCTGTATTAATGCACCTTTTCCTCCGCCCTCGCAGCCACTGCGGATTTTAAGGGTTTTTGGAGTATCATTTAATGCCATGGCGGCTGGAACTGTTCATGCTCTTAAAGTCGGTGAAACTTCCTCCTCATAACCAATACCACGGCTTTTAGATGAATGCTCTGTGCAAAATCCTGCCGTAGTTACAAAAGGCTGATTGTTTCCACCGGTTCCATAAGTTGCAGAAACCGTTGGT
Source organism: Veillonella absiana (assembly GCF_032970865.1). NCBI lineage: Bacteria > Bacillati > Bacillota > Negativicutes > Veillonellales > Veillonellaceae > Veillonella > Veillonella absiana. The sequence continues at coordinate 6,198 of NZ_JAWJZB010000006.1, read as the reverse complement.
GCAACATCCAATGGCCCCGTATAGCGAGTATCCTGGCTATGATTTTCAAACATAACGCAAGGTGGGTGGTTCGCCGTTGCTCTAAGTGTTGATGTCTTATCATCAAGTACATCCATACGCTGACCGCCTTGGTCATTTAAAACAAGAGTGCTTGCCTCTCCAATGCCAGCCTCAGCACTTTCGGCAGTTCCTTGCCACGAGCAGAAGCTCTGCGTAAAATACCTTGACAAGCTTTCGGACTCAAATAATATTTTTCCGGCACTCCTACCTGCAAAATCTGCGACAAGATAGATGCGTTTTCTTCTCTGGGGTACTCCCCAAAACTGAGCATCAAGTTGTCTCCAGGCAACGGAGTAATGATTTCCCAGTATTTTTCCTGCTGTGTACCACTTGTTAGGTTTAGGGATAGACACCGATTCATCTTTGATTTTGCAGATTTCTTCAATGACTGCCCTAAAGTCTTCGCCCTTGTTGGAACTAAATGCACCTGGGACATTTTTCCAAACGATAAATCTTGGTTTTCTACCATTGGTCTTACACCTCATTTCTTTTATAATCCGGATGGCTTGATAAAAAAGAGAAGATTTCGAACCAGAAAGTCCTTCTCGTTTACCAGCAATACTCATATCTTGGCAGGGACTACCAAAGGTAATGATGTCTACAGGTTCAATCTCACCACCATTCATTTTTGAAATATCTCCATAATGCTTTACTTGTGGTAGTCTTTTAGTTGTAACCCTAATCGGAAAAGGTTCAATTTCTGAACTCCATATAGGCCTAATCCCAGATAGTAATCCGCCCAAAGGAAAACCCCCAGAACCATCAAATAAGCTACCGAGGGTTAAATTAGTATATTTTATTTATTCTTCCACCTCTTTTACAAGGTCTGAGTAAGTGGACTTCTCTCCATTTCTAATAACGAATACATTCTCACTATCCCCTGTATCTTCTACATACCTACGAAGGATTACAGAGGCATACTTTTCATCAAGTTCCATCATATAGCAAATACGATTGATCTTCTCGCAGGTCATCAAGGTAGAGCCACTGCCACCAAAGGTATCTAGCACAAGTGCATTTTTTACCCAAATACAGCAGCCACTTAATCGAAAGCCTGCATCTAAAAAAGCTCGTCTAACATTCAAACCTTCTGTGTCTGCATGAAAAATATAAGCAGCACCACCACTTTCAAGATGGTTTGACATATTTTTAAAAGCAGCGAGCAAAAACTCATAAAATTTATCAGTAGTCATCTTATCATTTTTTATAGAAAGACCATCAGAGCTTTCAAAAGCCACATTGTAAGGCGGATCCGTAATAACTAGGTTCGCTTTCTTTCCATCCATAAGAGTGGACACATCAACACTTGCAGTAGCATCACCACACATAAGCCTATGTCGCCCTACCGTCCAGATATCACCTTTTTCTACAAAAGTTGCCTTTTCAAGAGCTGCTGATAAATCATAGCCATCATCTTTTATATCCGATGTATCATCTGTTCCAAACAAATCGGCAAGTTCATTTTCATCAAAGCCTGTGAATCCTATCTCAAAACCGTCACCTTGAAGTGACTCAATTTCAATACGAAGAAGTTCTTCATCCCACCCTGCATCCATAGCCATTCGGTTATCCGACAAGATATAGGCTTTTTTCTGACTTTCCGTCAAATAGTCTACCAACACACAAGGCACCTCTTTAAGCCCCTCTTCCTTGGCAGCCATAATTCTACCGTGTCCAGCAATTACGTTATAATCACTATCGATAATAACAGGGTTGATAAAACCAAACTCTCGTAAACTAGCCCCGCCTGGCACCATTCTTATCTATCTCCCATCTCAAGATGAATCTTTGTGTGACAAGACTGGCACAAGGACATCAAGTTATCCGTGCTATGCGTCCCGCCTTTCGACATTGGCACAATATGATGGACTTCCTCCACCGGTACTGCCTTACCATGTTTAAGACACATCTCACATAAGGGATGGCCTTTAACATAACGGTCACGGATTCGTTTCCAGGCTCTGCCGTACTTTTTATTAATATCTGTAGGGCGTTCATAGGTCTGATACTGTTTATCCATAACTTTCTTATGTTCAGCACAATAGGTACTCTTCTCTTCTGCCAACTTCGGACACCCTGGATACGCACAGCATCTCCTTGGTTTTCTCGGCATCGCTTTCTCCTTTATCTATGACAAAAGCCTTCACAGGATTTCTCCTATGAAGGCTTTATTAGTTTCTATTCTTACAGCTTAATCGTATCACACCCTAGGGGGCGAACTCTAGATGAAGTGGGGTGAAGTCGTATGAACTAGGGTGAAGTGGGGTGAAGTGTTTCAAAATGAGTAAGCGCCTTAACATGAATCATCTGCGTCCACCGAAGGGTATAATGCATCTTCCTTGCAATGTCCTTCATAGATAGCAGCATAACATAACGATACCTAAGAACCATAGCCTCCATCACAACCTCCACCAAGTCTTGCTTTAACCGCTTCAATCAAATCGTCTTGTGTTTTAGCTTTAAGCCTTAAAGCTCGCATAACATCTTCATCCGTTGAAACTATATACTTAATTATTCAGCAATACCTAGTGCTTCTTTCCACTCTGCTTCTTTAAAGCCTACTAGTACTTTGTGATCTAGCACTAGAATAGGTCGTTTTACAAGCATACCATTTGTAGCTAACATAGCTACTTTTTCTTCTTCACTCATGGTTGGTAATTTATCTTTCAAATTTTCTGCACGATACACCAAACCAGAGGTGTTAAAGAATCGTTCGATTTTCTTGTCACTTTTTGGATACCAACTAGCGATTTCCGCTGCTGTTGGATTCTCTTCTTTAATATTTCTTTCAGTATAAGAAATATTGTGAGCGTCTAAGAATTTTTTAGCCTTTTGACAAGTTGTACATTTAGGATATGTTACGTATAACATGAAATTTCCTTTCAAAAAATATGATTGTACCATAGCACGTTTGATTACACCACAGAGCGTTAATTGAACCATAGAACATTTAGCCGCCCCAAAGGGCACTACTAAATATAATCTAATTCCTTGTTCATCGTTTCTACACCTAAGAACCACAATGTTAGGGAAATAATAACGAGAACACCGGTGAAGATACCGAAAATAAGGGCAAATTGGTCAGGTCCTGTAAAGAGCGCCCCCACCACAAGAGGGGCAACGATACCGCCACAGCGACCGCAAGCGGCTGCCCAACCACTACCTGTAGCGCGCCCTTCTGTAGGGTACATTTCTGGCGTGTATGTGTAAATACAGCCCCACGCACCAAGGTTAAAGAAGGACATAGCGCAACCGTACACAAGGATTTCTGTGCTGGACGTAGCGTGACCAAAGAAATAGGCCGACACAGCGCATAATAACAAAAAAGAACTCAATGTTTTCTTGCGACCAATGCAATCAATCAAATAGGCTGCAACAGCGTAACCAGGAATTTGCGCTATAGTCATCCACAATACAAAAGAGAAGGACTGAATCATAGTGTGTCCAGATTTAACGAGCAAAGTAGGTAACCACATGAAAATGCCATAGTAGGAAAATACAAGACCAAACCAAACAATCCATAAACAGAGGGTCCGTTGTAAATACGGTTTAGAAAACAACGTAGCCACTGTGAACGCTTTAACTGATTTCGTGGTATCACTGGCATCTGAGTTAATAGCCACTACAGCTGATTTTGCCGCCTCTACAGCCACTGTACCAGCGGTGCCAGCGTCATGTACAATATGCCCGACAATGTTACGGGCTGCGTCATAATTGCCTTGCTTTTCTAAATACTGAGCAGATTCAGGAATGGTAAAGGCTACAACGATGGCCCACAACACAGGAAGAGCACCTACGTAAAAGGCTGGTTCCCAACCATAATCAGGAATGACGAAATAGGCCATAATAGCCGCCACCAGCCAACCAACCGCCCAAGAGCTTTCTACCCATACAATCATCCGTCCTCGGTGCGATATAGGCGCGTATTCGCTAATTAATGTAACGGCTACAGGCAATTGACCACCTAAACCGAATCCAACGATAATGCGGAACAATAGCAACATTTCAAAACTAGTAGATTCAGCACAACCAAGGCTAGCCAAACCGTACACCACCATCATGCCGATCATAACTCGTTTGCGACCAAACTTATCCGCTAAAGTCCCTGCTAATACAGCGCCAATGGCCATACCAACGAGGCCCATACTGCCAATTATACCGATTTGCCCTGGCGACAATGACCATACTTTCATCAATTTCGGCAATACGAAGGCAATAATACCCGTGTCCATCGCGTCAAAGGCCCAGGCTACCGCCATGATAAGGAGAAATTTAACATGCCATACACCAAAAGGCAGATGACCTAACACTCCGCTATTCATAGTAGTGCCCAATTTATTAGTACTCGGTTCGTTAATACTTGGTTCGTTAATACTTGGTTCGTTCACGGTAGACTCTGTCATAGTAGGCTCCTTTTCCAACAACACAAAATATTATGGTATCCACGGCACATAGGACAATGCCATAGCAATAAAAATAGCAGGCAGTAGATTAGCTACGCGTATCTTGTCAGGCCAAAGCAGGTTCAAACCTACGCAAAAAATCAAAATAGACCCTACGTAAGACAAATTATTCATCGCTGCCTTCGTGATGAAGGGCTCTGACACATAGGCGAGTATGGTGATGATAATCTGCACAACACCAACGGGAATAAAGGAAAACATCGCCCCTCGCCCCATAAACGAACACATAACCATAACGATTATGCCGTCAATGACGCCTTTTACAAGGAGGATGGTGTAATTGCCTCTAATACCATCCTCAATAGCGCCGATAACTCCCATGGCACCGATAGTAAATGTTAAGGATGCAGTAATAAAAGCATTCGTAAACTCACTATCCTCGCTGTTTCCCCGTCTTTACCTTAAGCCACTCACCAAAGTGGGCTATTTTGCTATGTAAATCAATCCATTCTCCAAGGACTGAACCCATGACGAGACTGATAATGAGCATCATCGAATCATGCATCTGTAGAGCCCCATCGAGGAGATAAAACATCTTTTGGATCGTCCCTCCGAGGCCGATGAAAATAATAATGAGGCCGCACACCACCATAAGGGTGGACTTGAGGCTCTCCTTCATTTCTTGGCGAAACAAGAGACCAATGATATTGCCCAAAATAATGAGCACTACATTTAGGACCGTTCCTAACCCTGGCATAACATACCCCTTTCTATTTCTTTATATAATACCATTTCTACTGTTCTATTTCACTAGTTCTGAATAGTGAGCTTCTAAATCAACTAATATGCACACACCTGGGGCAAGCTATAGTAATTACCATTTACTTCTTGGAAAAACCCATACATCCCTATAGACTTGCGTTGTCCCCCATGAACAATCTGCCGTTATGGATTTCAACAGCTATTTCTGGATGGTTGTGAGGGAACTAATAATCCAATGTAACCGTTAAAACGAATTAATCTATGAAATCAATTAATCGATGAAAGTAACCTTATACCCTTTTGGTTCATTCACCTTACGGATTGGCAAACCATTAGGTAAATTCGCATAACCAACGACCAAACTAGCACAAACCATTTCATCCTGGCTGATACCTAATGTGGCTAAGAAATCCATAACCACAGGATTATCGTGGAGCCACCGCAACTGATTAACCCAGCAACTGCCTAAATTTAATTCATTAGCAGCAAGCATCATATTCTGCATAGCACAAGCACTGTCTGCAAAATTATTACCATACGTTCTAGGGCTAGTCAAAATCACCAAGGCTGGCGCATTGTAATTGAACACAAAGGTCCCTGCCGCGGCTGCTTTAATAATGTTTACCATATAAGGCAACATATTTTCGGTGATTTCCATTTTTCCATACTCTTCTTGAACCAACGTAATGAGCTTAGCCAACACCCCTGGATTCGTGATAACTACAAAATGAGTTAACTGCGTATTCCCGCCAGACGGTGCCATACGACCCGCTTCAATGATGTATTCTAATTTGTTTTTCTCTACAGAATCAGTTTTAAACTTTCGTGTACTATGACGTGTTTGTATCGCTTTATAATGGACCCAAGAATTTAGACCACTAAAAGTTGCTTTTTAAGTTAGGTTGAATGTAATATTTAATCAAACGGAGGCACTATGAAACGAACACAGTACACACCTAACGAAAAAGCAAAA